>CALHTB010000060.1 GCA_938038785.1 uncultured Acidimicrobiales bacterium
CCTGGCGCTTCCTATCAGGGGAACACGCGAGTGTTAGAGCGGCAGTGTTAACGCCCTAGCGAAACAGCTGTGGTCGACGCCCATCGGCGTGGGCCGTCCCGTAGGATTCAAGTTGATCACCTCGGTGGTCGAAGTAAGTAAGGCGGGACAAGAAGGTGGGACATGACGAATGCGAAGCGTCGTTTAACGTTTTGGAGCGTGCTTGGGCTTTGGGCCGTTGGCATAGCCGCGCTCGTAGTGATTGGTGTTCAGGCGAGCTCGATCGAGGCCGGCGATACCGCCGACGCCGCCGAGACTGTGAGTGGGTCAGCCGCCGGTGCGATTAGCCAGGCCGACGTGCAGGCTGCAGCTGTGCAACGTCCAACCGGAGGCGAGTCTGGCCTCGCGCCGAGCATCGCCGCGGCCCAACAGGCCGCTGAACCCGCCGAGCCGCCGATCTACAGCAACGACTTTTCGAACGCAGATGACATTGACCGGATTGACCATTTTGTCCACTACCGGGACTCCTTCGTAGTCGCTCACACGTCGGGGTCCTCGGATCATGGGTCGACGGGCGGGCCGAACTGTACCGCTCCTGAAGAGACCCGATCGCAGACGAAGGACCAGCCCGAAGGCCATGTCTACCAGTGCTTCCCAGGCGGTGACGCGGCCAAGGGCCACCTCATGGCGTACGCCATGGATGCTTCGGGATACGGATTTGTAGGTGGGCTGCCCGACCAAGTATTCGAGGACGTAAACCAGGTATCGGTCGATATCAACACCACGTCGGCGGGGTCCCGAAACTTCGTTGAGATCAAGGTCATTCCGGCATGGGATACCTACGTGAACGCAATGCCGTGTGGGCCGGACCTGCCGTGCAACGAAGGCTGGGATTACGACGACATCGGCGCTGTCGGGGCAGTAACGGTGTCCAACGATGGCACTGGCTTGCAGATCGCCACACCCGAAGTACCCGATGGCCATTTGTTCGACCAGTTCGCAACCTTCAACGATGCGTTTGGCTCACACTATGAGTCGTGCCACAACTCGGGTTCGTGTTTCGAGGCCAGCGTCCACAAAGGCAACGGTGGCATTCGCGACCGTTATCGCCATGTGTTCCGGGACAACAAGAACGGCACCATCTCATTCGGTATTGCCGAGGCCGATGGCCGTATGCACTGGGTGACCGCACCGGGCGAATTCCCGGCAGGCCCGGTTCGCGTGGTCGTGGCGTTTCATAACTACACCGGGACGAAATCGGGCAACGGGCCTGGCTTCGATCAGAACCTGTCGCCGTCCACCGGTGGGTTTACATGGCACTGGGACAACATCAACGTCTACGCAGAAGAGGCCACACCCGCCACTGAGTTCTTCGGCGGAGTTTCAGCCGACCGCATCGTCACCCGTCCCGGTTGTGTGTCGTTCTCTCAAGGGCAGAGAGGCCTTCCTCACGACTCTGACATCGCACCAGAACTGCGATGCGCATGACGCCCGGCACGCACTCTTATCTCATGGCGTCACGCCTACTCGCCGGCGCACACCTGGTCTGACCATTCGCTTAGTCGGCTAGCGCGGACGGTCCGAAGCTGGACGCAGGGATCGTGGTCGGGGTCGAGTTCAACAGTGAGCATCGTGAGCTCGGTTGATGCGGTCTTGTCGCTGCCAACCTGACGGAGCTCGAACGTCGTGTCGGGGCCAGCTGCGGCCGTCCAGGTGACCTCGAATCCCTCGCCAAGTCGTTCGGTCAACACGATGTTTGTTGGTGTGGTGGGCAGAATGGGCAGCGCGTCGTCGGGGTCGACCGGGTTTGTGACCGTGTCGCTCGGGTCGACGAGCTCGGGGTCGTTGCGAGTGAATCCCCAAATCACCACGGCCGCGAGAACCAGCGCGGCGAGGAGAGCCGCAGGCTTGGCCAAGCCACGGCGATCCGGCGTACTCAACTTCGAGTCGGCGGTGACTTCGAACTGTGCCGAGCTCTGTGGCATTTCCGGCTCGTAGGTTTCTCCGGGCTGCACGGTGGCCATCCGGCCAAACACCGTTGTGGCATCGGGGTCAAATGACTCCGAGTCGGCCTCGCTCGATTCCGGTGGGCGCGCCGCCAGGTTCTTCACCGAAATCTTCGTGGGCGTGAGGCCCGAGGCAACCTGAATGCCGTGCAGAGTTTCGGCCACGTCACGCGCGGTTTGAGGACGGTCTTTTGGGTCCTTTGCCAACATGTTGCCGATAAGGGATTTCAGCGTGTCAGGGGCATCGACGGTTATTGGTGGGGGAGGCTGCGACAAGATCTTGCGGACTACAGCTCCTAAGGATTCACCCGGGAACGCAAGCTTTCCGGTGAGCAAGGTGTAGAGCGTCGAACCCAACATGTACACATCGGTTTGTACCGATGGCCGTTCGTCGTCGAGGACCTCGGGCGCTGAATGCGAGGGCGACAAGGCCACCTCGACCGAATTGGTGTATGCGGTGTGTTGAGCCGAGAACGACGAGATTCCAAAGTCGGCCAGCGCGTGCTGGCCGAAGTCGCCTTGGAAGATGTTGCTGGGCTTGATGTCGCGATGAACAATGTTGTGCTCGTGGGCAATGTGCAACGCTGAGGCGATCTTCACCCCAACGTCCAACACTTCTGATGCTGCGAGGCCTTGGCCATCGCGAATGCGGTCGGCGAACGTGCCGTTCTCATAGAACGGCATGACGATGTACGGGCGTCCACCTTCGGTGAAGTCGCTATCGAGCAACTGAACGACATGGGGGTGAGACCCGACGGTGGCCATGGCCTTTCGCTCCCGATCGAATGCCTTGCGCTGTTCGTCGGTGACGTCGGTGGGGTTCAGCACCTTGATGGCCACGGTTCGGAAGTTGTTCAGGTCGTTGGCCCGATAGACGCGGCTGAACCCGCCGCCACCGATGTCGGTGAGCTCGTCATATCCGGGGATCCTGTCGCCATCCATTGGTTGTCGAGGATACTCGTCGGTAGTCCAGCGCCCTGGAGCGGGTGCTAGCTGTCGTCGAGCATTGGCAACATCGAAGCGTCGACCAGGCCGCTCGAGATGCCGTACTCAACGAGGTGGCGTCGGCGGTCGGTGTTCAATGAACTCGACGACGACTTCAGCCCTGAGACCCCGGCCTTGGTGAGTTTTTCGCAGACGTTGTCAAGCTTGCGATTGAATTTCGTGATCGACCAGCCGAGGCGCGCGGCTGCTTCTTTGCTAGCGGGCACGGCCAGTGGTGCTTGGGGCTCTCGAAGCTTTTGTTCGGCGAGGGCGATGACAAGCTGCAGCTGGCTGTCGGTCATCGGGAGGTCGCTCAGCGTGATGGTGTCGGTGGTCTCTTCCATCTCTAGCTGGCTGTCGGAGTCGCCTTCGGTGGTGACATCAATCTCGTAGGTGGTAGCGCCCGCGGTGAAACGCACGACCATGTCGTTACCCGGCAACGCTTGTTCAGTTCCGGGCATGATCTTCGCGCTCGAACGCGACTCGCGGTCGTAGAGCTCGACGGCGATATTCGTTCCGATATTCATCAGCCACCAGCGGTCGTGGCGGGCAATGAACTTGCCGACCTTGCGGTGCATGTAGGGGTTCTCGTCGACCTCGAGGTCGGCCATTCGGCCAAAGGTGAACTCGGTTCCCGGCGACACTTCGTGGATCTCGCCGACAAAGTCCACCGTGAGGGTTCCAGCCGAGGGATCGGCGTCTTCGTTGTTGCTCATGGGGACCTCTACGTGCGATAGCGGTTCCAGTGTAGGTCCGCCGGTGCAGGCGTTCTGCTAACTATCGGCTGCGTCCCGGGCTAACTCAACGTTTGGGCCAAAGCAACGACAGCGTCGGAACCGCCCGTTTCGATCGGGTTGCCGTGACCAAACACAACGGTTTCGTAGGCCCGCTCGGCGAGCCGCTGCACGGACGCGTTTGCTTGGGTCATGTCGTTGGAGAAGCGAGGATTCGGCCCGAGCACCATGCCTCCTTCTTCGTTGATGGCATCACCTGCAACGAGCAAACCGGCAACCGGGTCGAGCACCGAGATATGGCCAGGGGTATGCCCGGGAGTTCCAATGACCTGCAAGCCGAAGATCTCGTCGCCATCGTCGAGCGCCTCGACATCGCCGCTGATCTCCTCGGCATCGGCCCGACCTGCCCATGCGGTTGCGTTGGGGGAGAGGTCGAGTACCTGGCCGAGGCTTCCCACATGATCGCCGTGGAGATGCGTGAGGATCACGTTGTTCACGTCACTCCAGGTAGCACCGAGTGCTTCGAGACCCTGCTGGATCGCAGGAGCGCTGCCGTCGACTCCGGTGTCGACGATCGCGATTTCCGAACCGCGGGCCAGCACGTAGGCCGACACGAAGCCGAGTTCGACCCGCTCCCAGCGCAACTGCGATACCTCTGTTGGTGCTGCGGTGTCTGTGGAGCCTGTGTCTGTGCTCGTGGTGCTGTCTGTGCTTGTGGTGCCGGCATCTGTGCCAGTCGTGCTTGTCGTGTCGGTACCTGTGGCAGCGTCGTCGACTGCGATCGCTCCATCGCTGCTGCATGCAGCGAGCACTCCCGAACCGAGCACGGCGATTGCCATGGTTCGGCGTCCCATGTCGGACAGAAACAAACGACGGTTGACGCGCTGAAGTTCGGCCATGGCCCGACGCTATTCGCTCTGAGACAGCGACGCTGGTCGCGGCAGCAAGTGTTTGTCAATCGTTCACTACTGTGGGGGCCGACCAAACTCGGAGGATGTCATGAAGCTGCAGATCGTGGGTGGGGGCAAGATGGGGGAGGCCTTACTCGGAGGTGTCGTGTCGAGCGGTTGGGCGCCGCCGCAAGATATTGCGGTGGTCGAGCTCAGCGCTGATCGGCGCTCCGAGCTCGAAGCTGCACACCCGGGGGTGTTGGTCACCGATGCGGTTCAACCAAACACTGACGCGTTGATTGCGGTGAAGCCGCAATACGTCATCGATGTCGCCACGGCACTTGGCGCAGCCGGTGCTGAACGAGTGTTGTCCGTCGCGGCTGGCATAACCGTTCCGGCAATGGAAGCAGCCGCCCCGAGCTGTCGAATTGTGAGGTGCATGCCCAACACCCCAGCCCTGGTAGGCCAGGGTGCATCGGCGATCGCTGGTGGGACCCAGGCCACCGACGCCGACCTCGATTGGGCCGAGTCGATTCTGGGGGCCGTTGGGTTGGTTGTGCGCGTTGACGAATCCGACATGGACGCCGTCACCGGGGTGAGCGGAAGCGGTCCTGCATATGTCTTCCACCTCGCTGAAGGTTTGATCGCTGCAGGGATCAACCAAGGCCTTTCTCCAGAAACCGCAGACGCACTTGCACGCCAAACGCTGTTAGGCGCTGCGTCGTTGTTGTCCGAGTCCGGTGAAGACCCGGCAGTGCTGCGAACGAACGTGACCTCGCCAGGCGGAACCACCGCAGCTGGCCTCGCGGTGTTTGCGGAGTCGAACTTTTTGGGGCTTGTCGATGACGTGGTCGCGGCCGCGACGGCACGTTCGATCGAGCTCGGCGAGTCGTAGGTCACACCCTGCCGTGATGTTCGGACGATTTTTGCACTAGCAGGCCAAGATCACCCGAGAAAAGTCGGCGATGAAAGCACGTCGTAGCGCGCGAACAATCGCGCTCGCTGCGCGAACTTCAGACTTTTTCTGGTCCGCATTTGCGTTCTGCTCCGAAGCGAATAAGTTCGGGTTCGCAAGCGGAGAAGGGGTCCAACAACGTGAGCCAACTCGACGAACGTCGACACTTCATGACAGTCGCAGAAGTGGCACAACTTATGCGGGTATCCACCATGACGGTGTACCGACTTATCAAGGCAGGGGAACTTTCTGCCATCCGGGTCGGGCGGTCTTACCGCCTACGTCCCGATGATGTCGACCGGTACCTCGGTGATCGATACACCGAAGCTGGTTGAGTACGTCGAGCCTCATGTGAGGCGCCGGAAAAATTGCAACCGGAGGCCGGGCTTTTGCCCGGCCTTCGTTCTGCGCTCGTAGCCTGTGACCGTGCGCTACAACACCATTTCGTTTCTTTCTGACTTTGGGCATCAGGACGAATTTGTGGGCGTTGTCCACTCTGTTCTTCGCACGATCGCACCCGAAGTAGCCGTCATCGACATCACCCACGGCATCCGGGCCCACGACGTCCGGGCCGGCGCTCTTGCGTTAGCTCGATCAGCGCAGTACCTATGTCCTGGCGTCGTCCTTGCTGTTGTTGACCCGGGCGTTGGAACAGACCGCAAGGCGGTTGCGGTCGAAGTAGGTAACGGAGCGTCAGTTCTTGTTGGCCCCGACAACGGCGTGCTCGCCTCGGCGGTCGCACTCGTCGGCGGTGCAACCCGGGTCGTCGAACTCACGAACACGGACTATCAACTCTCCCGTCTTGGAAGCACTTTCGATGGGCGTGATGTCTTTGCTCCGGCAGCTGCACATCTGGCCATGGGAGTCGACATGGGTGAGCTCGGAAACGAGATGTCGCCCTCGTCGCTGTTGCCCGGATTGCTGCCGATCATCGACATCGAAGACGGCGGGCTTGTTCTCGAGGTGCTCTGGATTGACACCTACGGCAATGTGCAACTCAATATCGGACCCGACGACCTCACCGAGTGGGGCGATCCGTTCTTGCTGACCGCCGGTGAACGCAAAGAGACCATTGCCATCCGCCCGGCGTACCGATCGCTGGCCACAAACGAAGTCGGAGCGATAATCGATTCGTCCGGCTTGGTGTCGCTTGCGGTCAACGGCGCATCAGCTGCAGCACACCTGGGCCTGTCAGCTGGAGACGAGCTCCGCATCGACAAGATCGATGGAGCGTCCGGGCCGTCGACGCCTGTCACCCTTGGACGGAAAGAGTAGCCATGCGACCAATGGTCACCCTCACGATCGTTCTGCTTCTGCTGGTGATCGTCGGTGCTGCGCTAACGCAGTTCGTCTTCCTTGCCCAATAGCCCTGGGCTAGTCGATCGAGATGAAGGCGTCGATCAGGACCGACACGCGTTCTTCCAGCACCACTGGTGGTTGGCTCCGTGCTGTTCCGGGTGCCAGTGGTGCTGTGCTTGATGCCGAGTCGTTCTCGGCAGTGGTGCTCTGATCAGCAGGCTGATCTGGAGAACCGCCGTCGTTCGTAGAAGCAGGCGCGCCGGTCGCCTGCGTTGTTGCTGTGGTCGCCTGCGTTGTTGGTGTGGTCGCTGCAGTAGTGGTCGTCGTCGCTGGTGCAGCTGTTGTCGTAGTTGTTGTCGGCGCGGCCGTGGTCGTAGTGGGCGCTGCACCTTGCAGCTTCATGAACCGGTGTGTGGTGAACATCCGGTTGCCGTCCCAAACAACGCCCACACCAATGTGGGTGAACTCGGGGTCGATGATGTTCGCGTAGTGACCGGGAGAGTTGATGAAGGCTTGCATGACCGAGGCAACGTCAGGGCCGGTGCCCACGTTTTCACCGAGCTTTTCCCATGGGTGGGTTACGCCGGCACTGATTGGACTTGCGTGGCAAATGAAGTTGCCTTCCCCGCAGGTTCCTGCGCGCATCGACGTAGCCCATCCACGAGCCAGGTTCGTGAGTTGGACATCTGGTTGCAAGGCGGGCAAGCCTAGAGCGGCCCGTGTCGAGTTGACCCGGGAGATAAACGAGGCTTCTTCGGCGGCACTGGCAGCAGAGGCCGGACTTGGCACGACAAACGCCAGCACCAGCATCCATACGGAGACGATGCCGAGCAATTTGCCTCCGGATAGCCACTGTGGGTGAGATTGGGTAGTCACGAGGATAACTACGACCACTATTGGTGTACGCTGAGTGAGGCGTTCGACCCATATCAACCACATAGCGTGAATGATAGGTTGACGCTACGTGATGCGCGGGCCTTGATTTATCAGTCGCAACCGCCTTCGAATGAACGTTTCGGGTGTGCGAACAGTGCGAGCGTGACGAGCAGACCGGCGGGGAGGCCTCGTTGGTGACCGTGTAGTCTGGAGTTGTGGCAATGGCGCGAGATATCCCTGATGCAACGGTGGCGCGTTTGCCGATTTACCGGCGTTCCCTGGTCGATCTCGCCGCCAGCGGAGCTGGGACGGTTAGTTCAGCGGCTCTCGCCGAGCTCGCTGGAGTCAACGCAGCCAAAGTTCGCAAGGATCTCAGCTATCTCGGCACCTACGGAGTTCGCGGTGTTGGATACGACGTGAAACTGCTGTTGGGCCAGATTGGCGATGCGCTAGGCCTCGACGTTGTTGCTCCGGTCGTCATTGTGGGCATGGGCAACCTTGGTCAAGCCCTTGCCCGCTACGGAGGGTTCTCGAATCGCGGCTTCCCGATCGTTGCGCTCGTCGATGCCGCTTCGGATCGGGTTGGCGACGAAGTTGAGGGCATCGAGGTGTCCCATGTTGACCAACTGCCCGCACTTGTCGACGAGCTCGAGATTTCCGTGGGCATCATCGCCACTCCATCAGCCGCAGCCCAGTCTGTGGCCGACATGTTGGTCGACGCAGGCGTGCGCTCGATCTTGTCGTTCGCCCCGACGATCTTGCAGGTGCCCGACACCGTTCCACTGCGCAAGGTCGACCTTGCAACCGAGCTCCAGATCCTGGGCTACTACCAGCAGCGAGAAGCGGCCCCCGAAAGCGACGCTGGCAAGTCGGCCTAGGGGTCAGGTTGCCTCTTAAGGGGTCAACTCGTGAGTCCGAAACCCACAAGAATGCGTTTTCTTGTGGCACTCGGTGCAATGTTGAGCTTGCTGCTCTTCAGCGCGCCCGCAGTTGGGGCTCAAACCGACGGGCTGGTCTACTCCGAGGACACGATCTTCACCGTCGAGGGTGACTCGGTTGTGGTCGAGACAACCGCAGTCATGAGCAACACGACCAGCGAAACTCGACGTGGCAACACCGTCTACTACTCGTACTTCGACAGCCTGATCATCGTTGTGCCAACCAGCGCGCAGAACATGAAAATCGTGAGCCGTGGTGCCGAGATTGAAAGCACCGCCGAAGAACTCGACGGTGATTTCGAAGTGCGAACGGCGCGTCTGCCGACCGAGCTGCGGTCGGGTGAACGCCGAAGCTTCACCGTCACGTATTCGCTGCCACTTGGCGAGATTCGCGGCGAGGGTCTGTTCTTCTCCAATCCGGCCTTCCACGCGTTCCCGATGTGGTCGTTCTCCGACCCGGGCACCGGGTCGCTCAGATTGCGGATACCCGAAGATGCCCACCTGACCGAGTTCGGTGATGTGCTTCGACGCACAGGCCTGAACGACGGCTATATCGAGTGGACGCCGCGTACTTTCGATGTGCCCGAAGAACTCTTCACGTTCGTGACGGTCACCATCGATGAGGGGCTCGACACACAGCGTTTTACCGTCGCTGACCAAGAGATCGAGCTGCGAACCTGGCCGGGCGACGACGAATGGTCGAGCTTCGCGAAACAGACGATTAGCGATGGCCTTCCTCAGCTCGAGGAACTCATTGGCCTGCCGGTGCCAGACCAGCAGGTGCTCGAGGTGACCGAGTCGGTCAACCCGTACTTCTACGGATACGCCGGGTGGTATGACCAGCTTGAAACCTCGATCGAGATCGGCAACGAACTCGACACTGGCGTGATGATTCACGAGCTGAGCCACGCCTGGTTCAACGAGAGCCTGTTTGCCGAGCGATGGATGTCGGAAGGGCTGGCCGAAGAGTTCGCATGGCAGGCACAGAGTGCGCTGAACTGGGAGGCCGAGGACGTCCCGGAAACGCCCGACCCAAACGCCCGGAATGCCCAACCGCTCATCGAGTGGGGTCGCTCCACCACCGCCGGTGTTGACGATGCAGAGTTCCGGGCCCGCGAGGAGTATGGCTACGCCACCTCTTGGTATGTGATGCGTGAGATGGTTCAGGTGGTCGGTCTCGACACCGTGCAGTACATGATTCGCGCCGCCAACGACGACCTATCGTCTTATCCGGGTTCGAATCCCGAAGAGACAACGTTTGCTCGTGACGACTGGCAGCGCGTGCTCGACCTCGCCATGGTCAGTGCCACCGATGAAGAGGAAGACGCGCTCGAGGCTCTGTTCATCGAATACGTGATAGCGCCCCGACACGAAGAGCTGATCGAGCAACGTCGAGTAGCTCGCGATCGCTACGACGAGTTCGTCGAATTTGAGCACGGCTGGGAGGTGCCGCTCGATCTTCGACGCGAGTTAGAGCGATGGAAGTTCGAGGAAGCCAACGAGCTGATGGACAAAGCAGTCGAAGTGCACGATCGTTACCGCGAGGTGCTTGCGATTGCCGAGGAAGCCAACCTCGACCTCTCCGACGCCGCTCAACTTTCGTACGAGAAGAACGGCACAGACTTTGCATTGGCGTTGAAGGTGTTGGCCGACCAGGAAGTCTCGATCAGTGATGTCGAAGGTGTTCGCCGACAGGCAACCCGACAGCTTTCGACGGAGGAATCGTGGGGTCTGCGTGATGTTCCTCGTGCCCCGTATGTTGCGTTGGCCGAAGAGGCGTTTGCCAGTGACGATCGCGACCGAATTGTCGACGCTCGCGTGCGCCTCGACAACATGTTGGCCGAGGCTGCGTTCGTCGGAGCCGAGCGCTTGTTCTGGGCCAAGATCGCGGTAGCCGCGCTCGCAATCGCGCTTGTCCTGCTCACGTGGATGATCATCCGTCGCCTGCGAGAAGAGCCCGAACACGACATGATGACGGCGCCAGATTCCGAACTCGTGCTCGCCTCCTAGCGCGGCAAGACAGTCGAACGACCGCGATCAGGGAATTCGGCCGATGGCTAGTAACAAAAGTCACGCCAGTGGAAGCCCTTTTGACTTGGCAGGGTTAGAGGATCAACGGGATCCTGTACGTGGGTACACTTCCTGAATAGCCCTCAAAGGTGTAGCGAATGTCTGTCGTCGTCATTGGAGTGAATCAGCGGTCGATTCCAATCGGCGACTTTGAACAGTTAGCCATCGACGACGAGCGTTTGCCCAAAGTTCTCGACGATCTCACCTCGTCGAACGACATCTCCGAAGCGGTTGTTCTCTCCACGTGCAACCGCACCGAGATCTACATTCGAGCAGAACGTTTCCACCCCGCCTTTGGCGACGTTCGCGACACTCTCGCTCGTCACTCTGGCCTCGCGACGATGTCGTTTGTCGATCACCTGTACGCACATCACGACGCCGACGCGGCACGACACCTCTTCTCGGTGGCATCGGGTCTCGACTCAGCGGTTCTTGGCGAAACCGAAATCCTCAGCCAGGTTCGTACCGCCTTCGACAAAGCCCACACCGCTGGCGTTGTTGGCCCATCGCTGTCCCGGCTCTTCGGTGCCTCATGCACCGCGGGGCGCAAGGTCCGAGCATCCACTGGCATCGCCCGCAACATCACCTCGGTCTCACGAGCTGCGGTTGCCATGGCCACGCACGCACTTGGCAGCCTCGACGGAAAGTCGATTTGTGTGCTGGGCGCTGGCGAGATGAGCGAAGGCATGACCGTTGCCCTCCGCGACGCTGGCACCCGCCGCATCGTGATCTGCAACCGCACAATCGAACGTGCCGCCGGCCTCGCCGAGCGAGTTGGTGGCGATGTGGCTCCGCTCGACGACCTGGCTTCGGTCATTGAAGACGTCGACGTGCTACTCACCGGCACCGGTGCCAACGCGTTGATGATCAGCCACGACACCTTGGCCGACATCATGGCCGCCCGCCCCAAACGCAAGCTGCTTATCGTCGACATCGCAGTACCTCGCGACGTCGACCCTGCTGCTGGCGACATCGATGGCGTCACGCTGCTCGATATGGAAGACCTCACCGAGTTTGCTGAAGCCGGTCGCGAAGAACGACGCGGCGAAATCGAAGCAGTTCGCAGCGTCATCGACGATGAAGTCGTCCGGTTCATGGCAGTCTCAACCGCCGAGCAGGTCGAGCCGCTCGCTCGAGCATTCCGGCGCGAGGTCGAAGCCCTTCGACTCGCCGAACTCGATCGTCTTGGCGCATCTGTCGACGACGACACTCGTGGCCAGGTCGACGCTGCCACCAAGGCTCTGCTCAACAAGTTGTTGCATCGCCCAATGACACAGTTGCGCGAGTCGGCCGGTACACCCAAGGGCGACCGCATGGCCGAGGCCCTTCAAGAGCTCTTCGACATCGAACTCGATTAGTCCTGCGCGCTAGCGTTTGAGGGCAGCCTTTGCGATTCGGTCTGCCATGGGTAGGCAGGCGATGCCGTTGACCTTGTCCCAGCCGTAGCCGTCTTGCAGATGGCTCTTTGAGTAGTCGCACGTGTCTTCGGGTGACCCTGGTTCGGGAGCGATGTACTCGGTGGTCGATGTGGTGAGGAGCGGCTCACAAGCCACACCGTTGGTCTCGTCCCATCCGTAGCCATCGAAATGATGGCTCTTTGAGTAGTCGCAGGTTCCAACCATGAGCAGCGCCATCGGGGCAGCGGTAGTGGTCGGGCTCTCGGCCATGACAACGTCGGACGCCGTTGGTTGAACTGGGTTGTGCTCGGCCGACCGGTCTTCGACCGGTTCGACGTTGGTGGGTTCGACGTCGTTGGGACCTGCAAGGTCGGGCTCGGTAGTGTCGCCTTGTGCGGGTGCGCAGCTCTTCTTGGTCTCCTCGTCCCAGCCCCACCCACTGTGAAGGTGGCTTTGGGAGTAATCGCAGGTCGTCGGTGCGTCTTGTGCCGTTGCTGGAATCGCCAAGAGCCCAGCGGCGAGAAGCGCCACGATCACCCACACTCGAAGTTGAGGTTTCTTCTGAGGTGCCTTTGCGTGATTTGGCCGTGCCATTGTCCATACTCCCTGCTGCATGACTCCCTAGTGCATGCGTGTCTTGGCCGTTCAACGCCACCGACGAGCCGTTTGGTTCCATCGTTTTCGCGCAAAATCGCTTCGGGCCTCATAGCCAAAGCGCCGTAGGCTGTTCGCGATGACGAAGATTCGTGCCGCAACTCGTGGTAGTGCGCTGGCGCGCTGGCAAACCGACCACATCGCAACGCGCCTCGCCGAGACAATTGGCGCCGAGGTCGAGCCCGTCATTGTGTCGACCGCTGGTGACCGGGACAAGACCACACCGCTGCATCAGATCGGCGGCAAGGGCGTCTTCGTCAAAGAAGTTCAGGCTGCCCTCCTCGACGGGCGCGCCGACATTGCGGTGCACTCGGCCAAAGACCTTCCCGCTCTTACCCCCGATGGGTTAGTCATCTGTGCGGTGCCGCCGCGGGCTGATCCACGTGATGCTCTGGTTGGGTGCGCGCTGGCCGACTTGCCCAACGGAGCGACGGTCGGCACTGGGTCCATTCGTCGACAGGTTCAGCTCGCCATGATCCGGCCCGACGTCGAGCTGGTCGAAATTCGGGGCAACATCGACACGCGGCTAGGGCTTGTGCGCTCCGAAGGCGGCGAGCTCGACGCCATCGTGATGGCCGCGGCTGCACTCGACCGGCTCGGCCGAACCCCCGACGTGGTGGGTCGTCTCGAAGTGGTCACGATGCTTCCGCAGGTCGGGCAAGGCACGTTAGCGATTGAATGCAGGGCTGACGACCGCGACACCATCGAGGCCCTCGCCGCCATCGACGACCCTGAATCCCGCCGGATTCTTGACGCCGAGCGTGCGTTCTTGGTCGAGCTCGGTGGCGATTGCGACCTGCCCGCTGGCGCCCACGGCGTGGTCGACGGCGACAACGTTGTGCTCACGGCGATGTTGTCCGACGGCGCCGAGACGGTCTTTATCGACACACGCACTGGTCCTGATGGTGTGGCGCTCGGCCACGGGCTAGCTGCTGATCTTCGAGCGAGGCTCGCCTAACAATGTCCGACCTGGCCGGACGCAAGATCGTCGTCACGAGGGCGACACCCCAAGCCGCCCCGCTAGTAGCCGCGATTCGCGAGCGTGGGGGAGAGGTCGTTGAACTTCCGCTGCTTCAGATCCTTGACACCGACGATGGTGGGGAAGCGCTTCGAGATTCGTTGGCCGAGCTGCGTGCCGGCGACTGGTTGGTGGTGCTTTCCCCTAACGGGGCCCAGCGGGTGGTGGAACATGCCGAAGCAGCGTTGCTCACACCCGGGGCATGTCACATGGCAGTTATTGCAAGCGGAACCGGAGCGGTGCTCGAGGCTGCTGGCTGGACCGTGCATCTACGCCCGGACGCAGCGTCATCGGAAAGTCTGCTCGAAGCCTTCGCCGGCATCACGATCGATGGTCGAGTGCTCATTGCCCAAGCCGAGGTGGGTCGCACAGTACTCGCCGATGGCCTCCGCGAACGGGGCATCGACGTGACCACCGTGGCCGCTTATCGAAATGTGATGCCCGAGCTCGACCCCGGTCAGGTCGTCGCTGCTCTGGCTGGAGACACCGTCGTGTTTGCATCGCCCTCCGCGGTTGACCGCTACACCGAACATGTCGGGACCAGCCCGTCCCGGGCGTTGTGCATCGGTGGGGTCACCGCAGCTCGAGCGCTGACGCTTGGCTACGAGGTTTCGATCGCACCCGAGCCCACCCTCGACGCCATCGTCAACCTCCTACGCTGACATCCGGGGTCAGACCCTCAATGTCAGTTAGGGCTATTTGCCGTCGAGCGCTTCCACAATCGGCGCGAAGTCTTCCATTGCGTCGGCATTGATCGACAGGTACGAGAAACCCCAACGTTCGCGCCACTGCTGCACTTCGTCGACGACCTGTTCAACACTGCCGACCAGGGCGTGAGGTGATGCCAGTGCTTCTTCTGCACTGATGCCGAGCAGCGGAGCCATCTCGGCGGCAACTGCTTCCCGGTCGTTCGTGATCATCGCCAGGTGGATTCGGGTTTGGAAGGTGAGCGAGTCAAACCTGTCGCCGGCCGCGTCCTTGACCCACTGGATCTTCTGGTCGGTGCGCTCGAGCGTGGCATCTTGGCCAGCGCGCTCGTCGATGACACCTGCGGTGAGCCCCGGGTTGATGCCGATGATGTCGGCCTTCTGGCCAGCCAGGGTCAGCATCTTCTGTTTGCCTCCGGCGAGCATGAGCGGAATGTGGGGGTTGGCGTGGGGAGTGCCGCCAGCCCCGTGCACCGAGTAGAAGTCGCCGTCGTGGTCGACCTGTTCGCCGCGCATCAGGGCCGTGATGATGTCGACCGAGTCGCTGAGTTTGCGAATGCGTGTACCTGGCGAGTCGTTTTTAATACCAGCGAAGTCGTAGTCCGACGTCATCCACCCAGCGCCAAGCCCAACCTCGAGCCGCCCGCCCGAGATTGCGTCGAGGGTGGCAAGTTCCTTCGCCAACACGACGGGCTGGCGGTAGTCGTTGGCGAGCACCAGCGGGAGAACCCGAAGGGTCGTTGTGCTGGCGGCGACCGCGGTGAGGCCGATGAGCGGAGCCGGCTGGTCATCGAGATGATCGGGCACCGTCACCGAATAGAAGCCCAACTCTTCGGCCCTTTGCGCGGTGGTCACGAGCTGATCGACAGGAATCTGGCCAAGAGACGCCGAGAACTTGATAGGAGCAGTCATCACGCAAACTCTATTGCGCGATCTCGGGAGTCTGATCATTCCCAGCGCATGATCAAACTCCCGAGAATCCTTGGGAACCGAATGGGGCGTCCCGGCGTGTAGACAACGTGGGCATTACAACTATGGCTATGGCCGACGGAGGCTTCGCCGCAGAACCAACCAACTTCGCCAGCTCCACCGTCGGTGGCGGCCAGAGCTTCTCGACGTTCTTTGCCGCGAACCGGAACAGCCTGGTTCGCGCCTTGGCAATGACCATTGGCGATAGCTCGTTGGCGGCCGAAGCGGTAGACGAAGCCATGACTCGGGCGGTGCAGCGGTGGTCGAAGGTCGGACAGTATTCAAAGCCCGAGGGTTGGGTCTACCGGGTGGCCTACAACTGGGCCACCTCGCGGTTCCGGCGCCGCAAACGTGACTACGAGTATGCACCTCGTATCGCCCGTCCCGAGGCCAGCGTCGACCCCGAATTTGACCCGACGATCGAAGCGGCGCTGGCCAACATGTCCGACGAACACCGTGCCGTACTGGTGTTGCGCTATTTCTACGACTGGGACGTGCAAGCAACCGCCGAGGCACTCGAGATATCGCCTGGCACCGTCAAGAGCCGCACGAGTAGAGCCCTCGATGCCATGGCTAAAGAAATCGGCGACCCTTCTGCGAACGGAACCCCCTCATGAACCTCGAAGACCGTCTACGAACACATCTGCATTCTGGTGAAGATCTCTTTGTCGAAGGCGATACCTCGGCCACTGACATCAGCGCTGCGGGTGCCCGCCGTACCAAGCGCAACCAGATCGGGGCGGGCCTTGTCGCCAGCGTCGCTGCGATCAGCCTGGTGTTTGGCGCCAGTGCCATTACGAACTCGGGCACATCGGATTTCGCAACCGAGCCTGTCGAGTCGTTTGACTCTGCGGTGCAGTCAGATGAGGCTATGTCGTCAGGGCCCGGTGATGCTGAAGCCCTCATCGACCCCGGGCTGGCTTCGGGTGATGTGACCTTTGAGATAATTACTGGCGTTGGCGATGGCTTTGCCGGAATCCGGAAAACCGCTGGCGCTCTTACCGCGATCACGTCGAGCGACGGCATTGATTGGGTCGAAGTGGGGCCAATTGACCTTCCATCGGATCAAGTCGATCGACTCACCGAGTCCAACGGCGTCTATGCGGTGAGTGTGGTGGGGCAAGCCGATGGTCGTCCTGCCGCATTCATCGGCACGTCGACCGACCTCTCCAACTGGACTGTTGTTGAGGTCGAGGAGCCAGGGTCCCTTCCGGCGGTCAGCGCTCTAGAGATTCACAACGGCATGGTTGTGGGCACCGTGTGGCTACTTCCGACCGAAACAGATGAGGCCGGCGCAGCCGAAGACGAACACAGATTGCTCGTGGGTCCGGTTGGCGGTCCGTACGAATTGATCGAAACCGAAGCGCTCCCGGGCTCGGGGTTTGGACTCGTTAGCACCGACACCCGTATCGGACTTTGGGCACAGGATGAAATCGCAGACTCGACGTCGATCGGCGTGTCGACAGACGGGGGCCAGACCTGGTCGCCGGGCTTTGTTCCGAACTCCGGAGAGACGGTGCTCGACATAAGCGCCGCTGGCGATGACCTGCTTGTGTTTGTCAGTACCGAACGCCTCGACCCTGGGACTGTCAGCGTGGCTCGTTCGACAGACGACCCATCGTCGTGGTCGGCAACGGCACTTCCCGACAGCGTTGCTGGCCAAACATGGTGGAGCGTGAATTCGATCCACGAAGGGGGCACGACGGTTGCCGCATTCTCCGGTCCGGGTGACTTAAAGAGTGACGTGAGCATCGCCCTCGTCGTTTCCACTGGCGAGGACTTCACCGAGGTTGACCTCACTGCCCACATGTCAGCCGAACAGATCGAGAACTCGATGCTGGCCGCGGTAAGCGAAGACGAGGCATTGTTTCAGTTCTTCGGAGCGCCAAGTGATGACCCATCGCTCGCCAGCTCGAGTGGCCCAGCCCCAGGGGACAGCGCCGGCGGGGCGTCTGCCTTCCCGCAGTACATCCGAATCCCGTTGCAATAGAGTCCGGCACCGCCAACGTGAAGATCCCGCGTCGCATCTTGGCCCTTTCGCAACTTTTTCAGATTTCTGGGAACCTTTGATATGAGATGGGCGTAGAGCAGGCGTGGAGACGATTTCAAACCCGGTGGGCGCACGACGCCCAGCGCGGCATCGACCCCTCGGTTCGCGCCCGAACCGACCGGTCGAGGTGCCTCCGCGAATCGTGGAATCTGTGACCCACTCCGATTTCGAAGCGATCTACCGCAACGACCGCGACCGGCTTATCCGGGCACTTTCGATCGCCATTTCAGACGATGCCCTCGCCACTGAAGCGGTCGACGAAGCGTTCACCCGAGCGCTACATCGTTGGCATGCCGTTGGCAGCTTCGATGAACCTGCGGCATGGATCTATCGCACTGCTCGAAACTGGGCCACCAGCCGATTCCGCCGTCGCAGCCGCGATCGCCGCTTCGCACCGAAGATTGCTCGGCCCGAATCCGTCGAACCCGTTTCCGCCGACCCACAACTTGCGGCCGCGCTCAGCTCACTGCCCGACGACCAGCGCAACGTTCTGGTGCTTCGCTACTACCTCGATTGGACGATCACCGCGATCGCTGACGCCCTCGACATTTCGCCCGGCACCGTCAAGAGCCGAACCAACCGGGCCCTACACGAACTCAACCGACTTCTCGGAGAACGATAATGAACCTCGAAGACCGCCTCCGCGCCGAGCTCGACCGATCGGGTCGCGCTACTAACGTTGGCGCTGCACCCTCGATTGATGAACTGGCGACAACCGCCGACGCACGCCAGCGACGCAACCGGAGCCTCGGCACTGGCATGGCAATGTTGCTCGGCGGCGGTGTCTTGTTCGGAGCGTTCCTCAGCACGATCGATAACTCCACAACCGTCGAAGTAACCAATGTTGCTGCCGCGGAAGAAGAGCAGGCCGCAGAGATCGCAGCGCAAGAGCTTGAGGATCAGGCCCCTGCAGAGATCGACGAACCAGTCGTGCAAAATGACGTTGAGTCTGAACGTGAAAGCTCGACCGACGACCTCTCTGCTGCTGAGGCCGAATCTGACCCAGCTGACCAGGATGATGATGGCGATGCTGCCGACGAAACAGCAAGCGTGTCTGCAGACGCCGCTGCGCCCGAGCTCGACCTGGCCTTCGCCCAGGGAGCAGCACTGCTGCAAGCCGACGACGGCGCAGTCACGGTCGAAACCCGCAAGTCCGCCGTTGGCCTCGCCAGCGCTTCGGGCGTCTTGGTTCAATCGGATGGATCGGGCGGATACGTCGGCCTTGCCGTGTCCTTTGGTGAATCGACGACCCCTCTGTCGCTGTCGTCTCCCAACGGCCTCGACTGGACGAGCACTGACCTCGTGGGCGTCCCCGCAGGTGCAACCGCGTCGGTGCTTCGCGAACATGGCGGTACGTACGTTGCGCTGTTCGAGCGCTTCGACTCCGATTCCGGTGTGAAGCAGTTCCTCATTGGCACCTCGGCCGACACGGTCACCTGGGACGTGTCGCCACCGCTCGCTGGCGGCGAGGTCTATGCCACCGACCTCGCAGTTGGCTCACCTGGGGTGATCGTCATTGGTGACAATGAGTCCCCCCAGGTGTGGTCCGGACCCATCGGTGGTCCATATACCCGCACGAGCCGTCTTGATTCTCGAGCGCTGTACGGCGTGACAACCGTGGGTGGACAATTCGTGGTGGCTGGCCGCTCCGCCGAGGGAGTCGCTGTCTTTACCTCGACGGACGCAACGACGTGGAGTACAACCGAGCTCAGCTCTGGGGTTGGTCCGGCCGTCTCGGTCGCAGATGGAACGATCACGATGCGAAACCTCGATGACTCGACCACGCTCATCTCCAGCGATGCAGGAGCAACGTGGAGCTCGCTTCCCGCCGCCACCAGCCGCGGTGTCACGGTGAGCAACTCGACCATGGGCTTTCTTGGTGGCGATGCAGCAGGCGCTGTTGTTGCGGTAGCTGATGGCAACACCTTCTCGTCTGCCGATCTCGATGTCGCAGCGCCGGACCGGCTTTCGCTGGTCGCTGCGGGCAACAGCGAGCTCGTCATGGTGCAGACCACCGAATCGGGTGGCACCACCTGGATCGTCGCCCAGCGTTAGCTCTCGTCGAGGCTAAGTAGCAGCTCTCGGGTGGCCTGATCGCCTGGGAAGAACAGTTCGATGCGCTGGTCGGCGAGGGCAATGTCTTCGGCGGATCCGAACTGGGCAATCGTCGACAAGAGACAAACGCGCAGGCCGTCGATGTCAAAGATCGCAGGCAGCGCCGGGGGCAAAGGTCCGGTTGCGTCCGGAGGTGTGATCGCGTCGTCGCTGGCGAGCGTGGCTATGGCGGCGTCAAGAACCGAGTCGCCGCCAAGCGCTGCGCTCTCTGTTCGTAGTCGGGTGAGCAGGAAGTAGCCGACCTCGAACCAGTTGACAATCATCGACCTGACGCGCTCGTCGTTGATGAACATGTCGATCATGTTGACGTCGGTGCCAAGCCCCATGAGTTGGAACATGACCGCGCCAGATTGGTTGACGTCAACGACATTCCAGTGACGGTCAAGCACGATGGCGGGGAAGGGGTCGTGGTGCTGGAGCGTCCACGCAAGCGCATTGCGGATCGGCTCCATCGCTTCGCCATCGGGGTCGTGGGTTTCGTACATGGGAGCGAACCCGGCGGCCCCGAGCAACCGATTTCGATCGTGCCTCGGGATCTCCAGTACCTCGCTGAGGTGCAGGACCATCGGGCGGCTTGGGTTTGATCGGCCCGATTCAAGGAACGAGATGTGCCGCGTCGACACATCGGCCACCGACCCAAGCTCAAGCTGACTCATGCGGCGCACGTTGCGCCACTCTTTCAACACCGATCCAAACGTCGTCATGGACGCACCGTAGGTCATCGAAGGCGACTTGCGGGAACGACGAACATCGCCAGAAACCCGATGTTGCCGATCACATTGAGCCATCCTCCCGACGCAACCGAGGCGGCACTATCGATGACAAACCAGATCGCCATCGCGGTGAAGATGATTCGACGAAGAAGTTCCGGCTTCTCTGTGCCGAGCGCATCGGTGAGCATCCACATGAGGACGGCCCAACTGGTCATCACCCCGCCAAGAATCGCGGCCAAAATCTGGGCTTCGTCGGTCAAGATTGCCGGGTCGCCAACTGGCCAAAAGAGCAGGTCGGTGAACCAACGCAACGGCCCGTCGGTCAACTCATGAGCCCCCAACGCGATCAATAGACCAAAGCCGATGGTGAAAACAGCCGAGATCTTCAGCTGATTCAACGGGGACGCGAGGCCCACGGGAGTAGCGATTTCTTGGTCGGGACGAACTGCGGTGGAAGTCATGTGTCCATCGAACCGAATGGACGTAGTGCTGACAATTACCTCTGGGGTAAGGGCCGAACTCTCGAAGTGCTGTCCTCAAGCCGGGCGAATGCGATACGAACACCTGTATGGTTGGTGCGATGTCGAGTGCGCTAATTGAAGGTCTGAACCCCGCCCAGGAAGATGCTGTCCTGCACGAAGGCGGGCCGCTGCTCATCATTGCTGGTGCCGGTTCTGGCAAGACCCGCGTCCTCACGCATCGAATTGCCCATCTCATTCAAGAGCGGGGTGCATCGCCGTTCGAGATCTTGGCGATCACGTTCACCAACAAGGCCGCCGACGAGATGAAGACGCGTGTCGGGGCCCTCGTTGGCCCGGTGGCAGAGAAGATGTGGGTGTCGACATTCCACTCGGCGTGCGTTCGCATTCTGCGCAGCAACGCCGACCGGTTGGGTTTCCCGTCGTCGTTCACCATTTACGACCAGGCCGACGCAGTACGTCTCACCGGGTACGTGCTTCGCGACCTCAATCTCGATTCAAAGAAGTTCCCGCCCCGAACGGTCCATGCATCGATCAGCTCGGCAAAGAACGACTACAAGACGGTCGTTGAATACACCGAAGCCGCCCAGACGATCTTCGAGCGAAAGATCGCCGAGGTCTACGCCGAGTATCAGGCTCGACTGCTCAAGGCCGGCGCCATGGACTTCGACGACCTGCTGTTCAACACCGTCGAGCTGCTCAAGAAACACCCGGACGTCCTCGACCACTACCAACGCCGTTTCCGCCATGTGTTGGTCGACGAGTACCAGGACACGAACACTGTCCAGAATGCGATCGTCACGATGCTCGGTGAGGCCCACCGGCAGGTGTGCGTCGTGGGCGACGGCGATCAGTCGATCTACCGGTTCCGCGGTGCCGACATTCGCAACATTCTCGAGTTCGAGACCACCTTCCCCGATGCGCGGGTGGTGCTACTCGAGCAGAACTATCGCAGCACCCAAACGGTTCTCGATGCCGCAAACGCCGTCATCGAGAACAACGAGGGCCGTAAGCCCAAAGAGCTGTGGACCGAGCAGGGTAGTGGCGAGAAGATCCTGCGGTACTTCGCCGACGACGAGACCGACGAAGCGCAGTGGGTTGCGCACGAGCTGGCACGAATTCACGAAGGTGGTCAGCACCGCTGGGGCGACATGGCGGTCTTCTACCGCACGAACGCGCAGAGCCGTGCGCTCGAGGAATACCTCGTTCGCGTCAACATTCCCTACAAGGTCATCGGCGGCACGCGGTTCTACGACCGCCGCGAAGTCAAGGACGCCATGGCGTACCTCAAGGCCGTGGCCAACCCGGTTGACGAGGTCAGCATGAAGCGGGTGCTCAACACACCCAAGCGGGGCGTCGGCGACTCGACCGTGGCCAAGCTCGACCAGTGGGCGGCCATGAATGGCGTGCCGTTCATCGATGCGCTCCGCCACTACGACGAGGCTGGCGTGTCTGGTCGAGCACCCAAGGGCATCGACGAATTCCTCGTCCTCATCGACGACGCGGCCGAGAAGCTGAAGGACACCGGCCCAGCCGAGATGCTTCGGTATCTACTCGATGCATCGGGCTATCTGGCCGAGCTCGAAGAAGAACGCTCGATCGAGGCCGAGGGCCGGCTCGAGAACCTGGCCGAACTCGTGGGCGGCGCCGAAGACTTCGAGACGGTCGAGGAGTTCCTCGAACAGGTCAGCCTGGTTGCCGACACCGACAAGCTCGACGAAGACGAATCACAGGTCGTTTTGATGACCCTGCACTCGGCCAAGGGCCTCGAGTACCCGATCGTGTTCCTCATCGGACTCGAAGATGGCGTGTTCCCTCACATGCGTTCGCTCGGCGAACCACGTGAACTCGAAGAAGAACGACGCCTCGCCTATGTGGGTATCACCCGAGCTCGAGAGCGGTTGTTCTTGTCCCATGCCTGGAGCCGAATGCTCCACGGAACCACCCAATACAACCCACCGAGCCGATTCCTCGACGAGATCCCCGAGGGTCTCGTCACCGACGCCGAGGGGAGTCGCTCGCGGCGACGGTCGTCGAGTTTCGGAAGCTCCGGGAGTTTCGGCTCGTCGAGCTATGGGGGAAGTTCGGGCTATAGCTCGCGTGACCGCGAGGCTCGCCGGGCGGAGAATCGTGAGGCCATGGTCGACACCGCAATGCGTCGAACAGGGCCAACACCATCAGGTGCCGAAGGGCTGGGTTTGAAGATCGGTGACGACGTTCGCCATGCCAAGTTTGGCGAGGGCATCATCATCGACATCACCGGCGCGGGCGACAAGGCCGAGGCCAGGGTGCGCTTTCCCGACGCGGGCGAGAAGCAGCTACTGCTTAGCTGGGCCCCACTCGAGAAGATCTAGCCGTTCGCTTCGCTCACTTACTGAGTTTGTCGCTGGCGCTCCAAACGTCGAGCCACAAAACCCTGCGTTAGGCGGTTTCGGCGATCTGGTTGTCGAGCCCAAGGTCGGCGATTGACTTCTCACGCATCTCGATCTTTCGGACCTTGCCGGTGACGGTCATAGGGAACTCGTTTACGAAGGTGACATAGCGCGGCACCTTGAAGTGGGCGATCTTGCCCCGACAGAACTCCTTTATGTCGTCCTCGGTAGCTGACGCCCCCTCGGCGAGTTGTACCCACGCCATAATCTCCTCGCCGTACTTGCTGTCGGGCACGCCAATCACTTGGGCGTCAGAAATGTCGGGGTGGGTGTAGAGGAATTCTTCGATCTCGCGGGGATATACGTTCTCGCCGCCGCGGATGATCATGTCCTTGATCCGTCCAACGATGTTGAGGAAGCCGTCCTCGTCCATTGTGGCGAGGTCGCCCGAGTGCATCCATCCGTCTTCGTCGATAGCGAGGGCGGTCTTTTCGTCGTCGTTCCAGTACCCGAGCATCACATGGAAACCGCGGGTGCAGTACTCGCCAGCCTGGCCGCGTTCGACGGTTTCACCGGTGTCGGGGTCGACGATCTTGGACTCGACATGCGGCAGAACTTGGCCCACCGTCGTCACCCGCTTCTCAATGCTGTCGCTGGTACGGGTTTGGGTAGAGACCGGAGATGTCTCGGTCTGCCCGTAGGCAATGGTGATCTCGTTCATGTGCATGGTGTCGATGACATCGCGCATCACCTCGATCGGGCACGGCGAGCCAGACATGATGCCCGTCCGCAAGCTAGAGATGTCGAGGCTCGCAAGGTCAGGATGTGCGAGCTCGGCAATGAACATGGTCGGCACGCCGTAAACCACCGTGCAACGCTCGTCGGCGATCGTGTTGAGCACGTCGCCAGGGTTGAACGTGGGCCCGGGAATAACCATCGGCATGCCGAAAACGCAGCACGCCAGGTTGCCCATCACCATGCCAAAGCAGTGGTAGAACGGCACCGGGATACAGAGACGATCTGCTTCGGTGAAGTCCTGCATCTCGCCGACCATCTTGGCGTCGTTGATCAGGCCGCGATGGCTGAGTGTGGCCCCTTTGGGAAATCCCGTCGTTCCGCTGGTGTACTGGATGTTGATCGGGTCATTCGGATCGAGGGCGGCGCGGCGGGTCGCCAAGTCGTCATCGCTAACCGACGCACCAGCGTCGATGAGCGCTTGCCAATCGTCGGTGTCGAAGTAGACGGTCCGTTCGAGGTTGCTGCAGTTCGGTGTTACCTCCTCGACCATGTCGCGATATGCCGAGGTGAGGTAGTCGGTGCGGGTGACGAGCAGCTTCATGCCCGACTGGTTGATGGCGTACTCAAGCTCGTTGGTTCGGTAGGCCGGGTTCACGTTCACCTGGATTGCACCGATGAGCGCGGTCGCAAACTGGATGTAGATCCACTCGGCGTAGTTGGGGCTCCACATGCCAACGCGATCGCCCTTGCCGACGCCGTACGCCATCAGACCCTTTGCCACCTGTTGCACGGTGGCATTGAACTCGGACCAGGTCAGTCGAACATCTTGGAATGGCACGACGAGCGCTTCGTCGTTTGGTCGTGCGCTGACCGTACTGGCGAGCAGTTCACCGATCGTCAGCTCGAGTAGCGGTACGTCGGTCGGTCCAACGTCGTATGCCAGTTCGCCCATCGCCAACCCCCCAGTTGCGTTGACCAACTCTACAACACGCCAAAACGAGAAAGGTGGCCCGAGAACCCGCCGTCCTTGGACCACATTTCTCTCGGCAATCAGTTGCCGCCTATCCCCGATTTGCCTAGGAAGAGCGCCGCCACGCTGTGTGCAAAACACACGGCCTCTTCCCTAAGGCCTCTATCGGTGAGAAAGTACTCGCAATTAGGTAAACGGATATCAAATTTGTGCGACAAAATTGGGGTCTACCCAGTGAATCCGGGGAAGTCGTCGGCTTCGTGGATGCCGTTGATGTCGATGACGAGGTTGATTTCGTCGATGTAGACCGGAATCTGGGGCAGGCCTTCGCCGTCCTCGGGAAACACATCGCCTGAACACGGATCGGTGAAGTTCTTGTCGGCGGCGCTCCAACTCACGTTGCATTCGCGTCCTTCACCTGTCCGGCGCGCATCAAATGCAAACCATCCCTCGCCCGGGTTGTCGCCGGTGTGTTGCAACCAGATGTCTCGGCTTCCATTTGCGATGTCGGGCCACAAGATCGGGCCGTTCTCGGCAATCTCGGCTGACATGTTCGTAGCGCTGATCGAACCGAACTCGGTGTCGCCCAACACGAGCGTATTTGAGCGACTTCCCAAGGCGATCGCGACAAAGCCGATGACGATCGCGGCCAGGACCGCAAGACCGCCGAACAAGATGCCACTACGGACGTTGAATTTGGGACCCTTTGCGACGGGCATAAAGCTCTCTCCAACCACGGGAAACGTTGGTGTAGTTGCCTAGTATCGCTGGTGCGGCCGTCGATCACGACGTCGCCGAAGTTCCCCGACGAAAGAGGACACAGTGGATCTGTTCGAGTATCAAGGCAAACAGTTCTTTGCCGAATACGGCATGCCGGTGTCGCCAGGAGAGATTGCCTTCTCGGTTGACGAAGCTGTGGCCGCTGCGGAGAAGCTGGGCACTCCAGTGATGGTCAAGGCGCAGGTGCACACCGGTGGACGTGGCAAGGCCGGCGGCGTCAAGTTTGCTGCCACGGTCGACGATGTACGCGAGCACGCAACAAACATCCTCGGGCTCGATATTAAGGGCCACATCGTTAAGCGAGTGTGGATCGAGAAGGCCTCCGACATCGCCGAGGAGTACTACGCAAGCTTCACCCTCGACCGCTCGGCCAAGAAGCATCTCGGCATGCTGTCGAAGGAAGGCGGCGTCGAGATCGAGACCGTGGCCGAGGAGAACCCCGACGCCATCGCCAAGATCTGGGTCGACCCGGTCGTCGGTCTCAGCGAGGACGATGTGCGCGGTTGGATTGCGGCTGCGAACCTTCCCGAGGCAGCGGTCGAAGGGTCTGTCGACATTTTGCAAAAGCTGTACACCGCCTATGTTGAGGGCGACGCTGACATGGTCGAAATCAACCCGTTGATCCTGACGCCCGAAGGTGTTGTGCATGTGCTTGATGCCAAGGTCACACTCGACGGCAACAGCGAATTCCGCCACCCCGAATACAGCGCGTATGACGAGACTCAAACTCGCGACGAGCGCGAAGCGGCCGCCCACGAAAAGGGCTTGCAGTACGTTGGCCTCGACGGGTCGGTTGGCGTAATCGCCAACGGTGCTGGTCTGGCCATGAGCACGCTCGACGTGGTGAACCAGGTAGGCGGCAAGCCAGCCAATTTCCTTGACATTGGCGGCGGTGCAAACGCCGATGTTATGGCCGGGGCGCTCGAGGTCATCAACAACGACCCGAACGTCAAGTCGATCTTCATCAACATCTTCGGTGGTATCACCCGCGGGGAAGAGGTTGCCGAGGGAATCATCGAGGCTATGAAGCGGGTCAAGATCGACTCGCCAATCGTGATTCGTCTCGATGGAACGAACGCTCAGCAGGGACGCGACATGCTCGCCCCGCACCTGGGCGATGCACTGATGATGGAACCCACGATGCTGAGCGCCGCCGAGAAGGCCGTTTCGCTCGTCGCTGGCTGATCCGAACGACTGAATAGGACTAAATCACAATGGCAATTTTTCTCGATGAAACCACCAAGGTCGTTTACCAAGGCCTGACCGGCAGCACCGGTCGTTACTACGGCAACTTGAACCGTGAGTACGGCACGAACATCGTCGGCGGTACCCACCCAAAGAAGGCTGGCACCGACGTTGACGGCATGCCGATTTTCGCGTCCGTCGCTGACGCGAAGGCTGAGACCGGATGCAATGCGAGCTGTGTGTTCGTGCCGCCCCCGGCGGTCAAGGGCGCGGTTATGGAGGCAGCGGAGGCGGGCATGGAGCTCGTCGTCGTTATCACCGAAGGTGTACCCGCCCACGATGAGGCGTGGTTCTACAACAAGTTGGCCGCCGACTACCCGGGTACCCGCTTGCTTGGCCCGAACTGCCCAGGCATCATCAACCCCGGCAAGGCCAACATCGGTATCACCGCTGGCCATATCGCCAAGCCCGGTGGCCCTGTTGGTGTGGTGAGCCGCTCAGGCACACTGACCTATCAGGCGGTGTACGAGCTCAAGGAGAAGGACATCGGTGTGACGACTTCGGTCGGAATTGGTGGCGATCCGGTTCCTGGCACGAACTTCATCGATTGCCTCGCGGCGTTCGAAGCTGACCCCGAGACCAAGGCGATCATGATGATCGGCGAGATCGGTGGTTCTGCTGAAGAAGAGGCTGCCGAGTACATCAAGGCCAACGTCACCAAGCCGGTCGTCAGCTATGTCGCTGGAGTTACCGCACCTCCCGGCAAGAAGATGGGCCACGCAGGCGCCATTGTTTCGGGAGGCAAGGGAACGGCCGCCGCCAAGATGGAAGCCCTGCGCGACGCAGGCGTTCAAGTGGGTCTCAACCCAACCGAAGCCGGCGACCTCATGGCCGAGATCGTCAAAAACCTCTAACACTACGAATCTGTGGAGTCTGGTGACCGAATATCGATCATCAGACTCCACAGATTTGTAGTTCAGGCGGCGGATAGGCGTGCTTGTCTCACGGTGTTGATCAACGCTGCCGGAGTATCGGCGTAGTCGCTCCATGTGAATGTGAGAACCGTCCAACCAGCGAGCATGAGCTGGTTCTTGCGACGTGGGTCGTTCACGAACGACTCAGAGTTTTGGTGCCATCGTGAGCTGTCGAGTTCAATTGCAAGCCGCTCCTCGGGATAGGCGAGATCTACGCGCCCAATGAACCGGCCATTCGAGCGAATCTCGTGCTCCAAGACGGGAGTCGGCAATCCGGCGTCAATGAGAAGATCGCTCACCATTCGATTCCACTTACTGTCAGGGAATCGCTCTTCGCCGTACCGTTCCTCCAGCAGCATCCGAAGACCACCCGAACCGTTGCGACCCTGGATCGAGTGGGTCACCCAGATATGAAACAGGTCCTCCCACTCGACCATCCCTTGGCGGAGAACTGCGTCAACCATCCAGTTCAGTCGTTTCGGCCCAACAACCGCGGCCACATCGAGAACCGTTCGAGCCAGGCCCGTGACCGGAATCCCATCAACCTGCTGAGCATTGGTTCTACCGAACTGAGTCGTGCGATGAAGCGTGATCTCACCTAGGCGGGGTCGGCGGTATTTGGGTACGACGACGTCGATCTCGCCAAACGAGAAGCCGTCGATGCCGTGCACTGCAGCGGCAGCGCGATGGCTGATCAAACGCCTGCCGATAGCGCCGCCGCGCGAGCTCGACGGGCCCAGGTGTCCGGTGATCCGGCGATTGCATATACCCTCGGGGCGAGCCGAACGATCGAGCCGTTCTTCACTCGCGTATTGATCTGGCCATTGGTGATACCGAGCGATGACGCTTCGAATCTAGAGAACACGCCGTGTCGAATCGATGCGTACTCGTACAGAACTTCCACGTTCCTATCTCCAGCATTGAGTGATAGGGGGAAGTGTGAATGTCACTCTATAGAGGGACCCTGACAGAGTAGTGAACTACGAATCTGTGGACGCTCACGCGCGAAATACGCGCGTCAAAGTCCACAGATTCGGAGTGTTGTTATTGGGTGACGTCCCAGAGGTGATGCACTGGGTCGTGGATCTCGTAGCGGGCGAACGATTCGATGGTGAAGCTGGCCCCATCACTTCGTCGACCGGTTCGGGTGAGCTGTTCGGGGGTGAGCTCGGCAAATCGGTCGGCGATGGCGTTGGCTGCAATGAGCAGCTCGTCGGCCACTACAAGCGGGTCTTGCAGGTCGTAGCGCTCGGCGACCTGGGTGGTGTTGGGATCCCAGTTGGCGAACATCGGGTCGTCTTCACTGAGCATCAGCTCGAGGCGTTCGAGGAACAGGCGAAACACGTCGCGCACGTGGGCGCCGTATTCGAGCGGGCTCCATGTCTCAGGGGTGGGTCGGATGCCGACGTCGTCGCGGGTTCGAAGGACTTCGGCCCACGAGGCCGCACAGCTCTTGTTCAGGTTGGCGACCTCGGCCACCGACATCGTCCCAACCTCGGCGCCGCAGTCTGGGCACGGACGTTCGAGGACCCATGTCCAGTCCTTGTCGTCTGCCTCTGCGGGTGGTGGAGCGGTGCTCACAGCGCAACTCCCGTCGTCGTCTTGATGTGATCGGGCAGTTCTTCGTCGGTGTCTCCTGTATTGGTTGTTTCGCTTGGTTCGAAGAGCATCATGTCGGCCCCATCGATGGACGCAGGCTTGTGCTCGACCCCCTTTGGCACCACGTAGATGTCGCCGGGGGAGAGGTTGATGGTTCGGTCTCGGAGGTGGATCTGCACTTCGCCGCGGATCACTTGGAAGAGCTCGTCAGTGTCCTCGTGGGAATGCCAAACGAACTCGCCTTGAATATGTACGACCTTCACGCCGTAGTTGTTCACTGTGGCCACGGTGCGAGGAGCCCACTGATCGTCGAAGGTGGACAGAGCCTCTCTGAGATTGATCTTGTCTTCCATGCCTCTAGCCAACCATGTTTCACCGACGATGACAGCTAGCTACACACAATCCGCGTCCGCTTTCTTCGAATCGAGACGCCAGAAAAGGCAAAGGTGCCAGGTCAAAAGACCTGGCACCTAAGTAGTGCGGAAGCTCCCGCAAGGCGAACCCCGCCTCAGGCGCACAGCATGCGTGGCGATTGAACGCCCGCCGGAGGCGGCAAACAGTTGGCGAGGCGTCGTGCCAAAATCGCGGCGGAGCCGCTGGCTCGAGAATCGCCTAGTCGTGCTGGCACGCGGGGCCGTGCTCGTGCTCGTGGTGATCGTCGTGGGAGTGTCCACCCTCGGCCTCGTGCTTGGCGATCTCGGCGTGGATTGCGTCCATGTCGAGCGCCTCTACCTGACTGATCAGGTCGTTGAGGGCCTCTGCTGGCAGAGCGCCGGACTGACGGAAGACCTGAACGCCATCGCGGAA
>CALHTB010000061.1 GCA_938038785.1 uncultured Acidimicrobiales bacterium
CCACGTGGTGTTCGCCGACCCGACGAACACCGCAGCTCGGCATCTGCAAGCCGACGCGCTCGAGCAGCTGGCGTATCAAGCACAAGCGGCGACATGGCGCAACGCGTACCTGTTGGGGGCACGCGAACTTCGAGAAGGCACACCGTCGGGCGGTCAGATCACGTTCCAAGACATGTCGCACGCAATGCAGGTCAACCATCTCATCGACATCCTCGGCGTTCTATTCGACCCCGACGCCTTCACCGACGGCCCACTCACGATCAACATGCACTTCACCGACCTCGACGAGGACCATGTGTTGGGCGTGGGCAAGTCGGCCGTCCACCACAGCGCCAACACCATCGATGACCTCGCGATCGCGTCGATCCGATTCGACCGCAGCACGTTCTCGGCAGCGATGAACGGTTTTGACGACGCCCTCGACCGCGCGGAGATCACGGGCGACCACGCGATGGTTCGTGAACTTTTCGCAAGCCTCACCATCTTTGGCACGGCAGCGATTATCGAGCCGTGAACCATGAGCAATGATGGGTCAATGAACGATCATGACCTTCTCGCTCTAGCGATCGAACAGGCCGAGCTCGGCCTTAGCGAAGGAGGCATCCCCATCGGTGGGGTGCTCGCTGCAGATGGCGAAGTGCTCGGCGCTGGCCACAACCAACGTGTCCAACTCGGTAGCGCCATACGGCATGGCGAAACCGACGCGCTCGAGAACGCTGGCCGCTTACCCGCTTCGACCTACGCCAAGGCAACGATGTATACGACGCTGTCGCCGTGCCACATGTGCACCGGAGCGATCCTCCTCTACGGCATCAAGCGTGTCGTCATCGGCGAGAACGAGACGTTCATGGGCGCCGAGGACCTGCTGCGCGAGCACGGCGTGGAAGTCATCAATCTCAACTCGTCACGCTGCAAGGAGATGATGAACGACTTCATTGCCGCGCATCCGTCCCTTTGGAACGAAGACATCGGCGAAGAGGACTGACCGGAGCGGGTTGGCTAGAAGGTTACGCCGAAGTGCTCGGACAGCTTCTTCCGGCCGATCTCGGTCACGACGAGGACACGTTTCTCCTTGCGCCGCGCAAGCCAGCGATTATCGAGCATGTACGTCATCAATGCGGCTGGCATCGAGCCGGCGAGGTGGTCGCGTCGTTCGGTCCAGTCGAGGTCGATTCGCAACATTGGCCGGCGGAGGGTCCGTAGATGGCCGATATCGAGTCCGATGTCTTCGACCAGAAAGCGTTCTCCGGCATCTGTTAGTGAAGGCACGTTGTCGCGGACGACCACCCACTCCCGGTCGAGGAAGATGTTGTGGAGCTCGACACCAAGATGCCCGGCGATGTGGTCGTAGCAACTGCGGGCATAACTTATGCTCTCACCTGGCCGGGGCCGGTTCGGTTCATTGGTTTCGGGAAGCTCAATCGAGTCCATTCGTTCGATCAGGTCAGCGAGCTCTCTCGATGCAATGCGATAGTGCCGATGGCGGCCCGCCGCTTCCACTTCGACCAAACCAGCGTCGATCAGCTTGCTGAGATGGCCGCTCATCGTCGATGGAGCAACGCCACAAGCTTTGGCTAGCTCGCCGCTGGTGTGAGCAGTGCCGGACAACAACGCGGCGATTGTTGCGGCGCGGGTCGGATCTGCGAGTGCAGTCCCGAGTGAACTAATGCGGCTGCCGTTCATAGGTGCGACTGTAGGCGCAGGATATTTCGGCGCGTACCGAAACGTTGCGGGCGTACTGTCGTCCTATGGACACAACGAAGTGGCAGCGCAAACCTCCGGCAGCGACCCTCAGCGACCACCGCATCGAGTTCATCGAAGCCCAACCGATGTTCATGGTGGCGACGGCAACCGCCGAGGGCACGGTCAACATGTCGCCCAAGGGCATGGACACACTTCGCGTTCTCGGCGACGACCGAATCGTTTGGCTCAACCTCAGCGGCAGTGGCAATGAAACTGCCGCGCACGTAGCGGTCAACCCGCGCATGACGCTGATGTGGATGTCGTTCGGAACCACGCCGATCATTCTTCGTGCGTACGGCACCGCCACTGTCGTCCACCCACGTGACGAAGCCTGGGCCGAGCTCGCACCGCTGTTCCCCGACTTCGGCGGGTCTCGTCAGGTATTCGACATGCACGTCGACCGTGTGGCCGACTCGTGTGGCACCGGCGTGCCGACCATGACCGTCGAGGCCGACCGTGGCCTGACCGAGCTAGAGCCGTTCTATAAGAAGATGTCCGACGAACAGATGCACGGCTTTTGGGAACGGAAGAACTCGACGAGCATCGACGGCCTCCCTACCCACATCTTCGAGTCATGAACATTGCTTCGGTGTCGCCAGGTGTCGTGCGCGCCTGGCGGTAGTGCAAAGATGGCCAGATGCGCCTGAACATTTCTTCTGGAGATCCATTTGAGGAAACGTACGGCTATTCACGCGCCGTCCGAGTCGGTGATCACATTCACGTCTCGGGAACTACGGCACAGCCGCCGTTCGTTGAAGGCTGCGACACCTACACGCAGTTGACAAACGCACTCGAAACCATCGAGTCGGCGCTCGTCGAGGCCGGTTCTGGTTTCGCCGATGTGGTCCGCACGGTTACCTATGTGACCAACATGGCTGATGCCGGCCAGGTAATGCGTGCGCACCACGAGGTGTTCGCCAACATTCGGCCCGCGTCCACGCTCGTAGAGGTGTCCGCACTCGACCACCCGGCCCGCACGGTTGAGATCGAGGTCTACGCAATCTGTACTCCCATCGCTGAAGGAACCAATGACTGACCTTGTGTCCGAGCTCCAAGCTCGGCTGCCCGAGCAACGCATCAAAACCGACGTCGATGTCGTGGCCGCATACGGCCAGGATCGTGCAGTGTTCGAAGCTGCGGGCACCGCGGCCGTGCTGGTCACTCCGCACAGCACCGAGGAAGTAGTGGCCGCAATGAAAGCGGCCGAAGCGGCGAACGCCATCGTCGTGCCACGTGGCGCAGGCACGGGGCTCACCGGAGCGGCCAACGCCATCGACGGGTGCATGGTTCTGTCGCTGCACAACATGAACGAGATCATCGAGATCGACACGACCAACCGGATGGCTCGAGTGCAGCCGGGCGTCATCAACGCCGACCTCAAGGCGGCATGCGCCGACCAAAACCTGTACTACCCGCCCGACCCAGCGTCGTTCGATATGTCGAGCATCGGTGGCAACGTCAGCACCAACGCCGGAGGACTGTGCTGCGTCAAGTACGGCGTCACCCGTGACTACGTCATTGGACTCGAAGTGGTGCTGGTCGATGGCACGGTCATCACGACCGGACGCAACACGTTGAAGAGCACGACAGCCCTCGACCTCACCGGCGTATTCGTCGGTTCGGAAGGCCTGCTCGGCATCATCACCGAGGTGACCGTAAAGCTCGAACCGGCTCCCGCACCGCCCGAGACAGCAGTTGCCTACTTCGCCGACCTGCCATCGGCGGGCCAAGCGATCCAAACGGTCTTCACCCGAGGCCTGCAACCAACCGTCATGGAAATCCTCGACCGCGCAAGCCTGCAAATCGTCGAGCAGTTCTACCCAATGGACCTCGACACCGAAGCGGCGTGCCTCATCTTGATGCAGTCGTCGCCCGACGATCAGCCAATCGCCGAGCTCGCCGCGGTGTGTGAAGAGTTCGGCGCCACGTTCGTGTACCACGCGTCCGACCCGCATGAGGGGGAGCAGCTGCTCGAGGTTCGACGACGTGTGTGGCCCGCCGCCGAGCAGTTGGGCAAAGCAATGTTGCCCGAGGATGTGGCCGTCACCCGGGACAAGCTTCCCGAGCTACTCGCCGGAATCGAAGAGATCGCGGCTCGCCACAAGTTGGTAATGCCCGTGGTTGGTCACGCGGGTGACGGCAATATGCACCCGATGTTGATCTTCGATGAGCACGACGCCGACGAGGTCGAACGGATCCACCAAGCCTTCGCCGAGATCGTCGCGGTGGCGCTAAGCCTTGGAGGCACGATCGCCGGAGAGCACGGCGTTGGGACCTTGAAGCGTCAGTTCCTCGAAGACGAGGTCGACCCGGTGAACCTGGCGGTGCAACGACGGGTCAAAGCAACCTTCGACCCAGACAACCGACTGAACCCAGGCAAGAAGCTGTAACGCGACCGCCTTTGCATCGCTACGAACGGAATCGCTTCAGAACGAAGTGTTCCAACGGGATCGCAAGAACCACGAAGGCCACCACAGCCACAGGCCAACCTTGCTCGAACTTGACTGCCACGAGCGTGACCAACACCATCAAGAGCAGCCCGAACGCCATTTCGTAGTTGTACCGTTTGCTCCCAAGACGTTGCCGGAGCTCGGCACGAGCGTTCATTCGCTCCTTCTTCATGAAGAAGATCATCGGAAGCAGCCCAAACACCCCGATGACGGTGATCGAAACGTCTCGAATCTCAATCCAGTCCATGGCCGTCTCCGCTAGTCCTGCCCTGTACTTCGACAGACTCTGGGTAGCCCCTTAGTCGGCTTGTATTCCCGAACTTGAACGCCGACCCACGGCTCGAAAATCTCCTCGCCGATAGCAAACGACGCGTGAACGAGGGCTAGCGGCTTCTTCCATCTTCGGAGCACAAGGCAACGACATCACTTGTTGTCCTGGCGACTCGTTCCGGTCTTTAGGGTGGTGTCAGCGCGCATGAGTACGTTCGTCTCATGGAGATCAGCTTCAGCAGCATCGAACAAGCCAGCGCCGTTCGCGACGTGGTGGAGTTCCGAATTCTGAAGGTGCCAGTAGAGGTCGAATTGCTCCCCGATCTCGAACAGGAGGAGGTCCTGGACTTGGCTGTCTTTCTTCACCGTCTTCAAGTATTGATCACGAAACACACCGAGGAGTAGCGTATGTCTATGTCCGTTGACCCAGAGCTTCGCAAGCGCCTGATCGCAGGAGCTCTACAAAGCGTTGAAGTCGCGGCGAAGGTTCGAGGCTGGTACGAAAGGTTCGACGATGAGCACCGGCTCAAGACGGCCGAGTTTGACCAAACGTCGTCTGAGCTCCTCGAAAACTCCGTGCGCACTGCAATTGGCTACGGCTTTCCAGTCGAAGCAGTTGCCGTAGCTGCGTCGATGAGTGTCGAAGAGATTCACGCTGTCGCCGACGGACCAGCAGCTGCCTGATTCTCAGGTCGAGGTCGAACCCGATCTTCTCGCTTGCCTTGGTCGATTCGGGCACGTCGTGGTTGATCTATGACGACCTCGTCGATCACGAGTACTGGAATGTCATCGGTCAAGATCCGCTCGACGAGGACTAACCTCGCTCGCGTTATGGCACCTGCATCGTTTCCCATCAGAGTTCGCTTCTACGAGCTCGACCCCTACGGCCACGTCAACCATGCGACGTACTTGCAGTACTTCGAGGCCGCCCGCGTCGCGTGGCTGAGCGAGGTCGGTCAGGGGCTCGACGAACTGAAAGCCAACGACGTGCAGCTGGTGGTCACCGGAGTCGCCACACGGTTCCTCCAATCAGCGGTGCTCGATGACGAGCTCGTCATCGAAACCGCCTTGGTTGCCACCAAGCGGGTTCGGTCGCAGTGGGCCCAGAACATCTACCTCGACGGCGAGCTACTCGTGTGTCAACGCATCAACTTCGCGACCGTAAACACGTCGGGCCGACCAACCCGAATGCCAGAAGGTCTCGGCGCTGCAATGAACCAGATCGAAGCACCCGATGACTGGTTCTCGAAACACCTGCCCGACCTCGCGCTCTAAGAACGCAAAGGCGTTCTCACGCCAAAAAGTGAGAAGACCAAGGCAGTCACCAATGAGGGTGACAGATCCTTGGCCTTCAGTAGTCGTCGACGGGCTATAGGAGACTGTGCGGTAGAAGCCCACACGGCCCACCCGTTATCAGACCGCTGTCAGAGTACAGGCGGTAGCGAAAGAAGAGGCATGCACGGCGACACCATTCGTCTCATCGGGCAGCCCCGCAGGTCATCGATCGCTCATTCCCAGGAGTACGCGGCGACCCGCGAACCGACCGCCATGCCGTCGAACGTTCGTGTGGCTGCTCCTCCCCCAATGCCGTAGCAGACGTGTAGGGGTACCAGATGTTCCTCGCGAGGGTGGTTGTAGCGAGCAGCTGGTGCTGATTCCCAACCGACCAGTGCAGAACGCCGGGACGCTTCGTCCATCTCGGCGGTACAAGTTGCCTCAAGCCATTCATCGAATAGCCGGTTGCCTTCGTCTTCACCGGCGCCAAAGGCGCCCATATTGTGGAAGCTCATTCCCGATCCCAACACCAACATGTCATTGGAGATCGCAGGGCGAAGCGCCTCACCGAGCTCGACATGAGCAGAAGCGTCGAGGCCGTCGATTAGCGACACCTGGACGACCGGGATCGATGCGTCCGGGTACATCAACATCAGGGGAACAAACATCCCATGGTCGAACCCACGGCTGGCGTCGAGCCGCGGCTCCAAACCCGCTTCACCAAGGCTTGTAGCCAACCGATCGACCAAATCAGCCGAACCAGGTGCAGGGTAGGAATACTCGTAGGTCTCGGGCGGGAAACCGTAGTAGTCGAAATAGAGCTCGGGGTGAGGGTTTGCGGTAATCGTTGGGGTTGACTCCTCCCAATGGGCGCTCACCACCACGATGGCTGACGGTCGGCCGATCTCAGCTTCAAGGCCCCGTAGATACGTGACCAGGTCAGCATGACCGGGTTCGCCGAGCAACGGCATTGGCCCGCCACCATGTGGGATATACAGCGCTTTGATCGACATGGGCTCAGTTGACCCACGCGGCAGTTGCGCCGGTGACTTTGCTTCCGTCGAGGTCGCCGAGGCTCATGCCCGAGAACATCTTCGACCGCTCGGACGTTTGGTAGCGGAAGGCCGGCTCGGGGTCGGCCACGACACCTGCGATGACCTCGGCCACCTCTTGAGGAGTTTGGGCGTCGGCGAAGGCACCGGCCGTTCGTTCGACGTAATTCTGTACCTGCGGCGAGTACGCGTCCGTGGTGTTCATCCGCTCCCCCACTGACTCGCCCGCGTTGTTGATGAACTCGGTTGCCACAGCGCCCGGCTGCACCACCGACACTTTGACGCCGTGGGCGGCAGCTACCGGGTGCAGACTCTGCATCATTCCTTCGACCGCGAACTTCGCTGCGCAGTAGGCGTCGTTGAACGGTTGCCCGACGGCACCGCCGACACTGGTGACTGAAACAATCCGGCCACTGCCTTGAGCTCGCATGTGGGGCAGCACCTCGCGGCTCAGCCGAGCAACGCCCGTGAAATTCACATCCATGGTCCACGCAAGGTTCTCGTCGCTGATCTGTTCGAGGGTGCCAACGTACGCGGCGCCCGCATTGTTGATGAGGACATCGATCGCCCCGTGTTCGGCAACGACATCAGCGACGGTCTGCTTGATGGCAGCAGCGTCGGTGACATCGAGCGCCGACACCGACACGCTGACTCCGGCAGCCTCGGCCGCGGCGTGAAGCGCGTCGGCCTTGTCGGTGTTTCGCATGGTGGCGACGACGGTGTGCCCGGCCTTGGCGAGCTCGACCGAGGTTGCGAGGCCGATTCCTGAACTTGTTCCGGTGATGAGTGCGATCATCATCGAACCTTAGCTTCGCCCACTTTCGAACGACCGATCGACATAGCTGTTGGCGACTAGCGTCGACCCATGGACGAGTACCGCACAACCAACTTGGCGAACTGGGATGAACGGGTCGCCGGCCACATGGCACCCGACGGGTATGGCGTTGACCGCTTGGTCGACGACCCCGAACACATCACGTCGGTCGTTCGCCACGACGCGGCAAAGCTTGGCAGCGTCGAAGGCCTCACGGTGCTGCACTCCCAATGCCACATCGGTACCGACACGTTGTCTTGGGCCAAGCTCGGGGCCACGGTAACCGGCCTCGACTTCTCGCCAAAGGCCATCGCGGCTGCCCGCAGCCTCGCCGAACGGATGGGCATCGACGCCGCCTTTGTCGAGACCGAGTTGTACGACGCACCGAGCCACATCGAGGGAACCTTCGACCTGGTGTACACCAGCGTCGGAGCGATCTGTTGGCTACCCGACATCACCAAGTGGGCCGAGATCATGGCCGGGTTCGTGAAACCCGGCGGCCGGTTCTGGATTCGTGATTCGCACCCTGCGCTGATGGCGCTCGATGACGGACGTGACGACACCCAGCTCATCGTCCGCTACCCGTACTTTCATCAGCCCAAGCCGATCAACTTCTCCGATACCGAGAGCTATTTGGGAACCGCAACACTCGTGAACCCCGATTCGTACTCGTGGGCGCACTCGATCGCCGACGTAATGAACGCGCTGATCGACGCTGGGCTCGTTCTCGAACGGTTCGACGAGTACCAACACCTCGATTGGCAGTTCTTCACATTCATGGAAGAGATCGAGGACGGAGTCTGGGCCCTACCCGAGAACGTGCGGGACAACGTCCCAACCCAATTCTCGATTCTGGCCAGCAAGCCCTAACGGTCGGCGACCCAGTTGCCGTGGAAGCCATGCGGCACCCGTTGCGGCAGCTCGATGGTCGCTACCCGGTCACCGGTGATGTCGGTGGCGTCGAGAATGACTAGGTCCGATGTGTCACGGGCGGCGTCGTACAGCAGCACCATGATCCATCCGTCGTCCTCAGCCGTAGCACCCTCTCGGGCAACAAAGATCGGCTCGCCCACCTCAACGCCGGTTCCCCATGTGCGGGTCTCGGTCGAACCGGTCGTCATGTCACGCTTGACCGTTGTGAAGAACCAATCAGCTGTTTCCGGGTTGCCGCCCGCGGTGTAGCCATAGCGGTACGGAAGGGTGTTCACCGCGTCGTTGACCCGAGGGAATTCGTGCACGGCATCGTCAAGCGTTTCGCGTTGAACCTTGGCCGTAGTTGGGTCGATTGTCCACCGAGCGAGCCGGGGCTTTGAGTCGCGGAACGGACCATTTCGATCACGGTCGAACATCGAGTCGTACTCGCAGATATCGATGACGACCGTGCCATCGTCTGCGTCATAGCTGTTCATTGGGTGGTACGCAAAGCACGGGTCGATCTCGCACCAGATGACCTCGTCTTCGGTTGTCGCCGCCCGTGGCACCAACCCAATTCGGGCGTTGTAGTCATGGAACCAACGAAGCGGAAACGGTGAGCCGCCCATGGCCATCTCAAAGTCGACCGCGACCGGCAGGTCAAACACGGCGCCGTAGGTTTGGGTCAAGCCCATGTCATGAATCATCGGCATGGTGGGCGTGGTGATCGGAACGCTCTTGGTCACGACGCCTTCGGGTGACACGACGACGTAGTGCACCTTGTCGACCTGATCGGGCCAGTGATAGCAAACCGCGTGCAGCTCCCCGGTCACCGGGTCGAGCTTTGGGTGCGCGGTGAAGCCCGAGGGCAGGCCACCCAGGTCGCTACGACCAACAATGTTGAGCTCGTCATCGAGCTCCATGGGCTTCGCGCCAGCTTCGACAATGGCGAGCGTCTTGCCCGCATGGCCGATGATGCTGGTATTTGGGCCACCTGCGTCGACGGTTCCCGAGTAGCGATTGCGGTACCAGCGTGCCTTTCCATCACCGAGGCGGATGCCGTGCACCATGCCCTCACCAAAGAACCAGTGATGGGTGGCAAGGTCATCAACAGACCGCGGGTTTGGGCCGTTGCGAAGGAACCGGCCACTGAGCTCGGGAGGGATCGAGCCCGTGACCGGCAGGTCGATGGCAGTAACTTCCTCGGCAACAGGTGCAAAGTTGCCAGCGAGATAGGGCGAAGCGTCGTACGTGGTCATGACCAAACACTACGCAACGCTCGGCCTGTCGTAGTCAGTCACAGGAACGAAACGCCGTCCTCCTTTCGGATGATCGCCGCAACGAGCTCCTCTGACCGATACGGAGAGCTAGTAGGTCTCGAAGCGGGCGCTCAGTGTGGCCATGTCGTCGGGATCGCCTGTGAGGACAAACGTGCCGAGCATCTGGGCCGTGACCACAAGATGCGCATCGACCACGTCAGACGTGTCGGACTCGGCGAGTTTGAGACCCACTGCGACGGCATCGTCGAGTGCATGAATCTCGAAGTTGCGGAGCGCACGGGCAAGGTTGGCTTGGCGCCCGGGTTGACGCCACACCTGAGCAAGCACCGGATGTGTGGTGTGCAGTTCGCCGCCGCGCTCGAGGTTTCGCTTGACCAGTGCCCACAGCCGCGAATTGACCCGTTCGCCGTCGACGATGAAGGGGGTGGCGTCGACGATCAACGATCAACACCCTGACGGTCGAGCACCTGGTCGGCCCAATCGAGGTGCTTCTGGTCGATCGGGCCTTGTTCGTCTTCCCAAGCCGCAATGAGCCCGAGCATGGCTTGGCGGCGACGGCGACGCTGTACCTCCCCAAGAAGTGAGCGTTTGATGGCCAGTGTTTTTGTGCCGTCAAGTTCGACGAGCTCGGCGAGAGCAGCTTCCATTTCGTCGTCGAAGTTGATCGTAGTCTTCGTTGCCATATAGGTAGGGTAGATAGTATTGCATTATCTGGCAAGAGTCGATCCTCGCCCACGTCAGACGCGACTGTGCATCGGCAACACGAATCACGGATACTCGGGTATTGGCATATAGGAGTGAAGCGTGAGGATAGGCGGCTTTGAAGGTCTTGAGCTTGTTGGCTCTGGAGGCAACGCTCACGTCTATCGCGCCACCAATACCTCCTCTGGCCACCTTGTCGCCATCAAGGTTCTTCGAGGTGGCGGCGACGAGGCCGTCAACCGTCGTTTTGAGCGCGAGCGCACGCTCATGGCCGAGCTCGAGACCATTGCCAACGTTGTGCCGATTTACGAATCGGGGTTCGACGACGACGGAGACCCGTATCTCGTCATGCCGCTGTATATGGGCGGCTCGCTACAAGACCAGGTTGATCGTGGGCCCATGCCCTGGCGTGACGCGTTCGAGATCGTCAAGGTGATGACCGAGTCGATTGCCTTGGCACACGCAAAACGCATTCTGCATCTCGACATCAAGCCGGCCAATGTGCTCCTCGATAACGACGGAAGCCCCTGGCTGGCCGACTTCGGCATCGCCGAAATGATGGGCCACACCGCGTCCATGTCAGCCAAGATGATGACGCCCGCCTTCACCCCGCCCGAGCGGCTCGATGGAAAGAAGCCATCGGAACAGACCGACCTGTACGGACTCGTCGCAACCCTCTATGCGCTACTCACGGGCGGGCCGCCGTACGTGAACCCAGAATCGACCGGGCCGATGAGCGTCATGATGGCCATCATCCGCGAGCCCCTCAATCTCGACCGACTCGCCGAGCACACACCTCAAAGCGTTCGCAACCTCCTCCTTCGAGGTATGGCCAAGAACCCCGACGATCGCCCCCGGAGCGCCATCGAGCTCGTAGGGCTGCTTCAAGATGTGCTCGACGGGCGCGACGTCACCGCACCCGTCATCGTTCCAGCACCAGTAACTGAACGTGCCGAAGTTCTTCCCGCAGTCCCCGAAGTTAGCGATGCGACCATCATGCGAGCTACCGCCGAACCGGTACCCGCCGCTGCACCAGCCGACGACGGATCACGCGCTCGGGTTCTCGTCTTGTCAGTACTGACCTTGTTCTTAGTGCTCAGTGGTGGCGTGGCCGCAGCGCTTGCCTTGTCGGGCGACGAGCAACCGGAATCGACTGCCAGTGAAATCGGTCAGAGCGGTTCCGGCGATGCGGGCGACCTTGACGAAAGCACTCTCGACGCTAGTGATATCGACGACGGCGAAACCGTTCAGGTCTTGGCTGCGACGGCGAAGCCAGAACCGGACGATTCTGGCTCGGGGGATGTGGTGGTCGTCGAAGCAACAACCACCACGGAGGTGCCGGACGACGAAGAGATCTCTCTAGCAACGACCGCTGCACCGGCCACCACCGAAACCACAGCCGAGACCACATCTACCCAGGCGCCTGGCACCACGACAACCACCCGCGCCCCCACCACCACACGAGCGCCCACAACGACCCAAGCAACAACCACCACCGTCCGGCCAACAACGACCGAAGCAACCACCACCACTCGGCCAACAACCACAAGTAAACCAACCACCACAACGACGACTTCGACGACAACCACCACTACGACAACGACCACTTCAACCACGGAAGCGCCCAAGCCAGTGTTGGAAGCGGGTTTCGTTGCCCAAGGCGGTCCTGAGGGCTCCGAACAAACGGTGTCGTTTCGCAACATCACCCAAGGCGATGCTTCGTCGTTCCGCTGGGAGTTTGGTGACGGTTCGACAAGCACACAGCGCGAGCCAAGCCATGCCTACGCAGATCCGGGCCGATACAGCGTGACGGTTACCGCCACCGGTCCAACCGGCAACACCGACTCGGCCACCCACTCGGTTCGCGTCGACGAAAACACGGTCACGGAACCTCCGGTTCAATTCGAGGCCGGGTGGACGGCTTCCGCATCACCATCGCCAAATCAGCAGACGCTGAACTTCCGATCGATAACGATCGGCCCAGTCGACACCCTGACCTGGGACTTCGGCGATGGCACCACTGGTTCGGGCGCCACGGTGTCCCACACGTACGCCTCGCCCGGCACCTACACCGTGACGATCACCGCGACAGGATCAGAAGGAACCGACACCGCAACCCACAACGTGCGGGTCGACGAGAACGGATAACTTCTGCGCATTCAGAACGCGTCGCCGACGATTTGAAGTAACTGTTTCTTTTCAATGCCGACACTGCGAGCTTGGTCGATGAGCTGCCGGACCTCAGCTTCGATGCTGAAGCTCGTCGTGTCGACGTCGCTTGCGATACGAGTGCCACGCCCGACCCGCGAGGTGGCAATACCGTGCTCGGCTAACTGGCGATAGGCGCGCTGGACGGTTTCCAAGCTCACATCGAGCGAGGCAGCCAACTCGCGTCCGGCAGGCAACGGATCGCCCGGTCCGATTTCGCCGCGTAGCAGCGACTGCTTGATGGCATCGCCAACTTGCAAGAAGAGCGGTCGGTCCGAGTCGAGATCGAGTGTGAGGATCATGCGCGTCGATCCAACAAGCTGGCCATGATCGACGCAGGCTTTGCCGGATCGTCGATGGTGATATACAACCGAGCGCCATCGGTTCGCGTCACGACGAGCGCTGGGCCTGAGCGGGTGAGAACAGCATCGTCACCCGAGAACCCTTTACGGAGGCCCCAACCGCCGAACGACCTGGCCTTCACGCTTCCCGCTTCGACGGACTCGATCTGTTCGAGCGGGACGGTGACAGTAGGGAACCCGACAACGCCAGCGACGCGAACCCCACCCGGACCTGCCGACACCGAAAAGTGGCTGCTCGTCAGAATGATCGTGGCGAGCAAGGTGGCAGGGATCAGCATCCACCAGCTCGTGAGCAGCGCACTGATTCCAAATCCGATGAACGTGATGGCCGCGAGGGCGTACAGGGTGCGACCCGCGGCTGTTTGGCCAGTCCAGCTTGCGACCTGGTTTCCCTCGAGGGGGTACCGGCGAGCTTCAGGCGTGGCCGGGGCGTCAGTTGACGGCGGTGTTTCTGGCCTCCCGGCAATGAGGGTTGCGAGTCCGGCACCAACTACGCCGGCGACAAGCGCTGCGGGCATGACCCACCACCCCGTGGAAAACGTGCGCACTCCCTGCTCGTCGAGATCAATCTGTGGAACGACGCTCGACAAGACAAGCACCCCAATGAACATCGCCATCGCTGCGGGTAGAGCGGTCAGCCCACGAGGCGCAATGATTGATCGTTTGGATCTGGCGATCAGCACGCCAAGAGGCATGACAACCAAAGCAGTGAAGCCCGCGGCCAACCATGGCAGTCCGCGGGTCGAGATGAAGCCATCGGGCTCGCCGTCGAGATTCCAGTGCGTGGCGACTTCTGGCCCAAGGCTTCCAGACAGGACGAGCAGGGTCACCAGGAGGCCAAGGATTAGCGCCAACGGAAGGATGAACGTAGCAAGAGTTGTTCTGGACATGCCCACATCTTATTGACTTGGTTAGAGCATGTCAATCGGTCGTTCACTGAATCACGTAACGAGGTTTGCCCCCGCCTCGAATGAGGCGGGGGCAACTCGACTTGCATGCCATCAATGTCGTTTGTGACAAGAGGGCGGATCAAACGGGTGGATCGTTAGATCAGCCGCCAATGCTGATGATGCCCTGGGTGTCGATCTCGGGCAGACCATCGCTGATCTCTTGAATCAGGTTCAGGCTTCCGTCACCGGCGACGTCGTAGACGCCAACGGTTCCGCTGAGACCCGCAAGCTGGTACAGGTACTCACCGTCGGGGCTGACATCGAGGTCGATAAAGCCGTCAGTGTTGCCAAAGGTGGTTGGGCCGTCGAGCACTTCACCGGGGTTGGTGAACGGGGTTGTGCCCGCAGCGGCAACGGTGTCGATGACCTCGACGGTGCCATCAGCTTGAAGCCGGAAGCTCGAGATGGTGGCGTTGATGGCGTTCGAGACGTAGAACGTCTCGCCATCGTGACCGAAGTCGATCCAGCATGCGGTGAGCTGCTGCCCGTCTGCGCCGAAGAGGTTCGGTGCCGTCGGGTCGCCAATGGCGAGGTCTCCTTCGGTGATGGTCAGGCTAGAGTCGCTGCCCAATTCGTAGACAGTGACCGAGCCAGCCTGGAGTGCAGGCAGGGCAGGCGGTGCGCCTTCGGAGTTGAACTCACGAGCCTCGGTCACCACGACGAACTCGCGTCCACCAATGACAGTGATGTCGAAGTCGATCGCTGACGGAAGGTTCCGACCCTCGGCGTTGCCGCGAAGGGTTGGGGTGCCGGTGTCAGCGAGCTGGAGCCGACCGGAGCGCAAGATGTCGAAGCTGTAGAGCGATGCTTCGGCGTTTGCTCCGGGAAGAGCGGCCGAGCCCGAGGTGATCGAGCTCACGATGAGACGGTCACCGTCGGTCGAGAAGTCAACATCTGCAGGACGATTGTCCAGGTCAGCCGATTGGCCGGTGGCGACGAGTGCTCCTGCGTCATTGAGGTAGAAGCCGACGATGTTGCCTTCGTCGTTGGGCTCGCCACGGGTCGAGCCAGCCTCGCCCAATGCCAGTCCGTCACGGTCGATGTTGGTCACGAAGACCAGGCCATCATTTACTGCGATCGAGTTCGGGCCGACGCCACCGGAGTCCACTTCGGAGAGAAGCGTGAGGGTGAAGTCGTCGTTGATTGCGAACGAGCTGATGGAGTTCGAGCCCGCGTTCACAGCGAGCAGGATGGATTCGTCTTCGGTGACGACTAGCGAGTCAGCCGAGATCAATGGATCGAGGCCTTCACCACCATCGAAGTCGGTGGAGCCAGTGCCTCCGGTAGCGAAGTTTCCGATGTGGCTGAGCGAACCATCGGCGTTGCGGCCGAATGCGGCGATCTCGTTGGCGTCAAGGCCGTTGGTACCAACGAACACGGCGCCTTCGAATGCTGCAGCGTCACCGTCGACAGCAATGAGCTCCCATGTGGTGCTGGCGCCAGGCTCGGTGGATGTGTCGGCATTGAAACCAGGGCGGCTGGCGTTGAGCAGGCGCTCGGTGCCGACGTTGCGCAGGTAGTAGCCGCCATCAGCGTCGACGATCTGCCAGTACGCCGATTCATCGACCGGTCCCGTCAAGTCGACGTTGTATCCAGCATCGGCTCCATCTGCATCCAAGTAGAGGCCAGTGGAGACCGACTCGATCAGATAGTTGCCATCGCCAGCGTCACGAACAATCCACTCGGCTGCGGTGTTGGTCTGGTTCGAGGTGTACACGTTGACGTTTGGTTGTGCTTCAAGGTAACGGCCGAACTCACCATCGCGAATGAAGAACGAGCTGCCATCGATTCCCGCAGCAGCGGCGTCGTCTGCGTCGCCCGTGTCAGCGTCAGCAGCGCTGACCACGTCGACGGTGATTCGAGCGACAGTTTCGTCGGATTCGATTGCGCCACTGCCATCGGAACCAATCGTGGTTCCCGCAGCGGTCTGGAGTCCGACGAGGTTCGAGAAGAGGTCAGGGTGAATAGCAACGGTGCCGGTTGGATCGTCGGTCGACTCACCTGAGCCCTGTCCGTCGAAGCCGAGAGAGAACCCAGCAGCGCCAGATCCAGTGTTGACCTCGGTGCCAGAGTCGTAGATTCGCGATCCGTCGATCACAAAGCTCACCGGACCAGTGAAGTTCCCGCTCTCATCGAACAGTTCGTATGCGGTCGGTGTTCCGTTGCCGAAGAACCCGTCATTGGACGGAATGATCATCGACGCGAACGAGAAGTACCGGTATGCAGCTGGGTTGATGATGTCGATCGACCCCTCAACTACGGCACCCGGCCCGATCGGACCGTTGTGCACGGTCGTCTGCAAACGACCAGGCGCTTCGAACTCAGCGCTCAGGGGAGCAGTGTCGCCCGTCTCGGCGAGGATCTCCAGACCCTCTGAGGCGCGCTCGCCACCGTTGAAGAGGTCAAAACTGCCGTTGTGCAGGCCGGTCCATACCGGCGTGAAGAAGAAGCCATCAGATGGCTGGAGATTCTCAACCGTGATACGAACCTGTTGGGGACCTGAATCGCCTTGCGCAGACACCGTAGGTGCGGTGGCAAGAGTGGTCGCGACCACTATCACCGCAATGAGCGCAGAGTGGGTTTCGAGCGACAATTCTTACGGAAAATGGTTCCCCTTCTCAGGCCATTCCTTTATGTTCAAGGGATGGCCCGAGATTTGGCCGATCACGAGGAATAACGTACGGCTCCTGCCAAGCTGGCGCGTTGGCTTACCTTATTGGCTGCTGATTGCAGCCAGAACGTTCATTGCTCCGGCCCGGCGGGCGGGAAGCAATGCGGCGATCAGACCAGCGCCGGCAGCCACGGCCACCAATACCAGAATCTGGCCGACAGGAATCGAAATCGAACCTGCAAACGTATCGGGCAACGCTTCGACCGTGAGCCAGCCGAGGCCAATGCCCATGGCCACACCAAGAACCGCACCAAAGCCAGCAATGACAGCCGACTCGTAGCGGATCATACGGCGAACTCCTCGACCGCTCATGCCAACCGCTCGCAGCAGTCCAATCTCTCGAGTCCGTTCGCTCACCGAAAGAGCCAGGGTGTTGGCGATGCCGATGAGGGCAATGATTACGGCGAGGGCGACGAGGGCGTTCATGACCGACAAGATCTGATCGACCAAGCCTTCGACACGTTCTTGGAACTGTGCCGACGTTTCGAGCTCGCCCTGCGGGTAGCGCTCGGCAAGTGCCTCGACTGCCGTAGTGGCGGTCGCCGAGTCGACACCGTTGGCCACGCTGAACGCCAGCCACAAATCGCTGGCCGTGACTCCAGCTCGATCAAACACGTCGACATCGACGACCCAGTCCTGGGTGACGACGGCGTCGTTGTCGAAGATGGCCGACACGTTGAGCGTGGTGGCAACACCCGTCTCCAAGGTGACATCGATGGCATCCCCAACGGCGATCGCATCGAGGTCAGCTCGAGCTCGACTCACGAGCACCGAGTCGTCTGCGCCATCGATGGCTCCCTCGGTTACGTCGAGGTCGAACAGGGTGGGGAGATGCCCGAAGCGAGCAGCGATGACATCGACGATCTCGTCGTCGACCTGCATCTCGGCTACCCGGAAACCGGTGACAGCGTCGAACGTAGGGTCGGCGTCGATCTCTTCGACGATGGCGGTTGGGAACCCGGCCTCGGCTGCCTGGTCGGTCAGCAGATAGTCGGCGAGCATCGCTGTTTCGAGGTTCGAACCGATCTGCGACTTGATGGACTGGCCGACGACCAGCGCCATCGATACAACAGCCAATCCGATCATCAGCGCAGTGGCCGTCGTTGCGGTGCGGCCAGCCTGACGACGGGCGTTTCGAACGGCCAGGCTTCCGGGCATCCCGAGGCGCTCGAGCACCAACCCGAAACTGCTAGCAACGGGAGCCACCAGCCGAGGGCTAATCGTCGTGACCGCAACGAAGATCATGAGTGCACCAACACCCATCATGGTGAGCATGGCCGACGTCGAACCGTTGCCAGCCACACCGAGCCCGGCAATGACCATCCCGACAACGCCGAGGCACAGACCAGCAACAAGGCGAAGCGGGCCCGATTCAGTGCGGCCAGATTCTCCTGAGCGCAGGGCGGCGATAGCAGGAACCTGGGTGGCCTTGCGGGTGGGCCACCACGCTGCGATCAGCGTGACACCCAATCCAACGAGCAATGCAACGCCTATGGTTCGAGGAGCAACGGTCAGGTCATACTCAGGAAGCGTGACGCCGATAGCGGTGAACAACGCGGTGAGCCCAGTAGCGACGCCGATACCACCGGGGATACCGATCGCCGAGGCGAGTAGGCCAATTACGCCTGCTTCACCGAGTGCGCCCCTACGGAGTTGCTTTGCGTCGGCGCCAACCAGTCGGAGCAAACCCATCTCTCGGGTGCGCTGCTGCAAGACGATGGCGAAGGTGTTGCCGATGATGAAGATCGACACCAGCAAAGAAATGCCAGCGAATCCGAGCAACACGTACTGGATGATGTCGATCTGCGTGTTGAATTCGGCCGCAGTCTCATCGGCCAGCGATGCCTGCGTGAGCACGTCGAGCTCGGGAACTGCTGCCCGAATCGCAGCTTCTGCCCCAGCGAGATCAGCACGTCCGCTGTTCGTCATAGCAATGGCGATGCTGTCGAAACCGACCGTGCCAAACAGCTGGTCGGTCTGGTCGGCGTTCATCGACATCAACGTCGCGCCGACCGTGGCGTTGTCTTCGCCAAACTTCGTCAGCCCCGACAGCGTCAGCTCATGTCGGCCGGTTGACGATACGACCGTGTACGTGTCTCCAATAACGAAGCCATGCTTCGCGGCCGAGTCAAGGTCGATGACAAACTCATCGACCCCTGGCGGCGAGCCGTCGACCATGCTCAAGGGTGATAGGCCCGGAGCGTCCACCCAGCTGAAGGCCAGCTGCGGCGGTCCGTTGCTAGGAATCTCCTCGCCAGCAGCGGTGATGGGGCGAACCGAATTCTCCGGTGCCGAGGTCGACCCGATGGCCATCGCTACACCGTCGACTGCTTGCAGTGTGGCGACGTCGTCATCGTCAAGAAACTCGGTCGAGCCAAACGTCTCGACCGGGCGGATCTCGAAGTCCGTTGAGGCAACGATGTCGGTGCTGAGATCGTTGAAGGTCTTGCGGAGTCCGTCACTGAGCACAAAGGCCGAGACGACGAAACTGACGGCGATGACCACGCCAAACGTGGTCATGGCGAAGCGGCCCATGTTGGCCCGCAGGTTTCGGATGGTGAGTGTGCTGATCATGACGTTCTCCTGAGTGGTGGTGCGTGGTTGGGGTTAGTGACCGATGCGGCGCATGCGGTCGAGGACGAGGTCGGGCGTTGGTTCGAACAGCTCGTCAACGACACTTCCGTCGGCGAGAAAGAGGACTCGATCCGAGTAGCTGGCAGCGACCGGGTCGTGAGTCACCATGACGATCGTCTGGCCGAACTCGCGGACGGCCCGGCGCATGAATCCAAGGATCTCGGCACCTGTGCTGCTGTCGAGATTTCCGGTGGGCTCGTCGGCAAAGATGAGCTCTGGGCGGCCAGCAAGTGCCCGAGCCACCGCCACCCGTTGTTGTTGACCACCGGAAAGTTCGTTCGGTCGATGATCCATCCGGTCGGCGAGGCCGACGGCGCTCACCACTTCATCGAGCCATTCGGCATCGACTTTGCGACCAGCGAGAGCCCCGGGCAGCGTGATGTTCTCTTCGGCTGACAATGTCGGCACAAGGTTGAAGGCTTGAAAGATGAATCCGAGGCGATCACGACGAAGCTGAGTGAGTTGTTTCTCGCTCGCCTCGCTGATGTCGGAGTTGCCAACGACGACCCGACCATCGCTGAGACGGTCGAGCCCAGCCATACAGTGCATGAGGGTCGACTTGCCCGAGCCCGATGGGCCCATGATCGCCGTGAACTGACCGGCGGCAAAGTGCACGTCGACTGCGTTGAGTGCGACGACTCGCGTATCGCCCTCGCCGTAGATCTTCGTGGCGCCATGTGCGGAAGCGGCGAAGTTCGACGCAGGTGCGGCGATGGTTTGAGGGGTGGACGTAGCTTTGGGGTTTCGGAGTGTGAGGTTCATACCTTCGACCGTACGGATCAGCCGATTTCGGGTCGTCAGGCCCAGTGATGATTGCGCCTCCACCGCAGGGAGGGCCTCTCGCAGCGCGGGGTCGTCCCAAGGGATGACCCGAGCATCGAATCACGAGTGGTTGGTCGATCTCACAATCTGAGCATCATTCTGTAAGTATGAATGTGAGCGATACACCAAGCCTTTGGGGAGATGTGGTGTTCGAAGACTCAACGAAGACGGCTGTGAACGACAGTGTCCTTGCGCGGGCATTTGATCGAGCGAAGATTGCGTTGTGCCTTATCGATAGCGACCTTTGCTACCTCTGGGTGAACGATGCGTTCGCCGAACTACTCCGCTATGAGCGGCGCGACTTGGTTGGACGTTCTCTCATCGAGATCACACACCCAGACGACGTCGACCTCGATATCGACCTCTCCCAAAGAGTTTTTGACGGCACAATTCCCTACTTTTCAGCGCGCAAGCGATACCTCGGTGGCGATGGGTCGATCGTCGTCAGTGACCTGCTCGCAACAGTCGTACATACAGAAGACGGCACCGCTTTGGGTTTGGGCATTCAAACGGACGCAGCAAAGCTTGATCCAACGACACAACGCATCGAGACGTTGCAACGCTCGGCGGCCATTGGCCAGCTGACCGCCTCGGCGGTCCATGACATTCGCAACAGCCTTTCAGCCATTTCGCTTATCGGGGAGACCTTGCACAACACCATCGGCTCGAGCGATGCGGTCGCTCTCCTACGCCACGAAGTTGAAGCATCCCAGGCGCTGCTCAGCTCGATCGCCACCTTCGCCCGACCACCTCAACCCGAGCCTCCAACCGAAGCGCCGCTGCTGAGCGTCGGGGCGCTCGTCGACCAGACTCGGGCCCTGCTCAAGCTCATCGTGCCGTCGGGTACCCGACTGGACATCGACCTTGAAGACGCGGCCCTGTTTCCCCACATCGAACCTCGAGAGTTTCAACAAGTTGTGATCAACCTTGTCCTCAACGCTCGTGATGCGATCGTTGGCGAGGGCGGCAGGATCCTTATCACCGCGGAACGCACCAAGGGCGACGAGAATTGCACTGACATTTGCGTTGCCGACAACGGAACTGGCATGTCTGCCGACGATCTCGAACGAGCCTTCGAGCCGTACTTCACCACCAAGGGGGAATCGGGCACTGGCCTCGGCCTGTCGATCTGCCGGGACATCGTCGAGCGTCACGGCGGTTCGCTATTCGTCGAGTCAACCCTGGGTCAGGGCACCAGCTTTAGAGTGAGACTGCCGGTCGCCTTCTTGCAACTGCCCGAGGCCAAGAGCTAGCGGAGCTCGCCCGGGCGGACCACGCCAGTCTCGTAGGCAGCCACGACCGCTTGCACCCGGTCGCGAACGCCGAGCTTCATCAGCACTCGACTGACGTGGGTCTTTACCGTGGTCTCGCCCAATATCAGCGACTCCGCGATCTCCTGGTTAGACAGCCCCTGGGCCATCAGTGCCCACACTTCAGATTCGCGGTTGGTCAATGAGTCCACCGCTTGGGTTGCGACAACGGGGTCGTCGGGAGTGTGTCGGGCAAACTCCTCGATCAGCGTCCGGGTGACCGACGGTGCGAGCAACGCCTCGCCACCGGCGATGAGTCGAATCGCGCGGACCAACTCCTCGGTCGGGCTGTCCTTCAGCAAGAACCCGCTCGCTCCGGCTCGAATGGCGCCGTAGACGTAGTCGTCGAGGTCAAACGTGGTGAGCACCAGCACCTTGGTGTCGAGGTCGTCGTCCTCGGCAATGAGCCGTGTTGCTTCTAGCCCATCCATTTCTGGCATACGAATATCCATCAGCACCACGTCCGGGCGAGCTCGCCGAACCTGTTCGACACCCTCACGTCCGTCCGAACCAATGCCGACAACTTCCATGTCGTCTTGGGCATCGAGAATCATCTCAAAGCCCGTGCGCATGAGTTGCTGGTCATCGACGATGCTTACACGAATCATGTGGTCACCCTCGCAGCGAGCGGAAGTGTGGCATACACGCCGTAGCCGCCGCCTGGCGTTGGACCGGAGCTAAAGGTGCCGTTGTAGATTTCGACCCGCTCACGCATTCCCCGCAAGCCATGCCCAGATCCCGCAGTCGACATTGATGCCGCAGCACCAAGTCCGTCATCGGTGACACTGATCGCAAGCTCGTCGCCCGTGCAATCGATAGTGGCCACGACCTTGACGGGTCGGCCAGCGTGTCGGAGCACGTTTGTCAGCGCTTCCTGCACGATGCGATAGCCGGTGAGCTCGACGCTCGGTGGCAGATCCGCGTGCTCGCCGGTAACCGAAAGCTCGAGTTCGACGCCCGCAACTTCGACCTGCTTGCGCAGTTCCTCGATATTGCCCAAGCCGGGCTGCGGTTCGAGTTCAAGATCGCTGTGTTCGTTGCGGAGCACTCCGAGCATGCGCCGCATGTCGTCGACCGAGGTGCGGCCGATGTTCTCAATTGTTTCAAGCACGTCGCGAGCCTTTGTCGGGTTCGTGTCGACCACACTTTGTGCGGCCTGTGCCTGTACCACGACGGTGCTCATGCCGTGGGCGATAATGTCGTGCATCTCGCGCGCGATGCGGGTGCGTTCCTCGACCGCTGCGAGCGCAGCCTTGTTTTCCATGTCAGCTTCGAGCGCAGCAGCACGCTGCTCAAGTTGCTCCACATAGCGGCTTCGCTGGTACAACGCCTCGCCGATGGCGGCGAAGGTGCCATGGATAATGAAGATTCCCACGATGGCGATTGCGGGAAGGTCCTCGGTTGGTACGACAACGCCAAGAATCGCAATCGCGACGATGACGGTAAGACACGATGCGACCACTCGCCAGACTCGCTGGCGATCGTCGCCCCCGTGGCGAGTCGCAGCATAGAACAACAGCCACATCGCGGGCTCGGCGGTTCCCGGATAGTCGAGCACCCAGTAGGTGACCGTAAAGGCGACGCACGCCATGAGGGCCGGAAGAGGCTTGGTCCGGTACCAGAACACGCAGATCGCAGCGCCCCACACGAGGAGATAGGCAAACCAGTCGGCGGCCCGCTCGCTCCCACCAAGGGGAACGCTTGCGGTGGCGATCGACCCGCCGATGCCCATGAACAGCACCCAAACAATGCTCACAGCGCGCGAATGCGCATCTATCCAATCGCCGAGTCGCTGCTGTAAGTCCATACGTCGACCGTACCGCAGATCATCGATCTGGGAATCCGCCCTGTGAACGAACGAGGGTCATCCCTGCGGAGGACCCAAGCGCTCTATCAGACCCTGCTCCATGGTTGACCCGGCGCTACGGCGTGGCCAACGAGGCGTCACCAAATTCGGCTTCGACCTCTGCTGGAATTTCGGCGAGGTCCACTTCGAGAAGGTCGTGAAGGTCGTCTTCGCCGGTGAGATCACGCTCGGCGGCGAGGGCGGTTTGCGCGGCGGCGCCTATCCATTCCGACACCGAGACTTCGCCCAATTTCGCAGCCTCGGCGACGCCTTCTGCGGTTTCAGGGTCGAGCTCGATGGTTAGTTCGGTATTCGCCATACACCTCAGCATAGGTTCTAGGCGACGTTGACTTGGCCAGCCCCTTGGTGATTGACGACACTTGCGCCTGCCGTTGACCGGCGAGAGGCAACGGGCGGTTGTCAAAACGGCAACTGCCGGTCGACCGAAGTCGACCGGCAGTACACGCTCCCAATGAGGGCGTGTTTAGCCCTTTGCTTCGATAAAGGCGTCGCTGAAGTTGATCTCGAAATCTCCGGTGTCGGAAATGAACTCAAGCTTCGACGTATCGGTTGGGTACACGATTGGATCCTCAAGCACCTCAGGGTCGATGAACTCTTCGGATGCCGCGTTCGGGCTGGCGTAGAAGTTCCAGTTCGTCAACTGTGCTCCACGCTCGGCGTCGAGCAGGAAGTTGATGAACGTGTGAGCGGTGCACGGATGCGGCGCATCCTTCGGGATCGCCATGTTGTCGACCCAACGGGTGCCGCCTTCGTCGGGAACGAAGTAGGAGTAGTTGCCTTCGGCCCCGTCGAACTGCACGATGAAGTTACCGCTGTAGCCGTGAGCCACCTGTGAATCACCAGTAACGAGCAGCTCGTCGTACTGATCGGAGTCGTAGGCAGCAACACGATCGGCCGCATCCTGAACAAGCTTCTTCGCTTCGTCGAGCTCGGCATCGCTCGTGGTGTTCAACGAGTATCCGAGGTACTTGAGCGCGGCGCCCATGGTCTCTCGCGGGTCGTTCAACAACGTGGCGTACGACCCAGCAAGGTTGTACTCGGCTGCGAGATCCGGATCGAAGATCAGGCCCCACGACTGTGGAACGTCTTCGCCGGTGACGTCAAGGTCGACACCGAGGCCGGTGGTTCCCCACTGGTACGGAGCGGTATAGGTCGCCGTTGGGTCGAACGGAAGACCCGAAGCGAACTCTGGCAACAGGTTGCCAATGTTCGGAATCGCGTCCTTGTTCAACGGCTGAAGATCGCCACTGTCGATCATGATCGACACCATGTAGTCCGACGGCACGATGAAGTCGAAGCCCGACCCACCGGCCGACACGATTGGCTGCATGGCCTCGTTCGAGTCGTAGTTGTCCTCGGTGACCTCGACGCCGAACTCGGAGGCGAACGCGTCTTTCAAATCGGGATCCATGTACTCGGTCCAGTTGTAGATAGCGAGCGGACCATCGGTCTCGCCAGCTTCGCAATCAGCGGCAGACCCCGCATCGCCACCGTCGGAGCCAGCGTCATCGGACCCAGCATCCTCGCTACCTCCGTCGTTGCTTGCATTTGTGGTCTCTGTGCTAGTTGATCCCCCGCATGCAGCGGCGAACATCGCCAATGCAGCGAGTAGCGCCAGAAGACGCCTCTTTCTCAATTTCACTGTTTTCCCCTTCACATATTTCTTTCAGCGATTTATGTCGCCTGCCCACCCCTGGCGCGTTGGGCCAGCGATGACAACAGTACGAGCAGAATGGACGCAGCTAGCATCACCACCGAAACGGCGTTGATAAGCGGCGAGACGCCACGGCGGATAAGGCCGAAGACGTAGACCGGCAACGTGGTTGACCCCGGACCAGCCACAAACTGGGTGATGACGACGTCATCGAGCGACAGCGTAAGTGCGAGCAACCCGCCGCCGATCACGCCGGGGGCGATCAGTGGAAGCGTGATATGGCGGAAGGTTTGCCACTTCGAGGCATACAGATCTTGTGCGGCCTCTTCGAGTTTCTCGTTCATTCCCGAAAGGCGAGCTCGAACGACGATCGAAACAAAGCTGATGCTGAATGCGATGTGGCTGAGCGCAACGGTCGCGATGCCCTTCGACAGCTGAATGCCAAAGATCGAGTCGAGCAGACTGATGCCTTGGGTGAAGAAGAGCAGCATCATCACCGCCATGGTCACATCGGGCACAATCACCGGCAGGTACAGCAGAGCGTCGAACACCCTCTGGCCGCGGAACCGAAACCGCTCGAGTGCCAGAGCTGCCATCGTGCCGAGAACTACCGAGATGAGCGTCGAGATGATAGCCACCCGGACCGACACGCCGAGCGCGTTTTGCACCTCGTCGTTCTGCCCGAACGCCCGATACCAGTCGAGCGTAAACCCACCCCAACGGCCAACGAGATCGTCATCACTGAACGAGTACAGCACCAGCAACGCAATTGGAGCGTAGAAGAAGGCGTAGACGAGCACGGCGTTAAGGCTCAGCGCCCAACGCGATGCGCCCCGGAGTTCTTTTTGGGTAGTACTCATTAGAGCGTGCGGCCTCCCTTGCGGAAGTAGATGAGCGTCGCCATCAACATCACGAACATCAACACGGTCGAGACCGCCGCACCAACCGGCCAATTTCGAGCAGTCAGGAACTGGGTGACGATGTAGCTGCCGAGCATTGTCTTCTTGCCACCGCCCAAAATCTGGGGAGTCACATAAGCCCCGAGGCTTGGGATGAACACCAGGATCGACCCGGCAATAACGCCCGGCAAGCTCAATGGGAATGTGACCTTGCGGAACGTTTGAAAGCCACTGGCCCCGAGGTCGCGGCTGGCCTCGAGCAGGCTCCAATCCATTCGTTCGATCGCGGCGTACATGGGCAGGATCATGAACGGCAAGAAGCCGTACACCAACCCCAACACAATGGCCGTGGGCGTAAACAGAATCGTGGTCTCGCCAAGCCCGATCCCTTCGGTGAGCTGCGAGACCGGCCCGTCGTTTCCGAGCAGAACGCGCCACGCGTAGTTGCGGACCAAAAAGTTCGACCAGAACGGGATCATCACAAACACCAACATGATGTTGCGAGTGAGCTCTCTTCGCGTCGCCAGAAAGTACGAGAACGGATACGCAAGAACCAAACAAATGACCGTGGTAATGATTGCCAGTGTCAGTGATCGAAGCAGGATGTCGGTGACGATTGGTTCGCCGAGTTTGCGGTAACTCTCGAGGTTCCATTCCTCCAGGGCAGTGCCGCCAGAGCGAGTACGGGTGGCAAAGGAGTACACCACCACGATGAGCAGAGGCAGCGCGAAAAACAGCGACAGATAGATGTACGCCGGTAGCGCGAGGAAGAAGCCGCGTCGGCGCTTCTGCCGTTCGTTGGTCGCCTCAAGCTCGGGCGTAGCGAGCACGGTCGTCATGAGCTGAAGCCCTCGTCGGGTACAACCCAATCGCTGCGACGATCCCACCAGATGGCCACCTGCGAACCTGGCTTATAAACCTGCGAGGTCGGCGTTGCGTTGGTGCGGACCTCAAGGGGCATCCAGTCGACCTCGACCGTGTATACATGCGAGTGGCCGAGGTAGACGACATTGCTTACTTCACCCTGCAGGCTCGTCGCTTGGAACTCTTCTGGAATGTCGTCCGATGCGCCGATCGAAATCGACTCGGGCCGTAAGCTCATCGCCACTTTGGTGCCCGCCAGGTGTGGATTCGGCGCCATGATCTTCGTGCCATTGGCAAGGACGATCATGTCGGCGTCGGCGACCGTGGCATCGATCAGGTTCGTTTGCCCGATGAAGTCGGCGACGAACCGGTTGACCGGCCGGTCGTACAGTTCCTCAGCTGACCCGACCTGCAACAGCTTGCCCTCGTGCATCACCGCGATCCGGTCGCTCATTGTGAGCGCTTCTTCTTGGTCATGGGTGACGAACACGAAGCTCACCCCGAGCTCGCGCTGCAACGACTTGAGCTCGGTCTGCATCTCTTGGCGTAACTTGAGGTCGAGCGCACCGAGTGGTTCATCGAGTAGCAGCACCTTGGGCTTGTTGACGAGCGCACGGGCCAGCGCGACTCGTTGCTGCTGGCCACCGGAGAGCTGGCTCGGCTTGCGCTTCTCCATACCTCCAAGCTGCACCAGGCTGATCATCTCGCTGGCCGCCGAAGCCGCTTCGCTCTTTGATGCACCCTGCATCTTCAAACCGAACGCCACGTTGTCGAGCACGTTCATGTGCGGAAACAGGGCGTAGTTCTGGAACACCGTGTTCACCGGCCGCTTGTTCGGTGGGAGCGTGCCCACTTCATCGCCAAAGATCTTGAGGCTGCCCTCGGTTGGAAACTCAAGACCGGCGATCATACGAAGCGTCGTCGTCTTGCCGCAACCCGACGGGCCAAGCATCGCAAAGAACTCGCCGTCGGCAATCTCTAGGTTGACATTGTCAACCGCAACGACATCTCCGAAACGCTTCGTTACCCCTGTGATGGTGACCGCGGCATCAGCGCTACTCGCCACATCACCAGCTTCGTTCTCTTCCCCCATGTAGTCGCTTCTACTCTCTGCCGTACGGTTGCTTGACTGCGCCGGCCTTCATGGCCTGCACACAGATGAAATCATGAGCAATGGTGGCCGCGGCAAGTGCGGTGACTTCGCTCATGTCATACGCGGGTGCAACTTCGACCACATCCATGCCCACGATGTTGAACTCGGCCATCCCCCGGATGGCCTCCAATGCCTGCGCCGTGCTGAGTCCGCCGCTCACCGGTGTGCCCGTACCCGGAGCAAAACTCGGGTCGAGGCAGTCGATATCGAAGGTGAGGTACGCCTGGTTCTGCCCCACCACTTCGCGAATGACGTCGAGCACCGCCGGGATGCCCTCGCGATGCACCCACGGCGCGCCGAGAATCGTAAAGCCGTGCGTCTTGGAGTTGTGCGTGCGAATGCCAATCTGCACGGACGTCTCAGGGTCGATAATGCCCTCGCGGAGAGCCCGCAGGAACATCGACCCGTGGTCCATTCGGTTTGGCTCGTCGTCCCAGGTGTCGCTGTGGGCATCGAAGTGGATGAGCGACAGCTTGCCGAACTTCTTGTAGTGCGCTTTGAGGATCGGGTACGTGACGAAGTGATCGCCGCCGAGCGACACCATCATCGTGTCGCTCGCCACGATTTCGTCGGCATGCGCCTCGATGCGAGCGGGCATCTCGTCGGGCCGTCCGAAATCGAGGAAGCAGTCGCCATAGTCAGCAACGCGGAGGGTGTCGAAGGGGTCGAACCCAAACGGGTAGGCGTCGAGCTCGGCGAGGCCGGTCGAGGCCGCGCGAATCGCCCTTGGGCCAAAACGGGCACCAGGCCGGTTGCTCGTGGCCATGTCGAAGCAGATTCCAGTGACGACGATGTCTGCGTCGTCCAAGTCGCGGGTGTAGTTGCGCCGCAAGAACGACAGCGCGCCGCCCCATGTCATCTCGCGATCGCGGCCCTCGAGCTTGCTTGCGCGGAATGCCTGATCGCCATCGAGACCTTCGCTGATGTTGCCCACTATCCCACTCCCCAGTCGTAGGTCTGCTTCGTGATGCCGAGATACGACATCACCTCAACGCTGTTCACACCGTCCATCGTGCGGATGGCGTTCGAGACCTCGAGGAAGCCATCGCTGTCTCGGCACACCACTTCCACGAGCAGATCGAACCGGCCGGTGGCCATCACGACATACACCGCGTCATCGAGAGCACCCACGTCGATTGCGACCTTGCGGGAGTCGCCGGTCGTCGTGACGCCGAGCATGGCTTGGTAGCCAAGGCCCAGCTTCACCGGGTCGGTGACGGCCACAATGTCGATGACCCCGTCGTCGAGCAACCGCATTACCCGTTGTCGACACGCCGCGTCCGACAGCCCGACCTCTCGACCGAGCTGACTGAACGACGTGCGTCCATCAGCCTGCAAGCTGCGAATGAGCTGGCGGTCCGTGTCATCGATAGGGATGATGCTCATGTCATCGCCCCGTTCGCCTCGGGCACGGGTCCAATGACATCGGGGTTGTACTGCTCGTTGTGCCAAACAATCAGCGACGCAAAGTCGTCGACCTCGGGATCTTTGATGTAGTCGGCCAGCGCACATGGTGCGTCGAACCCGTTCTCGAGCTGGAACGTGAGTGTTCGATCGTAGAGCTCGCCCGCCACCACCCTTGCAACGTACTCATCGGCGGTCATGTTGTGCTTGTGCTCGGCGAAGCCTGGGATCACTCCGCCAGCCACAATTCCTGCAAGGTTGAGATCGACACACATTTGCTTGCGTAGGTCATACAGCTCGCGCCCGATACCGCGACGGCGATAGTCAGGTCGCACGACGATGTCGGTGCCGTAGTACCACGGTGCCTCCGGGTCGTCTCCCGATTCGGTGGGCGCGTCGTCAAAGAAGGTCTTCAAGTTGTGTTGCGGATTCTCGAAGTCGAAGTGGGTTCGTACCCCAAGTCCAACAGCGACCGGATCGTCTCGATTGTCGCCGTCAAATCCGATGACGCTTCCCTCAGGAAAGTCGCCAGCAAGAATGAGGAGTTCAGCCTCGTTGTACAGGTCGGCGGGATCAGCGGTGGGAAACGCTTCGAGCTCAAGACGTTCGAGCGCCTTACACATGGACGTGGTTATGCGCACGTACTGCAAGCCCGACGCGGGCCCAACAGCCACGACATCAGTCACTTTCTTCCACCTCGCTCGGTCCGTCCAGGCCGGCGGACTTGATATGGGCGGCGTCGCAGCGTTTTCCACACCGCTCGATCTGGCCAGGCCGGTGGGCATGATATGGGCGGGCGGCGTCGCAGCGTTTTCCACACCGCTCGGTCCGTCCAGGCCGGCGGGCATGATATGGGCGGCCGGCGTCGCGGCGTCGCACGACGGCGGGAGCGAATAACGCGGCCGCTACCACGGCCGACCAACCGGAGGGAAAGGGCGCCGCGGAAGACAGAGCACACATCATGACAACCCGCCCGGAGAGACCACGCGCGGCGGAGAACACCAACCGGCACACATCATGACAACCCGCCCGGAGAGACCACGCGCGGCGGAGAAAGAGGCTCGAAGGAAACGTGTAGATAGTCGTTGTGACGAGGCTGTCCCCAGCAGGCCCAGAAGTCGCCCGTCGATGGCCGCATGACCGCGGCTCCGCTCGATTCGATGTGGTAAGGCTCGGCAGGGACTTGGCAAATGGCTTCGGGGTCTCGGGTGACGTCGAAGACCCGCTCGACATCGATGTCGCCTTCGGCCAACAACTTGGTGGCGGTTTCTAGGCGGGCGGCCGAGCTGTCCATCAGGCCCGGAGCCTTTGGCGCCTGCATCTTTTGGGCTTCGGGGTACAGCGTGTGGTTCGTGTGCACGATCGGGTAGGCGTCGAGCGCCTCGAGTGGCCGTGCCGACGGCATGGCCTCGACATTGAACCCGTCGCCATGTCGATCAAAGATCAGAAAGTTGTGAGCTCCGGCGAGGTCGGCTCCGAGGAGCACGTCACGGGCCTCGGCGGCCGTTGTTGTCTTCAGCATTCCGCGGACGACCGAGGTCCAGTTCACGCCACGAGTGCCATCGATGCCAACGAGGTTGTTGATGCCAACACACACGCCCTCACTGTTCATGCCGATCTGGCCGACACATCCGGTGGTGGTGAAGACGAGCGCGGCGGGTGCATCGTCGGGATGTACCCGAAGCAGCAACACGTGGTCGGTGGCGTCGTCGTGCATATCCCACGTCTGCCCATAGATGCCGCCATCCGCGGTGCGCCCATCGGGAATGATCATTGCGGTGCAGTCGTCTTCGATGACCGACTCGGGCATCGGCCCGCCAACCACGGCGCGTACGGTATCGACGAAGTCGGTGAATCCGCCAACGACCACCGCTTCAGCAGGCGTGATTCCCGCGGCTGCCGCCATCGACAGCATCTCTTCATGAACGCCCACGTCGAACAATTCGTGCGCCGGAAGCATCGACTCAGCAATGTCGAGCACGTCACCTCGACTGAGCGGCCCGCCGCTCCACAGACCCGACATGACTAGCCCTACTCGCGCGTTCATGTAGGTCTGAATCTCGTCGGCATAGGCAGCCCCGTGGGCCGCGCCGATTTCGCTCGGCGTGCCACCGACGTCGAGAATTCGGATCGGCGGACGCTTCATGCCGCACCCCCTGCCTCTTCGGCGAACGCTGCACCCAACACTTCCAGCGCCTCGTCGATCTGTTCGTCGGTGATGGTGAGTGGTGGCAGGAACCGAACGCAGTTGCTGTACAACCCCGCCCGGATCGTGATCAGACCTTTCGCAAGCGTGCTCTTCGTGATGGCCAAGGTGAGGTCGGGATTTGGTGTGAGGTGCTCATCGGTGACGAGCTCCATGACCAGCATCGGCCCGAGACCACGGACGTCGGCGATCTCGGAGTGCTTAGCCTTCAGCGCCTCGAGCCCGGCACGGAGGCGTTCACCAACGGCTGTTGCCCGATCGAGGAACTCGGGAGTGTTGATGAGCTTGATCGTTTCGAGCGCAGCCACGCACGCAACCGGGTTGCCGCTGTACGTGCCGCCCATTCCTCCCGGGTGTGGAGCGTCGAGCAGTTCAGCCCGGCCAACGACGCCACTGATGGGCATTCCCGAGCCCATCGATTTCGCGATGGTGATGAGGTCGGGAACAACACCGCTGTGCTCGATCGAGAACAGCTTGCCCGTGCGGCCAAATCCGGCTTGCACTTCGTCGGCCACCATGATGATGCCGTGCTCGTCGCAGATCTTGCGAATGGCTTGAAGGTAGGGCTTTGGTGCGGGGATAAAGCCGCCTTCGCCCTGCACCGGTTCGATGACGATGGCCGCCAACGCCGATGGGTCGACTTGGCTCACCAGCGCATCGTGAAGCCGTTCGATCGACCAGCCAACGAACTGTTCGGGGTCGGTGCCAGGGGGACGCCGTAGAACGTTTGGGAACGGAATGCGATAGATCTCCGAAGCAAACGGGCCAAAGCCCTTCTTGAAGAGCCCGTACTTCGACGTCATCGACATCGTCATGTTGGTGCGACCGTGATAGCCGCCTTCAAATACGAGGATGCCTTGTCGGCCGGTGGCTACCCGGGCGATCTTGACCGCGCTCTCCACAGCTTCAGCGCCAGAGTTCATCAACAGGGTCTTCTTTGGGAAGTCGCCCGGTGCAGCGTCGTTGAGCGCCTCGCTCAGCTGCACCATCGAATCGTGCGTGGCAACGATGCCGCAGATATGCAGCAGGTCGGCCGCCTGCGTCTGAATTGCGTCCACAACCGTTGGTGGGCAGTGGCCTGCCGCAAGCACACCGATGCCGCCAGCAAAGTCCAGCAATCGGTTCCCGTCGACGTCGGTGACGACAGCTCCTTCGGCTGACGCAACACCGAGCTCGGTGAGGAAGGCGGCACCCGAACTCATTGCGGCGCGGCGACGCTCGACAATCTCGACACTCTTGGGACCGGGGATGGTCGTTTCCAGATGAATTGAAGCCATCGGGAGATAGTAACGATTCCGAGGTGCTTGTGCGAGTGTTCAACGGAATCCGAGTCTCCATCACGTCTTTCTCGCCAGATGGTCGGCCGTCAGGTACGTTGACGACCAATGTCAAACCACCGAGATGCCGCCAGCCAAAACTTCCTCGATACCGCGACAACGACCGCATTGTGGCTCGACCAGCTGGGCGAGATCCAGCAACGACCAGCACTCGACGGCAATGTCGATGTTGACGTTGCCATCGTTGGTGGTGGCTTTAGCGGGCTCTGGACTGCCTACTACCTTCGCCAGCTCGATCCGACCGTACGCATCGCGATTATCGAAAAACACTTCTGCGGCTACGGCGCGTCTGGGCGAAACGGAGGTTGGGCAGAGGGTGGACTTGCCGTCGGGCCCGAGAAGTACTCGCAATGGTCATCGATGGACGCGGCGATGCGCCTGGTGCACGCCATGTATGACTCGGTGGACGAGATCGGGCGGGTGGTTCGAGCAGAAGACATCTACTGTGGGTATGCCAAGGGTGGGTGGATTCGACTTGCCCGAAACGGCCCGCAGGATCGTCGGCTTCGCGACGAGATGGCCGAGCCCGACGCGCACGGCACGCTCCTTAGCGCAGAGCAAGCTCGCGGTTACCTCAACGCCACCGACGTACGGTCGGGCGCGTACACGCCGCACTGCGCGGCGATCGATCCGGCTCGCCTGGTGCGGGGGCTCGCGGACGCGGTCGAACGCGAAGGCGTCACGATTTACGAAGACACGTCCGTGGCCAGCATCGATGAACGAGAGACCGAGGCGAACATCATCCGCACCAACAAGGGGACCGTCCGCGCCGACGTCGTGGTGCGAGCCACCGAGGCATACACCCGCGACCTGATCGGCGAACGCCGGGCTCTGCTTCCCGTCTACTCCCTCATGGTCGCGACCGAACCATTGCCTGACGCCATGTTCGACGAGATCGGGCTGGCCGATCGACCAACGTTCAGCGACGATCGTTTTATGGTGATTTACGGCCAGCGCACCGAGGACAACCGCTTAGCCTTTGGTGGCCGCGGTGTGCCGTATCTTTTTGGCTCGGCCATCAGTGAGCAGGCCGAAACTCATGACGACTCCCACGCGCTGATTCGCGAGACCCTCATTGAAATGCTGCCGGTGATCAAGGACGTGCAGTTCACCCACCGTTGGGGTGGTGTGTTGGGCATCCCACGCGACTGGGTCCCCGGCCTTCGGTTCGACAGCGCATCTGGCTTGGGTGTTCTCGGTGGATACGTCGGCGAGGGTGTCGCTGCGGCAAACCTGGCCGGCCGAACCATGGCCGAGCTCATCCACGGCGAGCCGACTGAGCGAACCGATCTCCCCTGGGTTGGGCACACCGTTCGGAACTGGGAACCCGAGCCGTTCCGCTGGCTCGGAGTGCGAAGCAGCCGTCGCATCCTGGCCGCCGCCGACGACCGGGAGTACGCCAGCGACCGGGACGCAAAGCTGGCTTACCGCATTTCAAAATTCCTCAAAGGTGCCTAAGAAGAGCGCGCACAAAGGGGTTGTAGTTGCCTGAGATCGAACCATTCAGACATCGTCCTCTTGTAAGTCTACCTACTAGTAGATAGAGTAACTTATCTTCAACAAAAGGAACGCAATGTCTGATTCAAAGCGAATTCTCATTCTGATGTCATCACACGACGAACTTGGCCTGTCTGGCAAGAAGACCGGTACCTGGTTCGAAGAGGTGGCAACGCCCTACTACGTGCTGCGAGAGGCTGGTCACGAAGTGGTGCTGGCGTCGCTCGACGGTGGCCATGCACCAATCGACCTGCTGAGCATGCAGGCACCGTTCACCACCCCCAACACCGATCGCTTCCTTGACGATCCGGTGGCCATGTTTGCGCTGCAGAACACCAACAGCCTTCGCACGATGAACACCAACGACTTCGATGCGTTGTTCGTGCCCGGCGGCTACGGATTGCTCTGGGACCTCGCTGGAGACGCGCAGACAATCGCCATGCTCGAGCAGTTCTACGCTGACGAGAAGCCCATGGCGATGGTCTGCCACGGGCCGGCGGTTCTACGCGACGCGAAGAAGCCCGATGGAACCCCGTTGGTGAAAGGCGTGAATCTCACCGGCTTCAAGAACGATGAGGACATCGAACTTGACCTGCTCCGCCATCTTCTCTTCTCGCTTGAGGATGACCTTCAGATGCGGGGTGCGAACTACTCATCTTCGGAGAACAACTGGGATGTCAACATCGTCGTCGACGGCAACCTGCTCACCGGCCAGAACCCGGCCAGTGCGCCAGGCTTGGCCAAGCAGTTGGCTGAAGCCGTAGTTGGTTAGACCGTGTAGATCCTCGCGATCAGAAAATTGAGATCTGGCGGGGTCGACTTCGCCCGCGGCCTCGCCACTCTCATCTCGCCCACGGTGTGCACCGTCGCACACCTCACGAAAGCGGTTCAAAACATGAAACAACTCGCCCCTGTTGACAGCCTGACTATCGATGTGCTCGTCGACAATCACTCCGACGCCCTGTCGAGCGTTGCTCCGGGCATTACAAGCGAGTGGCAGCGAGCCCGCAACGCTGGTCACGCTGAACTCAGCGGCGATGGACACTGTTGTGCCAACCACGGATTGTCACTGGTCGTAACTGCCCGCCGCGGCGCGACGACGCGCCGAGTCCTATTCGATGCTGGACCAGCGGCCGCATCCATCGACTACAACTCCGATCGGCTCGATCTCGACCTGCCACAGACCGATGCGGTTGTGCTCTCGCACGGCCACTGGGACCACGCTGGCGGCCTTCCCGCGGCGCTTCGACAGATTCGAGGGACGAGCGACAAGCGCGTACCCGTCTACTGCCACCCAGAGATGTGGCATCAACGGGCGCTACCACTTCCCGACGGAAGCCTGTTCCCCATAAAGCCGATCCCGACTCGCGAAGAGTTAACCGAGGCAGGCGGCGACGTCGTAGTAACAACCGAGGAGCAGCTGATACTGGACGACATGTTCTACGTCAGCGACGAGATTGCTCGCCGGACCGACTACGAGCTCGGATTTCCCGGACACATGCGACGCCTTGGCGACGACCAACCCTGGGAGCCAGATCCGCAGCTCCTCGACGAGCGTTACCTGGCCGTCGATGTAGCGGGTCTAGGTCCAGTGGTGTTCTCGGCGTGCTCCCACGCCGGAATCGTCAACGTCCAACGCGACGCAGCCGACCGATTCGGTCAGCCGATCTACGCCCTGTGCGGAGGATTTCACTTGTCGGGTGGAAACGAGAAGATCATTGGGGCCACTGTCGATGACCTCGCGAACGCCGACGTTGCTGTGCTGCTCCCCGGTCATTGCACTGGGTGGCGTGCAGTAGCTGCACTCGATGCAGCGATGCCCGACGGCCGGGTCACCCCACTCGCCGTCGGGATGCGAATCGAGCTCCCATCCTCGACATGACGTAGGAATCCTGCGGCACCGGCTTAGTAGACTTGAACGTTCGAGGAGCCTCACACATGGCACAACCATCTGGACGTCCGATCAAGGAAGAGCTGATTGTGGCGGCCCAACATCTCATCCAAGACGTCGGCGTTAGCGACTTTAGCTACGCCGACCTTGCAGAAACTGTCGAGGTGACCAAGGCGTCGATCCATTACCATTTCGCTCGCAAAGACGACCTCGTCGCAGCGGTGTTGACCGATTATTGCGAGCGGTTCGACGACCAGGTGGAGGCGATTCCACCGGGGAGTGTGGCCGACCGAATCGGGGCCTACGCGAAGTTGTTCGACGTCAGCGCGAACGACGGTCTCATGTGCCCATGCGGAACAATCGCGATGGAATGGGGAGCGGTTGGCGAGGTCTCGCAACAGTGTGTCGAACGCTTCTTCGCTACGCAGTCCGCGTGGTTAACCGCCGAGGTACAGGCTGGACTTGATGCTGGAGAGTTGACCGGTGAAATAGATCCAGCGTTAGTCGGGGTCGGGATTCTCTCAGCCCTAGAAGGTGCCGTGCTCATCAATCGAGCAGGTACGTCTGTCGAGCCTTCGGCCATCGTCAAGGGCCTCATGGCAGCGTTGGTCAAAGCACCTGCGTAGACGCCTGAGCTGTAGAACTACTCCTCGGCGCTCCCGAGGAAAGAGCCTGCCGCCATATCGGAAGCCGACGCCCAGATGGGATGCACCCGAATCAAAACCTGAGCGGCGTCACCCAGCTCCTCGCACCATGTCTGTCCCAGAGTCGGACCGAGGTAGCGAGTGGCACAACGGCGATACGAGTCGGTGAGGCCATCGGTCCGTTCGAGGTTGACCGTTCCTCTAATGCGGACACTTCGGTAGGGAAAGGTCTCGGTGTCGATCGTGACCATCACCGAAGTACCCGTTTCCAAATCAGCCACCTTCTTGGCCTGAGCGAAGGTCGAGAGAAGAAGTTCGTTCTCGCTCCACTCGAACCACATCGGCGCGACGTAGGGTTCGCCGGTTGTGCCAACCCAACTCAGGCGAGCCGGAATCCGCGACTCCAACAGGAGCAGCGTCGAGCGAGACGGCGCTGCAAGGGCCGCTGGGATGTCCAAAGGTGTTGTCATGTTCTGGGTCCGCTCTTCTGAAGGTGGCCTGTGTGGCCTGGCCGAGAGGCCCACCCTAGGGCTTCGCCCAAAAGCGTGTGTCTAGGGGCTAGATCCGAGATAGATCGTGATTCGTAGGCACCACCGCAATTTTGAGAGGTCGCATCTATAGCGATTAAGGACCCTAATATTGGGGTCGATAGGTTCGTTCCGGCAGTGACGGGACTGGCGGAATTTGTCCGGCGAGGATCATGACCACACTACGAGCGGGATCGAGGGCGTTACCTCTAGCTGCAGCCGCAGCCTTAGCCGTCGCGATGCTGTTGATAGCGGGCTTGGTCGCCATGGCCACCGGCCTGCGAGATAGCGCAGACGAGCGGGCGGAGGTGTCTGACGTGGTCGAAGCCATCGCTGCCGAATCGGCGGCGGTCACCAACGGTTACTTCGCCGGGCCCGAGTCGGTGGCTCACGTCGTGGCCGGCTCGCTCGAACGTGAGCTGTCCGAAGATGCCATCATCGATCTTCTGCGGAACCTCACCGAATCGCAGCCAAACGTCGACGGCACTTTCGTTGGGTATCCCGATGGCAGTTTCATCGACGTCAGGCGAGAGATAGAGATCGGCTCGGATGGGTTTCGGGTCAAGACCATCGAGGTCACCAACCGGCAGAGATCGGTCAACGTGGAGATCATCAAGCCTGGGGGCGGAACCGTTGATTCGTTCGCGCTTGCGAACGACACTTTTGACCCGCGAAGCCGCCCCTGGTACTCGGGCGTTCAACGCGCTGACGAGCACTGGACCGAACCCTATGTCTTCTTCACGAGCAACGAACCTGGTATCACCTACAGCGTCCCAGTTCGTGACGAAACGGGCTCGAGCGTGGCAGTTGTTGGTGTCGACATTCGCTTGACAGATCTGCAGGAGTTCCTCACACAACGCCAGCCGAGTGTCAACGGCGGCGCCGCGGTCATCAACGCCGATGGCGAACTCGTGGCAGGAACAACTCAGCTGCTCGACGACGGCAGGGGTGACCTTGCGATCGACCGACTTCTGGCCAATGCAAGCGAACCCGGTGCCGGCGAACTTGCGCCCGTTCGGGTCGAAGGCGAAGTGTCACGCGTAGTTGTCGGCAGACGCGTCGGCGCTGGTGGAGGTCAGCTGCTGGTTGTCGACGCTCCCGAAGACGATTTCCTTCAAGGCATCAGATCGAGCAGGCGCGGCTACGCATTGCTCGCCACCACCTTGGGTCTCGTTGGCATTTTGCTACTTGGCCTCGGCGCCGGGTTGATCGGCCGATACCTCAGCGCGCTGGGGAAGCTCGCACGCACCGATCCGTTAACCGGACTCCTGAACCGAGCTGCGCTGTCTGAGGACATGTCGACTGCACTCGACGACGCACGAGACCTCGCGGTGATGGCCGTCGACCTCGATGACTTCAAGCTCGTCAACGATCAGTTCGGACATGAGGGCGGCGATCGAGCTCTCACTCGTGTGGCCCACCAGCTGGTTTCTGCCGCGCCCGCCGACGCACTCATCGGCCGGCTAGGTGGTGACGAATTTTGCATCGTTCTCATCGACAGTGCCCGACCCACTGAAGTCCTTCATTCCGTGATCCACGCTGCGGCTGGCCAGGTGGAGGCCGACGGGTACACCTTCGATCTCGAACTGAGTGCGGGATTTACCGTGTCGACCCCCGCCAACCCCCGGACTGCCCCCGAACTGTTCCGCCTCGCCGACACGGCGATGTACGAAGCAAAGGCAAGAAAGGGTACGACCATCATTCAGTTCGACGAAGCAATGCACTTGCAATGGCATCGTGATGACGAGCGCAGAACTGCGCTCGAGGCTGCGATCGCCAACGGCGAACTAGAGGTCCACTTCCAACCCGAGTTCGACCTGCTCCACAACGTAGTTGTCGGTGCCGAAGCACTGCTCCGATGGAACCACCCGAACCGCGGATTGATCGCGGCCTCCGAATTCATCGAGGATCTAGAACGATTTGGGTTGCTTCCCGAACTGCTGAACACCGTCTTCTCAGCCGCTGAGCAACTCGCTGTATGCATCCCGAGGGAGCGGCCCTTCGTCATTCGGCTGAACATGTCGGACGCTCAATTGCTAGACCCAAGCCTCATCACGCATCTCGAGCATCTGGACGAGTTGACGCACGTAAGGGTGACGTTGGAGGTCAACGAACAGACGATGATCGGTGCAAACCCGAAGATGCAATCGGTCTTCGAGAAGATCCGACGAACCGGCACACAGATCGGCCTCGACAACTTCGGTATGGGGTCGATATCGCTAGCTGAGCTACAAACGCTTCCCGTGGACCTCTTTAAGATTGATCGGCTCTTCCTCGACGAACTCGGCCAGGGCGACCCGGCCAAGAGCATCGCCGCAGTTCTATCGAACCTGGCTGATGTGCTCAACATCGAAATCGTCGCCGAAGGCATCGAAACGACCGAACAACAGCAAGCACTGCTGGCCGTTGGCTGCAATCGGGGCCAGGGCTATCTCCTCGGTCGCCCAGTTCACATCGATGCGTTCGTCGACCAGTGGTCATCTAAGCGATCTCAACCCGCGGCGTAGATCACGTTCGCCGAGCATGACAATGCCACCCGCTAAATACCGGTGGGTGGCAGACTGCGTAACGTGACTCTGCACATACGCGCCTCCGTATTCCAGACGCCCAACCGTCACGAATTCGAATACCTCGACGACGTGGTAATTGCAGTTGACGCTGGAGAGATCAGCTCGATCACGCCCGCAGCCCACTTCGAAGGCCGCATCGATGTCACACTCGAAGCAAACACGGTGCTCATTCCGGGCTTAATCGACCTGCACATTCACGCACCGCAGTGGCCCCAGCTCGGCACCGGGTACGACGTTCCGCTCGACGAGTGGCTCTTCGAGTACACGTTCCCAATCGAAGCGAAGTGTGCCGACACCGCCTATGCCCAGGAGGTGTGGGGTGACATGGTTCCGGCTCTTCTCGCCAACGGCACGACCACCGCGGTCTACTACGGCAGCGTGCATGTCGCCGCCACAACTGCGCTGGCCGAGACATGCATCCGCCACGGTCAACGGGCCTGGGTGGGCCGGACCGCCATGGATCACCCGGAAGGCACGCCCGACTACTACCGCGATGAATCTGCCGAGGTCGGGCTCGCGGCCAGCCGAGAGTCGATCGACGCCATCACCGCGCTCGACGACCCGCACTCGCTCGTCGCTCCGATCATCACCCCGCGCTTCATCCCAGCTTGTACCGACGAACTGCTCGAGGGGCTGGCCAAGCTCGCGGCCGAAACCGGCTACCTCATCCAGACTCACTGCTCGGAGAATGACTGGGAGCACGGCTATGTGCTCGACCGGCACGGGGTGAGCGACACGACATCGCTCGATCGCATTGGGTTGCTTCGCGAGTCGACGGTGCTTGCCCATGGATGTCTGCTCGGAGATGACGACCTTGCCCTCATCGCTGAACGTGGTGCTGGAGTTGCGCACTGTCCGTTGAGCAACGTGTACTTCGGCGACGCCGTGTTCCCCACCCGCCGAGCGCTCGATGCCGGAGTGCGCGTTGGCCTCGGCACCGACATCGCCGGGGGTCCAAGCGCGTCGCTGATTGCGCAGGCCGCCCGAGCGGTCGACGTATCGCGTCATCTCGAAAACGGAGTCGATCAGCGCTTGCCTGCCAGCGAGCGCGGTGTCGACAACAGCCGCATCGACGCAACAACTGCGTTCTACCTCGCAACCCTTGGTGGCGCGGAAGTACTCGACGCACCACTTGGACTGCTCGCACCCGGACGACAATTTGATGCTGTGGCTGTATCGATGGCAGGCATCGACACCCTGCCTGGCCACGACACCACAAGCCGGCGATTTGAAAGGCTCGTCCGCCTGGGAGGTCGACGAGACATCGGCGCAGTCTGGGTCGCTGGCCGACAAGTGCGTTGACAATCGCATCTCAATTTCGACAGCCACTTAGCCGATAGAGGGATGTGGCGACCGAAACACTCATGCGGCGCGAGGCGGCCCGTTCAGCGCTATCTCGAAACCCAATCGTTCAAGAGGCTGTTCGCGCAGCTTCTGCGATCGCCGTCGGAGGCGCGGAGGTCGTGATCTTCAATGACGGTCACGTGTACGTTGCCGCAACCAGCTCGACCGTAGGCGTGTTGATGCCACGAGAATTGACAGCGGCCGAAGTCGGCTTGCTTGCGTTGGCGGACTCGGGTCAACGCCTCACGAGCATCCATGACACACACTCGTTTGCTACACCGATCACCGATGGCGACGGTGAGCTCGTTGCATCGCTCACCGCCTTTTGCGACGCCGAGCCCCTTCCAGACGTCATGCATGCACTAGCGCGAATTGTTGCGAGTGAGCTAACCGCAAGTGCCACGGATGCGGACTTCTATGAGTCGGTCCTTCAGGGCCTCCGCGATCCGGTATTCGTGCTGCGGTCAGACCTGAGCATCAGGTGGGTAAGCATCGGAGTGACCTCTCTGCTGAACCTGACTCCCTCAGAACTCGTGGGCGAATCAGCGGCAGACCTTGTCCATCCCGACGATCTCGCGAAGGCGCTCGACTCGGTCGTGCGAATTTCGCAGGGACTTGCAATCACCCGCATCGTTGTGCGCATCAGATCCGGCGCCGGGTCCTATGTTCCTGTCGAGATCACGGGCGTCGATCACTCCTCGAATTCGACGATCGACGGCATCGTCCTGAGCCTTCGAGACGCGCAATATGACGGTGAGCTGGCCGCCCAAGTTGACACTGCCCGCCGCTTCTCCCGCGCCATCATCGATAGCTTGCGCGATGGGATCGTTGCCACCGACCGCTTCGGCACCGTGATCGTGGCAAACGAGATCGCCCGGGCAATGTTCAGCATCGACCTCGACACACCGCCAGCTCAGCTCTCGGCGAGTGACTTCACGCTTCTCACCTCACAAGGCCAGAGCTACACGCCACTGGAGGAACGCCATGAAGATGAGATCGTGTGTCCGGTTGTCACCAATACGGGTGAGCTCCTTCACGTCACCGCCACCCAGCACGCCGTCAACGCCGACGGTGAGGACGCTATGGGCAAGGTGTTTGTCTTCCATGACGTCACCACCGAACAGCTCGCTGCCGAAGAACTCCGAACCCAAGCACTTCACGACCAGCTAACGGGTCTCGCGAACCGTCGCCAACTCGAACAGCGACTGACAGAGCTCGCCAGCAGTTCTGAACAGGTGCCTGTGGCAGCGTGCTTTATCGACCTCGACAACTTCAAGCTCGTCAATGACAACTATGGCCACCGGGCAGGCGATCAACTCGTCCGCGTGGCCGCCGAACGACTTCGACACGAGCTTGGCAACGACGATCTTCTGGTTCGCCAGGGCGGCGATGAATTCGTCGCTCTGCTCGTTGGCATCGAAGATCTCGTCGAAGCTCGAGCAATCGCCGAGCGTTGTCGTATCGCACTTGCTCATGCGTACGAATTTGGCGACGATCGCTTCGACGTGACCACCTCCATTGGTGTGGCCTTAGCCCAAGCTGGTGAGCTCGACGCCGATGAGCTCTTACAGCAGGCAGACATTGCCCTGTACTCCGCGAAGAACCGCGGTCGAAACCGTGTCGAGCTCTTCGACGCGGCACTCGCTGAGGTCGTGAGCACCGAAGATCGACAACGACGGATCCTTCGCGATGCCCTCAACGAGGGTCGGCTGATCATGCATTTTCAGCCGTTGGTGATGGCGCACACCGGGAAAACGACGGGCTATGAAGCGTTGGCCCGAATTCGGACGCGAGAAGGGGACCTCATTGGTCCGGGTCAATTCATTGACGCCATCTCGAACACCGGCCTCATGTGGGACCTCGATCGCGCCGCGTTCGTCCTCTCGTGCCAAGCCGCGGAAATGCTTGCCCGAATCAACCCCGACCGCCCACCGTATGTCGCATGCAATTTCTCGTCGGTCAGCCTCACCCACCCTGAGTTCGTCGGCTTCATCTCCGAAGCGGTCGAGAACGCGGGCATAACACCGGCTCTGATCACTATCGAAATCACCGAGAGCGCCGCCTTTGATGTAGGTATCGACAGTCTGAAGACGTTGGTCGAACTCAACGAGCTCGGCTTCCGGCTCTCGCTAGACGACTTTGGCACCGGCTACTCGTCGCTTGCCCACCTGCGTGACCTGCCCATCTCCACGGTGAAAGTGGATCGAAGCTTCATCACCAAGCTCGGCAACAACGCTAGTGAACGAGCGATCGCAGAAGCGGTCGTCTCGTTAGCTAACGACCTGGATCTCTCGGTTGTCGCTGAAGGCGTCGAGAACGAAGAGCACTTGTCGCACGTTCGAACCCTTGGCTTCCGTGTGGTGCAGGGTTGGCATTATGCACCAGCGTTAAGCCTCTCTGATTGTCTTCAAGACTGGACCGACACGATCAGCGAAGCACCATCTCGGCCGACACGTCGGTGAATCGGCTGCATGGAGTGAGTTCGACGGCGTTCTCGGGCTAACGTCGCCAGGACGCTGCTATGACAACTCCTTCTCCTCATTGGGCTGATCAGCCAGTCCCAGCTCCAACGCCCCCGCCGCCGGTCTCCCAACCTGCGGGCTGGTATGGCGACCCGTGGTCCCAGGCCGTCTGGCGTTGGTACGACGGACGAGCCTGGACCGCCCACATCAGTCCGGCGAACGCCCAGGTGCAGGTCGCAGAGAAGAAACCACGGCTGCCGTCGTTCTTGAGCATCCCGGTGATCCTCGCAGCAGTACCAAGCCTTGCGCTGCTCGCAATCGCACTGTTCACAAACCCAAAGACGGTTGCCCTCGGCCTCGTACCCATGCTCATTGTGGGTCCGGTGCTGATCTGGATGGATCGACTCGAGCCAGAACCATGGAGCTCGCGTCTACACACCTTTCTCTGGGGAGCGTTTGTGGCTGGCATAATCTCGCTCGTCGTGAACACCATCTTCGCCACCATCACCGGCTCTGAGGTTCTCGCTGCTGTCGTATCAGCTCCGCTCATCGAGGAGATCACCAAGGCCGGAGCCATCGTGTGGATGGTTCGTCGCAAAGAAGTCGACGGCATCATGGATGGCCTGGTGTATGCCGGTTGGGCTGGCCTTGGGTTCGCCGTCATCGAGGACGTGAGCTACTTCTACCTGGCTGACGAACAAGAGCTGTTGTTGGAAACGTTCATCGGTCGTGCGATCTTTACGCCGTTTGCCCATCCCCTGTTCACGGCATGGACCGGTCTGGCAATCGGCATGGCTGTGCGAGCGCGCAAGTCGCTATGGACGGCTCTGTGGGGTCTGGGCTTGGCCATTGCGAGCCACGCGGCCTGGAACGGCTCCCTCAGCCTCGCCGAAACCGAAGGTGGAGCAATCGTGACCGGTGTGGTCATCGTTGGCTTCATTCTCCTGTTCATTGCAACCATCATCGGGGTGGTCTTGCTGCAACGCCGCGACCAGAAGCGCTACGCGACGTTGCTTCCCCACGTCGCGGCCCGCTACAACCTTTCTCCGGAACGTGCCGCCATGTTGGTGACCAGGACGAAACGCCGGACGGTGCGCAAGAGCCTTCCCACTAAAGAGGCAAAGCGTCGGTTCGACGATGAGGCGAGCGCCATTGCGAGGCTTGCCGCGATGCTCGACCATGACGGCACCGCCGACCCCGAACACGAAGCTCGACTCGTCAGCCAGCTCGAAGCCGCACGAAACGGAACCCCCACCTAATGGCCACACTTGTTTGCTTCCACGCGCACCCCGACGACGAGGCCATCAGCACCGGTGGTCTCATGGCAACTGCAGCTGCCGCTGGCCATCGCGTCGTTCTCGTGTGTGCCACCCGCGGCGAAGAAGGTGAGCCGCAAGAGGGCGTGCTAGACGAGGGCGAACCGCTGTGGGAGCGCCGAGTAGTCGAGCTGGCTACCTCGTGTGCCGTGCTAGGTGCCGAGGCTCCTCGGTTCCTCGGCTACGAGGACTCGGGGATGATGGGTGAACCCGCCAACGACAACCCGGCGTGCTTCTGGCAGGCCGACCACGACGAGGCGGTTGGACGCATGGTCGCCATCTTGGAAGATGTGAACGCTGATGTGTTGACGATCTACGACGACCATGGCGGATACGGACACCCAGACCATCTTCGGGTGCACTCGGTTGGCCTGGAGGCGGCCAAGGTTCTCGGCATCGAGAACGTGTATGAAGCGACGATCAATCGTGACCGGGTGAAAGCCATGATGGAGATGGCCGCCGACCCGAACTCTGATGTCGACATCGACGAACCCGAGGTCGATACCGAGACCTTCGGGACTGCCGCGGAGGACATCTCCTACGAGATGGACGTGCGGGCGGTCATCGACAAGAAGCGCGAATCGATCATGACCCATCGCAGCCAGGTCGGACCCGACAGCTTCTTCCTCAAGTTGCCCGAAAACGTCTTCGCTGAAGCGTTTGGCTACGAGTGGTTCAACGTGCCCGAAAGAACCGGCACTGGTGGCCCGACTTGGGTTGCGATGTTGCCCGGCCTAGACGACTAGCCCTCGGGATCTACAGCTTTCGTTGCGTCGAAGGTTGACTCGTCGGTGAAGGCAATGCCCGACGGCGCCTTGTCCGACGCGCGAGCAAACTCTTCGCGTTCAACCGAGTCATCGAACAAGTCGGTCTCGTCACCCTCGACTTCGACGGTGTTGAAGTAGCTCTGCGCCTTGACTACCGCCTCGTCGGTCAACTCGACAACATCAACCACCTCGGTACCGGTAGCAGCCGCGAAGATGATCACCATTGCGACGATAATTTTTACGAAGCCTGATAGCCCGTTCATAGAAATTGACCCTTGTTGAGTTCGCCGATGCCTACACCGAAGTAACGGCTCAATCCAGGCGGTGCTTTACCCCCTGTCTTCGCGCCGTCGTTCTTCCAGGGCGTGCGATAGACAGAGACCATGGCCTTTGACATCGAGTTCTTCTTCGACCCGGTTTGCCCATTCGCGTGGATCACCTCGCGTTGGATCGTGAAAGTGCAAGAGCAAACCGACTACTCGGTCGACTGGCGGTTCATCTCGCTACGAATTCTCAACAAGGACAAGGACTACGCCACCGAGTTTCCGCCCGAGTACGAACACGGCCACACAGCGGGCCTTCGCATGCTTCGCGTCTGTGCTGCTGTTCGTAAAGACCTTGGCAACGATCCGATTGGGGCGCTGTATGCCGAGCTGAGCGGTTCGACATTTGATGCTGAGCCAAACGAGGCGTATCGGCTGGCCCTCGGATCGGTCGAGATGATCGAAGGAGCGCTCGAGCGAGCGGGGCTGCCAACCTCCTACGCCACAGCCGCCGATGACGAGTCGTGGGACGCGGTTGTCAACGAGGAAACCGAGCTTGCCCTGTCTCGAACCGGGCGCGATGTGGGCACACCCATAATCACGTTCCGGCCCCCAGACGGTCTGTCGTTCTTCGGGCCGGTAATCAGCCGCGTTCCCGATGATGCCGATGCCGTACCACTGTGGAACGCGGTCACGATGCTGGCCGCGTATCCCGGCTTCGCCGAGATGAAACGGTCGCTGCGAGAGACACCTCAGCTCCGAGTCTTTGGTGAGCTCACCGACGACCCGGCCTTCGAAGACTGGCAAGGCGGAGCGCGAAAGGCCCATCTCCCCGAGAACAACTAGCCCCCTTTCGAATCATTTGTGCACTTCACCACCTCGCGTGTGGACAACTGCACAAAATTTGCCGGAGCGGCTGCATTTAGCTCCGTGTTGCTTTGGCCGACATATCTCTATGCGTCGTTTTGCTCTAACAATGCTGTTCGTCCTCCTGCTGTCTGCGTGTGGAGATCCAGCCCCTCCGCCCGAGCTCCCTTTTGCTGACTCGCCAACGACGACAGCGACAACAGAGGCGGTCGCAGAGACTACCGAGCCTCCTTCCGACCCAATCGTCGCGGAGAACGGAGATCTCGTTGCCTTTCAAGCCCGCTGGGTTTGCGAATTACAACGGCGCACCTTCTCAGATCTCAGCGACCTGGACATTGCCCTCGATGAGGCCCTGACCGAGACCGGCCTAAGCCGACCTGCCTACGACGAGTTCACGGCCACGATGGCTGATTCCCAGGCGTTGAGGGACGAGGTGCTCAAGTTGTACGGCGAACGTTGCAGGGCCTAATGGCCTAATCAAGTTTTTTGGGGTTCTCGCCGTAGTTGGTTTCATGAAGAAACCGCTTACCTCCGCCCTTCTTGGCGGAACCCTGATTGCATCGGTCCTGGCGTCTCCCGCCGCAGCACAAGAAAGTACGGACCTGTGTAACGGTCTTGAGCCAACCATTATTGGCACCGAGGGTGACGACGTCATCTACGGCACATGGCAGGCCGACGTGATTCTTGGCTTGGGCGGCAACGACACCATCGTTGGCGGATCTGGTGCCGATGTCATTTGCGGTGGTGCCGGCAACGACACGATTTCGGGCAACTCGCAGAACGACACGATCTTTGGAGGCTCGGGCAACGACACCATCCGCGGTGGTTCCGACATGGACACCATCGACGGCGGTGCCGGCGACGACACGATCTTCGGCAATTCACAGAACGACACGATCTTCGGCGGTGCGGGCAACGACATCATCAACGGTGGGCCCGATGAGGACACTCTCGATGGAGGACCTGGGGTCGACACCGTCGACGGCTCATGGCAGGACGACACCTGCTCGAACGCAGAAAACGCGATCAGCTGCGAGATCGAAGGCCCGAGCGCCGATGCAGTTGTCGTACCGGTGCTGCTTTCCGAACAAGAGATGAACTGGTCACAGGGTTCCTCGGAGTGGGTCAACCTCATGTGGACTGCGGACGGCCACCTTGCGAACGTGTCGGTGCAACTCTCGGACCTTTCCGAAGGCCTTGAAGTGACATACCCAAGCAACACCAACTCATCGCGTCTCGGCGTTGACTCTGACCTGTCGAAAAGCGAGATCGACTTCACTGCCGTGAAGCTGACCACCACATCGGCAGGCGCCAAGTACGCCGTTGTCAACATCTCGTGGGACAACGAGGCTGGCGAACGTCAGAGCTCACCGTTCAAGCTCGTGCTCACCAACAAGCAATACGAAGGTGAGGACTTCGCCATTCTGACCGAGGCGGTCAGCGTTGGAACCGACGTCGATGCACCGGCAAAGAACTGGATCGACCTCGACTACAAGGGCCTCGCCCCCACCAACACCGACATGCAGATGAGCGTGAGCTCCGATGACATGCCCGTCTACCACCCACAAGAGACGTTCACCAGCCTCCACCACGATCAGGTACTGCACGCAGGTGAAGCTGACGTGGCCCGGGTTTGGTTCGACCCCGAGCTGATCACTGCTGGTGACTACACCGTGGTCGTCAATATCGACTACGTCGATACCAACGGCGAGGCGAAGTCCGTGGCCCACAAGGTCTTAGTAACCGTCGCATAGCGAGCGCTCTCGCAAGTCCGAGGGCGAATACACACCAGAACAACGACGTTCATGCACCGGGTCTGCATGCCTTGAGAGTTTCTCTCAGGGTACGCAGGCCCTGGTAGCGTTTATGGGTAGATCGTTTCTTACAGGAGTAGCCCAATGGCTGGAACCCCACCCCCCGCTGAACCAGGCCCAAAGCTTGGTTTGAAGGCCACGATTGCTGGCCTCGTGTTCGCCCTGACCATCCTCGCCGGATTTGGTGCAGCCACCGCAGCGTCCTACGACGCTGATGCTGGCAAGGATAAGCACGGCGATGATCATGGTGAGGACAAGGGCCATGATGACGACAAGGGCGATGACCATGGCGACGATCACGGTGATGATGACCACGGTGACGAGTAGCTACATCGGGTTCGGTTAGCGATACTCCGGGTTCGGGAAGTCAAACCGGCAGCCAGCGTCCCAGCTGGACCGTTGGTTGCCATGTACGGGGACGCCGCCCGCGTCTTTCAGCATGCGCGCTGCGTGGAGCAAGTTCCAGGTCATGAACGTCGTGTTGCGATTCGTGAAGTCGTTCGCTGGTCCGCCCGAACCCTCGTCGAGGTAGGACGGGCCAGGGCCAGCTTCGCCGAGCCACGCGGCGTCTGCCTGCGGTGGAATCGTGTAGCCAAGATGTTGCAGGGAGTAGAGGATGTTCATAGCAGCGTGCTTCGCACCATCCTCGTTGCCGGTGATTAGGCAGCCACCAACCCGTCCGTAGTAGGCGTACTGCCCGGCATCGTTGAGTTGTGATGAGTTGCCGTAGAGACGCTCGATCACCTGGGTGCAGATAGACGTCTTCTCACCCAACCAAATCGCCGAGCCGAGCACCAAAATCTCGGCGGCCATGACCTTGTCGAAGAGCGCGGGCCAATCGTCGTTGTCCCAACCGTGTTCGGCCATGTCGGGCCATACGCCTGTGGCGATGTCGAGATCGATGGGGCGAACAACCTCGGTCGAGACGCCGTTGGCTTCCATAATCGCGGCCGAGATATCGATGAGGCCGCGTGTGTGCGACAGCTCCGGTGATCGCTTCAGGGTGCAATTTAGAAACAGCGCAGACAGATCGGAGAAATCTGTTTCGTTCGTGTCGCACAGCTCTTGTTGCTTCGCTGTCAATGTCATGGTGCCCCTGTCCCGCGATTCACTCACCTTATTGCTCAGTGATTGTTTGTGAACAACCGAAGAGAAGCATGTGCAATCTCGCCGCCAGACCGTCACAACCTGTGCCGTCGTCTTCGCCCTGGCCGTGCTCGTCGGCGCCTGCTCGTCGGCGGATCCAACCCCTGACGCTTCTCCATCGCGGACCGAGTTGAGCCCACCACCTGTCGTCGATGCTCCAGTGCTTTCTGAAGTGACAGTTCCCGAAGCGACAGTTCCTGAAGCGATTGCCCGTGTCGAAGCGCCAACTCTCGACCCGTACGGGCCACAAGGGCACCGGCTCGAATGGCTTTCTGATCAAGCAGCACTCGCTGTTGTCGATGTTCAAGATCTTCGTGGCCCTGATCGAGAGCTCGACCTTTCAGGTCTTCCAAACCTGGCCGATCGTGTTGCGTTGGGACTCGAAGAACTGGGCTTGTCGTTTACACGATCCGACACGCCTGACTCGCTAGGCGAGTACGGCACGATCATCACGGTGCATGACGATCCAACCGCAGCCATGCAGCGGCGGCCCCTATTCGACACGAGCGCTGTTCATGGTTCGGCTGCGGTGCGCCAGCAGACAATGGAGGCACTCGAAACTCGTTCGGATGTACCGCACCTTCCAGACATCGTCGATCTGGTCGACGAGGCGAATTGGTTGGTGGCCCAAACCGCCGATCCGTCATTACTGGCAACCGAACTAGTCGACCGGCCAGCGGGGCTTGTCGCGTGGGGTAATCGAGAAGCGCAGCAGTATGTTCCCGATGCTGTCATCTTCACTTCCGGCATCTCCATTTCGACGACGTCGCGTTCGACGCCTGCAAGTGTGACCGAGTTGCCGTACAACTCGGGCATGGTCATCAGCCGCGACAGCTTCGAGTGGGGAACGTTCTCGGCAACGGTGACCCTCCCCGATGGCGACGGATTGTGGCCCGCGATTTGGTTGCTCGACGACGAAGCATGTGAGGCGCCGGGACGATGCGCTGGTTACGAGAGCTCGGCGTTTCACGAGATCGACATGCTCGAGACTCGTACCCAGCAACCCGACGAGCTTCACTTATCGGTGCATTGGTGGGATGAACGCATCCGGTCTGCGAGCAGCACCGCGACCGCCGCTGGTGACGGTTTGAGCATCACCGTTGAGAGGCGACCGGGGCTACTCATCTGGCGACTCGACGGCGAAGCCGTCAGCGTCCGAACCGGCCGGGTCGACAGCTTCGGCCAGGGTATGCATCGAAGCGCTCCCATGAAGCTGATCATCAACACTGCCGTTGGCGGCTCGTTCGCCGGCACAAACGAAGTTGGCCGAGATGGCCACTGGCTAGGCGAAGCGCTAGTCCCAGCCAATTACCCAACGCCGATCAACGCCACCTTCTCAATCACCGAGATACGGGTGCAAAGCCACTAGTCAGCAACGAGAACCGAACGTGGTTGTGGGGACAGGCCCCATTAACAAACGTTCACGGGGACAGGCCCCATTAACAAGGAAGTGCCGAGAAGTTACCGGGGAGCGGAGCTCGCGTAGCGACCATGTCGGCTTCCGCGGATCTCGGCCGGAAGTGCCGAGAAGTTACTGTCACACCCCATCTCTACTGTGTTCTGCATGGACATTTCCCTTGCACGAGTAGACGCCATGCACACCGCAATCGAGCTGGGTGTCGACGACAGCGACTTTCGGTTCGAGTCGTTCGCCGAGCGCGAGTTGTGGGTTGAGTTGTGTGTCGAACACGAGGCTCGTGTCGACAAAGACGACTCGATTTGGCTAGCTGCGTAACCCATCTGCATAACCCATCTGGCAGTGGCGCCAGTAGCGTCGAGCGATCGAAAGCTATTCACCTCCTTCGACGAGAGCAGCCCACGGCCTTAGCCGTGGCGAGTTCATCGCATTGGCCTCGTTCATTACCGCAACGATCGCTATCAGTATCGACACGGTGCTGCCAGCGTTCGATGAGATCGAAGACGCCTATGGCCTGACCGCCGACGGGTTGCCGGTGTCGCTGACTATCACCGTGTTCTTTGCCGCCTTGGGCATTGGCACGCTTATCTGGGGTCCGTTTGCCGACCGGTTCGGACGCAAGCCAGTCATGTATGTGTCGCTCATTGCAGTAATCATCGGCGCGGTGCTGAGCTCGTTTGCTCCTACTTTTGAGATCTTCCTTATCGGTCGGGTGCTTTGGGGGATTGCAGCAGCGGGTCCTCGAACCGTGGTCTTGGCGATGACTCGGGATTCCTATGACGGCGATGACATGGCCCGAATCATGTCGCTGTCGTTGGCGGTGTTTCTCATCGTCCCAATCCTGGCCCCAGGGCTTGGCGAGATCCTCTTGCAGGTGGGTTCGTGGCGTACGACGACTCTGGCGGCAGCGGTTCTCGCAACCATTGGCTCGGTGTGGTTCCTCCGAGTGGACGAAACTCTCGCGCCGTCGAACGTGCTGCCGTTGGAGTTCGGTCGGATCGCGCAAGCCGCCAGGGTCGTCGTAACAACAAGACACACGGTGCTTTTCACCATCGCAGCAGTAATGACCTATGGCTCGTTCTTTCCGTGGCTGGGTAGTTCACCAACCCTGATTGGCGATATCTACGATCGCGACGCGCAATTTGCGTTGATCTTTGGAGCCAACGCGGTGTTCATGGCACTGACAATCCTTGTCGTCGAACGTCTCGTTCGGCGATTCTCGACCTTCCCAGTGGTCTTGACCCAGACCGCCGTCCTTATCGCGGTGGCGGCCGTCTACGTATTCTGGTCGATCAGCGCCGAGGGTGTACCACAGTTCTGGGGTTGGTTTGCAATGGTGACCATGCTTACGGCACTCAATGCCAGCAGCTCTCCGCTGTTGCAAAGTATGGCAATGCAACCAATGGGCGAACAGGCCGGGACTGCCGCCTCGGTCATTGGTGCCGCAGTGTTTCTGCTCGGTGCCGTGCTGGGCTCGATCATCGATCGGAACATCGAAACGACTGTTACTGCCTTCGGTGTTGGCTTCTTCGTGTACGGGCTTGTGCTGCTCTCCATGTTGCTCGCCGCCCGCCGCGATCTCACCGAGTCCTCGCTGTGAACACTCTGCTCGTCGACGCTGACGACACGCTGTGGGAGAACATTGTTGTCTTCAACGACATCAACCGTCGATACGTCAGTTGGCTGCTGCCTGACCGAAGCGTCACCGACCTGCAGCCCGAACTCGACGCACTTCAGGTCGAGTGCATCGAGCGATGGGGCTATGGGCGCGAGACGTTCGAGAAGAGTTTGGTTGAGGGAGTTGGTCGCTTCACCGGCAGGACTGCAACCGATACTGACAGAGCATTTGTCGCCGAGCTCGTTCGTCCGCTGCAGTGGGACAGTCTCGACGTGCTCGATGGTGTCGTGGAAGTACTCGACGCACTTTCCGAACGGGCGCGGCTCATCATGGTCACCAAGGGCAACCTTGATGAACAACGGCACAAGGTTGATCGATCGGGCTTAGCCGGCTTCTTCAGTGCGATCGAGATTCTCGAAACGAAGTCACCGATCGAGTATCAACGGATCATCACCGATCACGGCCTCGAGATAGCGACGACGTGGATGGTCGGCAATTCGCCACGATCCGACATTGCGCCAGCGTTAGAGGTCGGGCTGGGTGCAGTCTTTATTCCTCACGCCCATACGTGGAGCCACGAACAGGTCACTGTCGACCCGCATCCGCGGCTCATCGAGCTGACGAGCTTTCGCGAGCTGACCGACCGGTTCTAACGATCAGGTCGCGGCAACAAACGCGACAGCCAGAGCGATCACCGACAAGACTTTTACGCCGAACAGCATCCACTTCTCGGCACCAACAAGATTTCGGAACGGGCGTTCAGCAATGCTGTGGAAGTAACGGTTGTAGAGCAGTGAGATGCTCAGCGACCAGGCGAAGAGGCCAACGGTCAGCGCAATGACGAATAGCCCGGTATGGGTGTCGTTTGGTCCGCATGCAGCTGCGATCTGGCAATTGACAGTCGGAATGGCAACCAACGCCAACAAGAGAAACGCCATCGGCAACGAGGCAAAGAGGAACCGATAGCGGCGAAGGTACGAAACGCCGTCGACAATGTTGACGGCTGCGAGCGCGGCCTTACCCTCACGGTCCTCTTGGAACTTGATCGCCATGACCATCGTGAGCGTTGGAAGTATCGCCACGAGGCATGCGAGCCAGGAGATGGTTGTCAGGGCCGCCGCCATACCTAACAGTTTTACCAACGCAACCAATCGGCAATCAACTTCAAGCGCCTTTGCGTGGTTGACATGTGTCACCCCAAAAGGGGTGCGCGATCAAACTGCTGTGGTCTGGTTGATCGAAGCTCGCCGGTAACCAAGTTCGTTGTCAGGGGCTGCGTCTACAGTTCGATTCATGGACTCTCAACCGCTCGACCAACGCCTCTCCATCCTCACCATTGCAGTGAATGACCTCGATGAATCGCGGCAGTTCTACAACACCGCCTTTGGGTGGACGCCCGACGATGCGTCCGACGAAGAGGCCGCGAACATCGCCTTCTACTCGTTGAACGGGTTCAAGATGGCCCTGTACCCATTAGCCAAGTTCGCCGAAGAACACGGCGCTGCCGTGGCCCCGCCAGCTGGTTTCACAATGGCGTACAACGTGAACACCGAGGCCGAGGTCGACCAGCTGTTCGCGCGGTTCGCCGAGCACGGCGTGACCATTTTGAAGGCACCCGAAAAAGTGTTCTGGGGTGGCTACTCCGGCTACATCGCCGGGCCAAGCGGCGAGCAGTGGGAGATTTCGTTCAACCCGTTCACCATGGTCAACAGCGACGGTACGTTCGGCTAGTCAGTCGCCGGTCAGGGCGCATTGTTGTGGCAGCATCGCGGTGTGCCTAGAAACGGTGTGCTTGGAACGATTCGATGACCGCCCCAGTTCGGCCTGAAGAGCTCGCCGAATGGCTGAGTGAAAAGCCGTCATCGATTGGTGATGGGCTGCTGATGCTCAGCAGCGTGCTGCTGGGTCGTGCTGGCGTGGTCGAGAACGGCCGCTTTGCGCTCGACGAACTGGCCGACACGGTGGCCGAGCCAACAACAAGCAGCATCATCGACGCGCTCTTCAGTAGCGGCGGGTTCCAGGGCGATGTCGAGAACTACCACGCCGAAGACAACTCGTTTCTCGATCGGGTGATCGAACGCCGACTCGGTATGCCCATCACGCTGTCCGCAGTCGTCGTGGAAGTTGGCGCCCGAGTCGGTGTGCCGCTGTCACTGGTTGGAATTCCCGGTCATGTGATCGTCGGAACCGAGACGGCCAACCACTTCATCGATGCGTTTGGTGGCATAGAGGTGAACTCGAGGTGGGTGCAGAAGCGGTTCGAGTCGATCTATGGGCCCCAAGCGATGATCCCGTCGTCGGCCATGCAGAAGATGGACGTGGAGGCAACGGTCAACCGCGTCTGCAACAACCTCATGCGATCATGGGCTGACGATCGAAGCGACAAGATGGGCCGGCTGCTCGACCTCCGAAGCCTGTTACCCGCCAGCCCAGCCGAGCGGTCGCTGCTGATCGAAGTCGCTACGGGCCGAGGACGGTTCGATATTGCGGCCCGGCTCCGTGAAGCGAACAACCCCGATGACCCTGAAATCGATGCACTGTGGTCTCGCCTGAACTAGGCGTATCGACTCAAATCACTAGTAGTCAGCGGACGGGTCCCATACTCTTCATTACGTGATCGCATCTCTCAAAACTGGGCCTGGTGCTCGACCGACGACGGCGGTCGTGTTGACGCTGGCTCTTGTGTGCAGTCTGATCGTCGCTCAACCAGGCATCGCAAGTGCGGCAGCAGGTGACGTTTCTGGCTGGGGTGTGAACACGTTCGGTCAGCTCGGCGACGGCACCACGGCCTACCGTTCCGACTCTGTACAGACCCAGACCAACTCAACCGTCGATATCGCTGGCGGACGCCATCATGTCCTCGCTGCACGAAGCAACGGCACGGTTACGGCCTGGGGTTGGAACGTTTCGGGTCAGATTGGTGACGGAACCACAACGCAGCGACCAACGCCGGTAGCCGTCAACAGCCTCACAAACGTGACCGCGGTTGGCGCTGGCCACTACCACTCGCTCGCAGTGAGCAATGGCAATGTTTGGGCGTGGGGCCGCAACGCATTTGGTCAGCTCGGCGACGGCACAACAACCAACCGCTCGATACCTGTCGCAGTTACTGGTGCAAACAACGTTGCCATGGTGGCTGGCGGGCGTGAACACTCGATTGCCTTGCGCACGAACGGCACGATGCTCGCCTGGGGCAATAACTCGAATGGCCAGCTCGGCGACGGAACCAACACGCCCACCGCCGCACCGGTCGCCGTCAACATCAACAATGTTTCGGTTATCACTGCAGGCCGTATTCATAGCGCCGCACTTCGCAACGACGGAACGGTTTGGACGTGGGGTGACAACACCTACGGTCAGCTCGGCGACGGGACCTTTACCTCGCGCACCAGCCCTGTACAGGTAGCAGGCCTTACCGGCATCGTCGATGTCGAGGCCTTCGGGTTCCACACCATTGCTCTCGACAACGCCGGACGAGTTTGGGCGTGGGGCCGCAACAACCTTGGTCAGATTGGCGACTTGACCGACATCGAGCGGTCGACACCCGTTCGCGTTGGTGTCCTCACTGCGGTGGCCATCGGATCTGGCCGTGACTACGGCATGGCCGCTCAAGCCGACGGCACCATCTACGCATGGGGCCGTAACGATGGCGGCGAACTTGGCGATGGCACAACAACAATTCGAACCACTCCTGTAGTGGTCGACGACGTAGACAACACGGTCGAGCTCGTCGGCGGACGCGACTACATCGTTGTGCGAGCCGGTGGCAATACGCCGCCACCACCACCGCCTCCTCCGCCACCGAACGAAGACGAGTGCACGGCAACCGTTGTAGGCAACGACCTCCGCCTCGATTGGAGTGATGGACTCGGCCGGGCGGTCATTCGTCGAGGAGCAAGCTGGCACTCCACCCCAGGTCGCGTGACTACAACAACGATCGCCGGCGCAGCGAACGACCAGGTGCAGTACTTCGTTCGTGTGCGCATCGACGGCGTTCGAACCGACATCCCGTGCGAAACCCTTGACACTCCTCCTCCCCCACCGCCTGCTGGTCCGTGTGCGCTCTCCACCCAAGGAGCGGACGCCGTCCTGACCTGGGACGCCGCACTTGGCACGGTTAACGTCCGGCGCAATGGCGGGTGGTTACGAACTGTCCAGAACGCAACGACCACCACCATTACCGGTGGCGCTGGCGACAGCTACCAGATCATCGTGCGACCTAACGGAGTGAAGACCACCTACGCGTGCGAGTAGGCGCGTAGTGAGGAGCGTCACAACCTACTCGCGGGTTCCCGCCACCCAGGTTTCGTGAACCGTGAGCCAGCGGAGTCCGTTCGGACCAGCAGGGTCCTGCCGAAACACCGCAGTGGACCATCGATGATTCGACCCCGTGCTTAACTCGTGGTTCTCGATATAGCGCGCAGCGATGAGCTCGTCGGTTTCGCTCAAAAGACGTGCTTCGGTGATGGTGATCTTTAAGCTCTTCGTGTGATCGTGGCCTTGGCCAATAGCTGCCAGCGTGGCAGCTCGATCGGACTCGGAACCATCAGGGCCGAGAATCGTAAAGTCTCTATCGAGCGCGTCCTCCACTCGTGCAAGGTCATTCACCGGCAGCGTTCCGAGGAAGTACCCCTCAAAGAACTCATGCAGTTCGATCACTTCGCGATGCCAAGGTTCCATACCTGACTATTGCCCGCTCGATGCGAGACGACAAGTGAGTTGCTATGCCGCTGTGTTGCTATGCCACGGTCGAGTCCCGCAACATGTCGACCGGTTCGTCGTCGCGAAGAAATGAGACCGCACCATAGGAGAGCACAGCGATCGATGCCACCGCGCCCATAATCACCAGGGTCGGACGTAATCCGATCTGTTCGGCGAGCACTCCCAAAGGCAGTGCAGTCATGCCGAAGCCAGCGAAGCCCAGCTGCATGATCGATTGGACTCGGCCTTGAAACTCGGCATCTGCATCGCGAAGCACAAGTGTGTTCGACAGCGTCTGAAATGTCGTGGTGCCGGCGCCTGCAATGACCGCAACGATCACCGCCACAGTAAAGCCTGGTGCGACACCAAGTGCGATGACCATGACCCCGAACAGCACGCCGGCCAGCGTCATGATCATCTGAGCTCGCGGGGAATCGGCCAGACCCGCGACCCAAAAGCCCGCAAGGAGTGCCCCCACCGAGCTAGCCGACGTGAACAAACCGACATGTTGTTCTTCGAGACCGAACTCTCCTTCGACAAGTGCGGGGATAAAGCTGACGTAGCTGAAGGCGAACATCAAGACCGCAAAGGCGGTCATCACGATGTTGCGAATTGATGGGATCGACCTCACGTATCGAACGCCGTCGGCGATATCAGCGAAGGGGCGAGCGGCACCACTGAGCGCTGCAGGCGGGTTCGGTAGTTGTGCGGTGGTGATCCAACTGAGGACCGCCAGGACAGCGGCGACAACGTAGGTGGGGCCAAGGCCAAACACCGACCATCCGACCAGCGCTCCAGCGAGGCTCGGCGCAAACACTCGCGTCCCGTTCATGGCCAGCGACTGCAAGCTGATCGCATTGCCGACGTTCTCGCGCCCGACGAGGTCGCGTGCCATCGCGACTCGGGCCGGACCAAAGAACCCAAACGCTGTTCCCTGGAGCACAGATGCAACAAGCAACATCCAGAATTCGATGAGGTCGGTAAGCACAGCGGCACCCATGCCGATTGCAGATGCCACGATTCCAAGTTGGCTGACCAACATGACTGCACGTTTTGGCAAACGGTCGCTTGCGACACCACCGAGCGGGGTGGCTATGAGCAGCGCTACACCAAACACGAAGTACACCAGCCCGAGGGCGTCTTTGCGTTCGGTGAGGTCCCACGCCAGGATGCCACGCAGGAAGAACTGCATCTGGATGCCCATGAAACTGAACAGTCCACCAATCCAAAGCGTTCGAAAGTCTCGTTGTGCTAGCGCTGCGAATCGGCTTGACATCTCTTCTATCCAACAGAGTCAGCAGGGCTTTACCTCACGTGTCAGTCCTCAAGCCATCGGTTGAGCTCGGCGAGGACATGGGTGAAGCTGTCTTTGCGGGACAAGCGGCCATCAAGTCCAACGTTCTTCGTGGTGCCATCGACCATCGTGACCTTGAGCTTGGGCGTCACACTCAGGCTCAGATGACCGCGTTCAAAAGAGTCGACATCGTCACGAGCAAACGTCCAATTGCGATGGCTACTTCGAATGTTCACTCGATCGGCGTAGAACGTAACGCCCAAGCCTTTTGCGAACCGCACTGCGGCGTTGGCGCAAAAGAGCGCAAGAAGCACGAATATCGCAATGGGTAACGGTTCGACCGCATCTCCTCGACCGATCGACCCAATGAAGATCAGCGCCAGGAGTCCGAGGCAAAGTGCCCCAGTTACCCGAGCCCACATAGGCAGCCCGATCTGTCCGAGAAGTTCGCCCTCACTCGCGCTCACGTGTAGAGGCCGCCTTCGTCTAAGTGCCGTTCGGCCTCGGCATCTCGTTGGGCCTTCGCCTCGAGCTCACGGAGCGTCCGGTGGAACCAATCTCGGTCGACGCTGCACATCTGCTCGTGCCGGCGGCGGCCAAACCCAACCGCGGCCCTTCCAATCAGCACTCGATGGTTATCGACAACGAGCGCTTGACCCGGTTGCAGGCCGATTTGGACAGTTCGGGCTGGACTGCTCACCTCCTTGGTGAAGCTGATGAGCGCTCGGTAGTACGGGTCGACAAGCCTCGGCTCGATGTCGAGGGGCGCGCGCGCCGCCTCATCAAATCGGATGCCCGACACGCGAAGCTGCCGATCCACCGAAACAACAGGTGCATGAGTAATGAAGTGCTCGTCGTAAGGTGAGCGAAACGCCACGTTGGTTTGGCTGAGCAAGTCGAAGGCATCGGGGTCATCGTCTTGGAGATCGCGTGCGAGCGCATAGCCGTCGATGAGGCTGAGGTCGCTTCCTGTTGGCGCAGCTTCGAGGCAATGGAGAATCATGATGCCATCGGGATCGGTGCGCCAGGCGCCGTGGGTGCGCGGTTCAACGATTCCATCGCTGCTCTCCAAGTCGGAGTCGACAATCAGGTCGTGGATAGCTCCGCTTTCATCTGCACGAAGCGGACCTATGAGCGTCGCCAACAATTCGATGCCGGAACCATCGAGGGGCACGTCGTCGACGACGGCAACGCCCCAACGCTGGATCGACTTGAGTAGTCGTAGGTGGTCGTCGCTGGCGTGCTCGGGAAGAGGCACGTGATCAAGCTCGTGACCGGCGCGGAAGTTCTCGACAACATCGGTTGCGACGAGTTCGTGTGGTTCGTGGGAGTGTGCCCGCAACCAGTCGAAGTCGAACGCTGACTCATGTCCGTCGCTGAATTCGACCCCTAAGTCACCGTCGTCGTTTCGGTCGGCGAACATCACGAACACGTCGGGGTTGAGGTCGGCGAGCAGCGCTGCCTGATCGGCTGAACAGTTATCTCGGAGCCACAGCGAATGAAACCGACTCTTCGCACCATCAGACCAACGGATCAGTACCCCGGTGTCGGTCACCTCGATTGTCGAGGCCGCAGTCTCTAGCTCCATCGCCAGAGCGTACGCCCGCAATTCCCTTAAGGCCTCGGCCAACTTCTAACAATTCACCCCTTCACACAGGGCACTAATCGGCGTAGCTTCATACCAGTGACCGCTGTCACACTGGCGGTGGTCGATATCTGGGGGTACTGATATGCGATTGCGATTCGGAACATTCATGGCGCCGTTCCATCCACCCGAACACAACCCAACCTTGTCGCTCGAGAACGACTTGCAGCTGCTCGAACACATGGACCGGCTTGGTTTTGACGAGGCCTGGGTTGGCGAACATCACTCGGCGGGCAGCGAGATCATCGCCTCTCCTGAGATCTTCATCGCGGCAGCAGCGGCGCGAACCAAAAACATCAAGCTCGGCACCGGCGTGGTATCGCTTCCCTACCACAACCCTCTCTGGACAGCCGAGCGAATGGTGTTGCTCGATCACCTCACCCGAGGACGCGTCATGTTTGGAGTGGGACCAGGTGCACTTCCCACCGATGCGGCGATGCTTGGCCTTGAACCATCGCAGATGCGTCCGCTGCTGGAGGAGTACCTGGCGATCATCATGCAATTGCTCACCACCGACGAGCCAGTCAACTATCAATCCGACCGACTCACGCTGAAAGACGCGCGACTGCACTTGCGCCCATACTCGGACCCATTGTTCGACATGGCGATCGCCGCGGTTGCGTCGCCATCGGGGGCCAAGCTCGCTGGCCAATACGGCCACGGCGTGTTGTCTCTCGGCGCAACCGTTGCCGTCGGCATGGACGTGCTCGCGCACCACTGGACCATCCAAGAAGAGACTGCGGCGCGTCACGACATGGTGGCTGATCGGTCGAAGTGGCGCCTCGTAGGTCTCATGCACCTGGCCGAGTCCGAGGAGGAAGCTCGCCGAGACGTGAAGTACGGAATGGAGCAATGGTTCCGGTACTTCCAGAACGTGGCGGCGTTCCCGCAGATGGCAGTTGATGGCGGCAACCTCGATGAGATGATCGACTTCGTCAACGGCGGTCTTGGTGTCGTTGGAACCCCCGACATGGCAATCGCCCAAATCGAAGAGCTCATCGAGCAGTCAAACGGCGGCTTCGGGGCCTACATGACGTTGGCGCACAACTGGGCCAATCACGAGTCAACAATGAAGAGCTACGAGCTCTTCGCTCGCCACGTGATGCCGCGCTTCCAGGGTCAAGTCGATTCGCTCACCAACGCAGCTGACCGCGCCGAGAAGTCACGGCCGGCGCTCGCCGAGAAGCAGCTCATTGCGGTCGACGAGGCTACGAACAAGTACGAGGACGAAAAGGAGATCGTCCTCACATAGACGTCCTCACATAGACAAGGTCAGGCGGCGATAAAGTCGGCCGCTCGCTTGCCAACCACCATCGAAATCGCCTGCGTATTGGCATTCACAATGGACGGCAAGATCGAGGCGTCGGCTACTCGAAGGCCGTCAACGCCGTTCACCCGAAGCTCGGGGTCGACCACGGCGTCGGCGGCCGGACCCATCGCGCAGGTCCCGACCGGGTGGTACAGCGATTCGCTTGTGGCACGGACATGCTCGACCCACTGTTCGTCAGTTGTGCACTCGACACCGGGCAAGTATTCGGAGTTCACGTAGCTGGCGAGAGCGGGCTGGTGGGCAAACTCGCGAGCGAGTTTGCACCCCTCGACCAACAACCACAGATCGGTAGGGTCCGACAAGTAGCGCGGGTCGATGATGGGCTTTGCCAGCGGGTCCTTGCTGGCCAAACGGATCTCGCCTCGGCTCTTCACATCGACGAGCGTGGGCGCAATGCTGATGCCGTGGCCCTCAACGGGGTGGAAGCCGTGTTCGACGAAGAATGCCGGAGCGAAGTGAAACTGAATGTCGGGCATGGGGCCGTCGCCGAGGGTGACAAACCCACCAGCCTCACCGACATTCGAGCTGAGGTGTCCGGTTTTCTTCGTGGCGTATTCAAGGAGTGGCTTCAGCGGCGATTCCTCGGCCGCAGCAAGCGAGATCGGCTCGTTCACCGTGTATGCGTTGCCGCAGGCCAAGTGGTCGATGAGGTTCTGCCCAACGTTGGCCGAGTCGTGCACGACGTCGATTCCAAGTGATGACAAGTGGTCGGCTGGACCAATGCCCGACAGCATCAGGAGCTGTGGTGAGTTGATTGCCCCGCCAGCCAAGATCACTTCGGAGGTGGCAGTCGTGACGTGAGTGCCTTTCTTGTCGACCCACTCGACCCCACTTGCGCGGCCGTTGCTCATCACGACCTTAGTCGCCTGCGCTCCGGTGATGACCGTGAGGTTCGCTCGCTTCATCGCCGGCTTCAAGAACGCGGTTGCTGCGCTACACCGCACCCCATTGCGTTGGGTGACCTGAAACTGTCCGAACCCCTCTTGGGTGTCGTCGTTGAAGTCAGGGTTGAGCGAGAAGCCGGCGGTCTTGGCCGACTCGATAAACGCCAGGGTTAGGGGGTTCACCGTTTGCAGGTCGGACACGGTGAGGCCACCGCCGACGCCGTGGTAGTCACTTGGGCCACGTTGTTGATCTTCGAGGTTCATGAAGGCCGGCAGCAGGTCGCCGTAGCCCCAGCCAACGTTTCCGTCGGCAAGCCACTGGTCAAACGTATGACGATGGCCGCGCTGATAGATCATGGCGTTCATCGACGTGGAACCGCCAAGCACCTTGCCTCGGGGCCAGTACATCTCGCGATTCTTCATTTCAGGCTGAGCAACCGTGGAGTAGTTCCAGTCGTGTTTGCTCTTAAACAGCTCGCTGAACGCAGCGGGGATCTTGGTGTTGAGATTTCGATCTCGCTGGCCAGCCTCGAGCAAAACCACGCTCGCTCCAGTAGCCGACAGCTGGTCGGCAAGCACACAGCCACCCGCTCCAGCTCCGACAATCACATAGTCCGCTGCCTGCATGGCCATCCCCCGGGTCGCGTGCCCGCGAAGTTACGCCATCAGCCAGATTTTCGACATTCGCGGATCGGGTAGACCGAAGCCTTACAGGAAGTCGTCCTCGGTTTCGGGGCCGGCGCTGCCGTACAAGCCGAATGCTTCAGCTTGGTCGTCTTTCAGGTGGTAGCTCTCTTCGTCGTTCGGGAACGCTCCGGAACGGACGTCGTTGGCATAGTTCGTCAACGCATCGATGGTGGCGGTCTTCATGTCGGCGTAGCGCCGAACAAACTTGGGGACGAACCGATCTTCGATGCCAAGAACGTCGTGGTACACGAGAACTTGGCCATCGCAATGTGGGCCAGCACCGATGCCAATGGTTGGGATGTCGATCGCAGCGGTGACCGCTTCGGCGACCTTCACCGGGATGCCCTCGAGCACGATGGCAAAGCAGCCAGCGTGTTGCAGGGCCTTCGCGTCGTCGATGAGCTCCATCGCCGCCTCGGCCTGACGGCCTTGCACCTTGAAGCCGCCCATGGCGTGAACCGACTGTGGGGTGAGGCCGATGTGGCCCATCACGGGGATCTCGGCGTCGATGAGTGCTTCGATCATTGGGAGGCGCTTACGCCCGCCTTCGAGCTTCACGCACTGAGCACCAGCACGGACGAGTTCGGCGGCATTGCGGACAGTTTCTTCGACCGAGACGTGATAGCTCATCCAGGGCAAGTCGCCGACGATGAGGCAATCGGGTTTCGCTCGAGCAACCGCGCGGGTGTGATGCGCGATGTCGTCGACGGTCACCTGAAGGGTGTCGTCGTATCCGAGCACAACCATGGCAACCGAATCGCCCACCAGAATCATGTCGATTCCGGCGTCGCTAGCTGCTCGTGCTCCTGGTGCGTCGTACGCCGTGATCATGACGAGCGCGTCAGCACCATCAGACACCTTGCGTGCAGAAATCTTGGGAACGGTGACCTTCGCCATTCGTTTTCTCCTTCCCGTCCAGTGCCTGCGTCGTAGAAACAGTGGCTACCGGCGGTATGCCCTCATACTACGGACGTTCCGGCGTTTAGCTCAAGATGGGATTTGTCACAGACCGGAAAACCGGTTCTACACAACCGGGTTCGTACGCAACAGGTGATTCCACTTACACCGTGGACATACCTCGACGTCGTAGCCAGTGAAGGTGCCTTTGCGCCGACGAATTCGTTCGAGGTCTCCCTCGGTCACGATGCAACGGCCCGCAGCGGGAAGGCGCGGCCCAAAGACGTAGAGCACTTCGACCAGCTCGCCCTCGTGACAGATCGGGCATGGGGTGGCCATGGGCTTGCCGCATTCGCGGGCATTGCGCATCAGTTCACTTTGGGCGTCACACACTTCGGACCGGGTTGCCTCGCCCGTCTTATAGGCCATGATGGTGCGCTCGCGAGCCAACCGGTAGTTGATCGAGCCGCCGGCGCTGTTTGCCGCAGCTTGCGCTAGCCCTTCCTTGGTCATGGGTCCACCGTACCGGGTGATGCTCGGGCGGAAGGCCCGACAAGTTACACTCGAGCCCCCGGCGAGACTGTGGGTGATGCTCGGGCGGAAGGCCCGACAAGTTACAGTTCGCCTATGTCAACTTGGACTCGCTATACAACCGCCGGCGACTATGGGCAGCGACGACCCACCGCAGAGGTCGAACTGGGCCCTGGCGACGTCGCTGGACTCGACCGCAAACTGCTCGGCGATGTGGATGGCATGCGGGTTCTGGATCTCGGATGCGGCGCGGGCCATTCGGCTGTCGCTCTCGCGTCGCAAGGCGCACGGGTCGTTGCGATCGACCCCGACGAATCGCAGGTAACCCTGACTCGCGAAAGTGCCGAACGCGCTGAGGTGCATGTCGAGGTGCATCACGCCGACCTCGCCGATTTAGCGTTCTTGCATGCCGACATCTTCGACGCGGTCATCGCAGTTCATTCGCTCGCCGCGGTCTCTGACATCGGCCGAGTGTTCCGCCAGACCCACCGGCTGTTGAAGGCTGATCGGCCGATCGTGCTCACGCTTCCGCACCCGGCAGCGCTTATGGTCACCCCCGACAACCCGAAGACCATCTCGAGCAATTACGCCGACTCTCAACCCTTAGGCGCCGGCGCGTACCTCACCTATCGGCACGGCATCGGACACGTCTTCACCCAGCTCAACCGTTCGAACTACCGCATCGACACACTGATCGAACCGGCCAGCAACGGCGCGTTCCCAGCGTCGGCAATCTTCCGCGCCCGCAAGATCGGCACCTGAGTTTCCTGGGATCCGAACCGTTTCGGGCGGGCCTTACCTGCGTCGGTACTTTTCGAAGAGGTAGGCGATTTCGCCGTCTCGATCGAGAGGACCTTCCTCAAGGCGACGCTGTTGTAGCACCGACATCGCAGCGCCGACCTCGGGGCCGGGGTCAATCCCCAGCAGCCCCATGATGTCGTCACCGGTAAGGACCGGGGTGAGGTCCGACAGGTCCTCCCCAGCATCGAGTTCGGTAAAACGCTCACCGAGCTCACGATCGGGAACACCGAGGACTTCGACCAATTCCAACAACGTCGCCATCGAGTCGTAGCCGACGCGCTTCACTAGGCGGCGAACGGTTGGAGCCTCGACATTCTCTCGACTATCGGTCACTAGATCGAGCCCGGCGAGGATTAGCCGAAGCTGCCGAGACTCTGAGTTGGAGTACCGAAGGTGTTCGAGTTGCTCGGCGCGATCCTTTGGCTTGCAGTGGCTAAACACCACGGCTCGACGAAGGGTGTTGTCGTTGCGCGACGAGTCGAGTTGCTCGCCCATCGCTTCAAGCTTCGATGCGGCAATTGCTGACGACACGAACGGCCAGGCTCCTACCTCGGCCAAGAAAGCAAGTCCGCTCGATGGCGATGGCGCTGCGAGAAGCTTGTCGAACTCATCTCGGATTCGCTCGGCAGAAACGATCGACATTCGGTCGATGAGAGACTTCGCGGCAGTCATAACATCGGGACCCACGAATAGGTCGTAGCGGGCAATAAACCGAGCAGCGCGAAGAATTCGGAGAGGGTCGTCGGTGAACGACACCTCGGGCTCGATCGGTGTTCGAAGTACACGCTCGACAAGCGCAGACGCGCCACCAAAGGGATCCATCAGGTCACCGGACGCCACATTGAGCGCCATGGCATTCACCGTGAAGTCACGGCGAGACAGGTCGACCTCGATGTCATCGCCGAACTGCACCTCGGGCTTGCGGGTGTCGTCGGTGTAGCTCTCCGCGCGAAATGTTGTGATCTCGAACGGCCGGCCGTTGATCTGACACCCGATCGTCCCGAACTTCTCGCCTTGGGTCCATACCGCATCTGACAACGGATCGACGAGACGTTTGATTTCGTCGGGCCGAGCTTCGGTGGTGAGGTCGAAGTCGAGTGCTTCGAGGGGCATGTCGAGATGAAGATCGCGAACGATCCCACCCACGAGATACAACGAGCGGCCGGCGTTCGCGAACGCTTCGGCAAGCGGTGCTACTTCACGCAAAACCTGTTCCTGGGAATTCGTCACGGGGTCGAGGCTAGAACACGGCACACCATGGAGTGAGGAACGTCGCTGGCGCAGTGTTCTTACTGTCAGCCCCTAGAGTCGTCACATGTTGCTTGAGCGACTGCAACGCCCCGTTCGAGGGGTCCGGATCGTGCGGAAAAAGCCCTTTCCGACTGATCCAGACGCAATCGGCGCGCAGATCGTGCCGTATCGCCCGCTCAACAACGACGACATCGAGCGCATCCTGGCACAACTGTCCGATGTGCAAGGGCGCATCGTCACCAGTGCGTTGTCACCCATGGAGCAGCCGTCGTTTCGTGATGCTGGTTTCACCACTCGCGAGTCGCTGTACCTCTTTACTCATCAGTTGCAGGACCGGCCGAAAGAGACGAAGGGTCGACATGTGTTGCGCGCTGGTCGACGTACAGATACCGCCCGGGTGCTCGACATCGACGCTCGTTCATTCGACTCGTTTTGGGCGCTGGACCGAGAAGCATTGACAGCGGCGCGTAAGGCCACCCCCGTCCATCGCTATCGAGTTGCCACCATCGACCGGATGGTCGTGGGCTACGCGGTGTCGGGGCGCTCGGGTCGGTCTACCTTCTTGCAGCGCCTCGGGGTCGACCCCGATGTCCGCGGCGAAGGCATTGGCACCGACCTTGTTCGCGACGCCTTGGACTGGGCGGTTCGCGAAGGTGGCGCATCGATGCTGGTCAACACCCAGACCGTGAACGACAACGCGAAGCGTCTCTACGAATCGCTCGGATTTGTTTTGTCGAACGACACCCTCGACGTTCTCGAATGGGCGAGGCCATGAGCGCCGCCCGGACTAGCGCGTTCATGACGCTCATGCTGCTGCTCCTCTTCGCCGGGTTTGCGACCCCGGCAGGTAGTCAGACGGTGGGATCGGTCGAACTTGTCGCCCAAAGCTCGTGGGTTGACGACGGTGGCATTTTCGACATTCAGGTTCGGGTCGCGGGCGCTGACCCGGAGGCGTCGGTGGTCGTGCGCGTACTTCCGGCGTGGGCCGAGCGGGACGATTTCCTTCGTCAGGATGTGCCCGAGGAGGTCGAGCCAATCCTCGAGCTTGCACCGGTGCAGCTCAGCGACGTGCAAAACACCAGCAACGAGGTGCTCGGTTTCCAAATCGTCGTCGCCGGACCTGACACTCCAGTCGAGGAGGATGACGGTGGCTCGCCAATTCCCGTGCTGCGAAGCGATGGTGGCTCGAAGGTCTACCCACTCGAAGTGTCGCTCTTTCTCCCCGATGGCACCCTTGCCGATCAATTCCTTACCTCGCTGATCGAGCTTCCCCGAGGCCAACGAAACGCTCCGCTGCAAACCACGCTCGTGCTCGAAGCACATCTGCAGCCCACAACGCTCGCCAACGGCGAAACCCGTCTTGACCCCGACGAGCTCGACGCCACCGAAACCCTCGTCACCGCCATTGATCAACATCCCGATGCTGACGTTGCGTTGTCCATTTCACCAGAGGCACTGATCGGACTTTCCAATAGCGATGACGAGCAGGCCCAGCGGATCGTGGAGATACTTCGCAATATCGGCGATCCAGGTCAGCTGCTTCCGAACCCGTTCACCGAAGTCGAAGAACAGGCGTGGATCGACGTCGGCCTCTCTCCCGAGTTGTTTGAGCTCTACCAGATCGGTGCCACCGCAACGAACACGATCCTCGGTATCGAACCCGACCCGTCGGTCATGCTGCTCGACCGAACGATCGATACCGACGGACTCGCCGCACTGACCGACCCTGGTGGCGAGGCCACCTTCGGCGTGGAAGCGGTTATTGTCCGACCCGCACAACTCAGCCCACTTTCCAAAGAGCTCTTTCCTCAGGCGCTCACCACACGGTTCGTTATACCGACTGACAACAATCGAACCGTGCCTGCGCTGGTTGCCGACGGCGGGCTGGCCAACCATTTCACGAACTCTGGGGGTTCGGTCTACAACGCGAACCGCATGCTCGCCGACCTGACCCTGTTGTCGTTGCAAAACAGCGCTGTCCGCCAAGCGGTGGTCGTCAACCCACCTGCCGACTGGGTGCCCGACGCCATCATGCTCAACGTCATGCTCACCGGCATCGAGCGCATCCCGGCCATTCGCGGCGTGTCGCCCGCAGCAGCCCTCGCTGACACCGCCTTCACCCCAGAACGTGGCATCAGCACCCTCAGCCCACCGCTGCGTCGTGAACTCAACCCGCCACGCCAACCCCAGGACCTGCGGTCGTTCCGTACCGAGTTCAGTCAAGCTCGGGCCGCGATCGATAGCTGGTCGGCTGTGATCTCGGGTGACCAGGCTTCGACTGACCGGCTCGAATCACTGCTCTTGGTGAGCACCGATTATCGACTCACCGACACCCAACGCAGTGGCTACATCGAAGCGATCTATCAGCTCATCGATGACCAGAAGGACTCATCGATTACCACACCCGAGAGCGACACGATCACGCTCACGGGTCGGCTGTCAGACATTCCGATCACAGTAGATAACGCCCTGGGCGTCGACGCCAACGTGCTGCTCATTCTCGATAGCGAAAAGTTGGCTTTTCCCGACGGACCGGTCATAGAGACAACCCTGCGCCCAGGTCCGAATCGGATCGAGATTCCGATCGAGGCTCGAGCCTCGGGCGACTCGCCCATCCGAGTCCAGGTGTTCACTCCTGATCGCTCGGTCTTGCTCGGATCCTCTGTGGTTCTCGTTCGGACATTCGCATTCTCTGGCGTGGGCATAGTGATCGGTGCCGTTTCGATCGTTGTTTTGTTGCTGTGGTGGCTGAGGCATGCACGATCGACCCGCGGTACGATCCGAGCGAATACCTCTGCACCGGCCAACGACGTCAACGATGCGCCAGCCGAAACCGAACACATCGGAGTCTGAACATGACCGTACGAATCGTCACCGACAGCGCCTGCGACCTATCGGATGCTGAGCTCGAAGAATGGGGCATCGGTATGGTGCCGTTGTCGATCCGCTTTGGCGACGAGGAGTTCATCGATCGCACCGAGCTCTCGACCGACGACTTCTACCGCCGGCTCGCCGCTTCTGAACATCTGCCCGAAACCTCGGCCCCTGCTCCTGGCGCGTTCGCCGCGATGTTCAACAAGATGGCATCGGAGGGGGCCACCGCCGTTGTCTGCATCAACCTTTCCGAAGCGCTGTCAGCGACCATCCAGTCAGCTCGCACCGCCGCCACCTCTGACGATGTCGAGATCGACGTGCGCGTGGTCAATTCGAAGGCCATCACAGGAGGCCTCGGGTCGATTGTTCTCGCCTGCGCCGCTGCCGGACGCGATGGGGCGTCAGCCGACGAGGTTGTCGCTCTAGCTGAAGAGATGAGCGGCCGGACCCGGGTGTACGCCACACTCGACACGCTCGAGAACCTGAAGAAGGGCGGCCGCATCGGTGGAGCCCAGGCAGCGTTTGGCGCCATGCTCTCGATCAAGCCGCTGCTCGACCTCAGCACCGGCGAAGTCGTGGCCGCCGGTAAGCAACGAACACGCAAACGCTCCCTCGCGTGGGTACGTGAGCAATTGGAACAGGCAGGCGAGGTCGAGAACCTCGCAATCCTCCACTCCAATGCTGATGACATCAACGAGTTCCTTGAAACTCTGTCGGATATCCCGAGCGTGGCCTCGGCGCGTACGAACATCATCGGCGCGGTCATCGGTACCCATGGCGGCCCCGGAATTATCGGCATTACGTACCAAGTCCCTTCCTGAGCGCGCGCGATGCCCCCTCGCCACGTGAGCGCAGTAGCGTTTTCACGCCATGCCGCCCCACACACCCACCGATAGTCGACCGATGACTGGACGACGTCTCGCCGACCGCTACGAGCTACTCGAACGCCGTGGTTCAGGTGGCATGGCTGAGGTGTGGGAAGCAATCGATCACAACCTTGGTCGTCGTGTTGCCGTGAAGATGCTTCATAACCATCTCGCAGCGGACCCCAACGTCCTCGACCGGTTCCGAAGCGAAGCGCAGGCTGCTGCCCGGCTGACCCATCCCGGGATCGTTGGCATCTACGACACCGTGTCGACCGAGAGCACCGATGCGATCATCATGGAGCTGGTCAGCGGACGCGACCTTCGAACAATTCTCGACGAACGCCCAACTCTGGCCATTGTCGACGCGGTCGAAGTCGGCATCCAGCTCTCCGCAGCCTTGAGCCATGCGCATCAAAACGGCATCATTCACCGCGACCTCAAGCCAGCGAACATCCTCGTGCGGCCCGATCGTCGGGTGAAGCTCAGCGACTTTGGTATTGCCAAGGCGCTCGATCAGACAAGCCACACCGAATCGGGTTCGCTGGTTGGCACGGTGAAGTATCTCGCTCCCGAACAGATCGAGGGACACCCAGTCGATGGCCGCACCGACCTCTACGGCCTCACCACCGTGTTGTACGAGATGTTGTGCGGCCAGGTGCCCTTCCCCGCCACCGACCTCATCGGTGCAATGAAGCGGATTCGCAAGAACCCGCCGTCGGCACGCAAGCACCGTCCCGATGTTTCGCCAGCGTTGGATGCGTTCTTGCAGAAGGGCCTTGCCCGAGACCCAGCCAACCGTCATCCTGACGCAGCCACGTGGTCGGCGCAGCTGACCGAAGCCATGCGGGGCGATCAGCCGAGCGTCGAACGTCACCCGCCGCATCGCAAGCCCGAACATGTCGATGCCACCGTCGTCGAACCACCCAAGTCGATTCCGATTCGTCCAGCACCAGCAGTGCAACCCGAAGCGGCCGTTCCAGCTCCAGGCCCAGGGCCGGGAAATGCACGACCCGCCAAAGCTCGTCCGGTTACACCGCGGCGCGGTCCAGCGCCGGTGGCCGAAGCGCCAACCCCTCCCCCGCTTGCCAAGCACGTCAAGCCAAAGCGACGCCTTGGAGCTTGGCTTGGTCCGCTGATTGCGCTGGCCTTGATGATCGCCGCAGTAGTGACGGTTTGGTCGCTGCTGCGCCCGGCTGGGACCGAGATCACCGATCGCTTTGGTGATGATGACACCGAGCAGGTCGATGACCCGGCCGAGTCGGCTGACGACGCTACCGACGACTCCGACACCCAAGTCGACACGGTTGATGACGTTGACAACGTCGGCGATGTCAACGGCGACGGCGCCTCAGATGATGCCAACGGCGACCTGGCCCAAGAAGATCAGCCCACTACGAGTTCGAGCACCACGACATCCACGACGTTGCCGCCCTTCGCTGACGGCCGTCGAGCTGTCTCCTTCGACCCCAGTGGCGACGGCGAGGAACACGCCGAGGCAGTATCGCGGCCACTCGACGGCGACCCAACTACGTTCTGGTTGACCGAGAAATACAAGACCCGCACGTTCGGGCAGCTGAAACCGGGGGTGGGTTTGATCGTGGAATTTGAAACACCTCAACCTCTTGATGAGCTTCGCTTGCTCACCAACCGCACCGACTGGGCTGTTGATATCTATGAGGCTGACCAGCCATCGTCGGTCCTCGACGGCTGGAACCTCATCGGCGAGTTCGACACGCTCGGGCCCGACGAAACGCTCGACCTGCCCGACACGTCGGTCACCGCACTGCTCGTATGGGTCACCGACCTTGGCCTTGCACCCGAGCAAACCATCGAGGAATACGACGCCCAAGTCGCTGGCGGCGAAATCGAACAGCAGCTGCAACTCGCCGAGCTCGAACTGATCGGCTAACAATGCAGACTCTGGCGGAGGACGGCGACCTCATACGGGCAGCACAGAACGGCGACATGGCGTCGCTCGAGATCCTGCTGGACCGTCACCACGATCGGCTTCGTGCCGTGTGCGCCAAGGTGGTTGGCCGTGGCGCGGATGCCGATGACGCAGCCCAAATGGCGCTGATCTCTATCGTCAAGAACCTCGACAAGTTCGATGGCCGAGCCAAGTTCACCACGTGGTCGTACCGCATTGCTACGAACGCTGCCATCGATGAGCTCCGCAAGAACAAGCGTCGTCAGGCCGACTCGATCGATGACGACGAAGGCCACATGCAAATTGCCGCTTTGGGCAACATGAGCGAGGCGGTCACGGCCTCGATGGTGGTTAACGAGGCGCTTGAGGAGCTACCCGAAGAGTTCAGAATGCCGGTAATTCTTCGGGATTTGTGCGGATTGGATTACGACCAGATCTCGGAGGTGTTGGAAATAGCACCCGGCACCGTACGGTCGAGGATCGCTCGAGGCCGCGGCAAGTTGGCCGACAGCATCGGTGATGTGACAAGTGGCGGGAACCATATGTCCGAGTCGGACGTACAAGGAACCGACGATGAGTAACGAACGCTTCAACGACGAACTGCTCTCGGCCATCATCGATGGTGAGGCCGAACCAGAACTCGTCGCGTCCGTTAACGCTGATGCCGAGGCGTCCACAAGGCTCGAACAAATGCGCCAAGCCGTTCAGATCGTTGCCGAGGAGCCTCCGGCTGCCACTGCACAACGTCGTTCAGCTTCGATCGCTGCAGCGATGGCCGCGGCCACTCCAGCGCCCGAAGTCACCTCGCTTGCTGCTGCTCGCCACGAACGAGCCGAGACCAAGAAGCAGGCACGGTCGTTCTCCACCGGCTGGGTAGCTGCGGTTGCTGCTGCCGTTGCGTTCCTGATCGCCATCCCGATTGCCATCGGCCTTGGCGGCGGTAGCGGCGCTACCGATGTGGCAGCGGATGCGACCGACTCAACAAGCCTCAACGTTACCGACGCCGCTGGTGATGCCGCCGATGCCGTGGCAGAAACCTCCTCCGACGACGCCATGGAAGACGACGAAGCAATGGAAGACGCCGGCGATTCAGCAAGAGCTTTCGACGACGACGCCATGGAGGACGACGCCATGGAGGACGACGCGATGGAAGATGCAGTCGGCACCCTGTCGCTTTCCTTTGAAGGTCTTGAGTCACTCGCCAATGGCGTGCACTACGAAGGCTGGATCGTCGTCGACGGCGAGCCGATCAGCACCGGCAACTTCAACGTCGATGCCGATGGCGGCTTGGTCGACCTCGAAGGCAACGCCGTGACCGACCCGTTCGACGCCGTACACGCCGAAGACGCAACCGCCGTCGTGGTGTCGATCGAGCCGGCCAACGACACCGACCCAGCGCCCTCGAACATCAAGGTTCTGGGCGGCGACGTGGTCGACGGTGAAGCAGACCTCAGCATCGCCCACGGCGCAGCGATCGGCACCGACTTCGCCGACGCATCCGGCGTGTACGTTCTCGCCACGCCGACCACCAGCGTTGAAGACGACGAACTGTCGGGGGTCTGGTTCATCGGCCTCGATGGCGGCGCCGTCCAAGGCCTCGACCTGCCCGAACTGAACGAAGGTTGGGTCTACGAAGGCTGGGCCGTCATCGACGGAGTACCGGTCTCGACCGGCCGGTTCACCGACCCAGCGGCAGCCGATGACTTCAACGGCTTCAGCGGCACCGACGCAACCGGCCCGAACTACCCAGGCGAAGACTTCATCATCAACGCCCCCGACGGCGTGAACTTCCCCACCGACCTGCGTGACGGCACCATCGTGATCAGCGTCGAGCCAGTCGACGACGACAGCCCAGCGCCGTTCGCCCTCAAGCCCCTCGTGAGCGAAGTTGCCGACGGCATCGCCGACCATGAGGTACAGAGCCTGGATGCCGGCCCGGTTGCCATCTCCGGCAAGGCGGTACTCGGTAGCTAACCCCAGCGAAGTACCGCATCCTCCTCTCTTGGTGCTCCCCCACAGAGAGACCTCCGGCAGAAGTTCCCCTCCCTCTTCTGCAGGAACACCAAGGGCCCGGCCAGTACGGCCGGGCCCTTGACGGTTTTACTGTTGGGACGAGCTGGCTACTTGGTGCCCTTGTAGTTCACCACGGCGTGAAGTTCGTGCTCGATCTGCACCAGGCTGGCCTGGTCGTCCATCACCGCAGCGATGTCCTTGTAGGCCATTGGCGACTCATCGAGCAGTTCCTTCGCCTTGCTCTTTTGCCACATGCGCCCTTCCATTGCTGCCTCAAAGGTCGCAACGTCGAACGCCCGCTTGGCGGCCTTGCGACCGTAGCGACGCCCAGCACCGTGGGCAGCCGACCGGTAGGACTCGGGGTTACCCAAGCCCGACACGATGTAGCTGTTGGTGCCCATCGAACCCGGGATAACTCCCATGTCGCCAACGTCGGCCCGGATCGCACCCTTGCGGGTGATCCAAAGCTCGCGGTCGTCGTGGGTCTCGCGTTCGGTGTAGTTGTGGTGGCAGTTGATTCGACGCAGCTCCTTGACCGGGCGGCCAACTTCGGACCGGATCACCTCGAGCAGTGCGTTCATCATCTGCTCGCGGTTCTCCAGTGCGTAGTCCTGCGCCCAGAGCATGTCCTTGATGTAGGAGTTGAAGCCCGGGTCGGTGTCGAGGAAGTAGGCAAGATCGCGGTCTTCGAGCGCCCGCTCCAGCTGTCCGCACAGGGTGCGGGCTGCGGCGATGTGCTCGCGAGCCAAGATGTTGCCGATACCTCGACTACCCGAGTGAAGCACCGCCCACACCTTGTCGCGCTCGTCGATGCTCACTTCAACGAAGTGGTTACCTCCGCCGAGCGTTCCGAGCTGAGCCCCCATCTTCGACGTGGCCTGGCTCTTGAGCTCGAGGTCGGTCGACAGCGGGTTCTTGGCCAGCCAATCGAGCGCCGTGTTCTGGGTCTTGTAGTGACGGTTGAACCCGGCCGGGATCGTCTTGCCAATACCTCGCAGGATCGGCCCGAGGTTGTCGGGCAGACCCGAAGCGTCGAGGTCGGTCTCGACCGCGATCATGCCGCAGCCAATGTCGACCCCCACGGCGGCGGGGATAATGGCCGACTCGGTGGGGATCACCGAACCAACGGTGGCCCCCATACCCCAGTGGGCGTCGGGCATCAGGGCGATCGGACCCGAAACCGCCTCGCAGCGGGCCGACGTAAGGGCCTGTTGCATGGTGTTCTCTTCAAGGTCGCTGGCCCACGAACGGACCCGCTCAAGGTCGCCATCGAAACGAATGTCGCGTGCAGTACTAGTCATCAGAACACCTCCTGAGTGCTCGGGGCCGATCGAGGGTCGATCGGGCCGGGGTCAATAGTGAACGACTTCAGTACTTCCGTCGACCGAATTATCCGAGCGATGATGGTACGGGTCGTACTAGCGGGTGGTTTCACAGCTTGTGGCGGGTAGATCATTGGCCTCGACTTCACAGGTGTCGTTTCCTCGACCGCCATCGATCTGGTCGTCGCCCTCACCACCCGAAATGACATCGGCTCCTCGGCCTCCGAGCAGTTCGTCGTTGCCATACCGAGTCTCGATCACGTCGCGGCCCGCTCCGCCATAGACCTCGGCACCGAGATTTCGATCGCCGAATCTACCGGTGCCATCGCCACGAATCGTGTCGTTGCCCGATCCGCCGTACACGATGGCCAGCCGGTCGGCGAAGGTGATTGTGTCTGCACCTCGTCCGGCTCGCACCACCGCTTGACAGCGTGGAACCCGTTGCTCGGTAACAGTGATGATGTCGTCGCCCGAGCCACCGCGGATCGCGCCGAATGCTTCAATCACGTCGTCGCCTCCGCCGCCGTGGAACCAACCGAACCGGCCGCAGTCGTAGTTGGACGAGTTCGTCACCGTATCGATGAGCGAAGTCAATGTGTCGTTCCCGGGTCCGCCATGCACACTGGCGTCACCCGACCCGGTGGTGATCCGGTCGTCTCCGCCCCGACCATTTATTCGGTCGTCACCGCCCAGTCCGTACACGATGTCGTCGCCGGGACCAGCGTCGATACGGTCGGCCCCAGTCGAGCCGCAGATGATGTCGTCTCCGGCTCTCGCTCCCACCCAACCCGCCGGCGAACCGGTCATAATCACATCGTCGCCGTCGGTTGGCCACTCGCCCAGGAAGGTCGCGACCGTCACGATCGACCCACTACACCGCAGAAGCGACCGGTCGAACGGACTGCTCAGCACAAGTGCATCATCGCGGGCCACGATCATCTGACCATCGGGGCCGAAGTAGGCGTAGTCGGCGTCGATGGGCAGGTAGTCGGTGCCAACTGGCTCGGCTCGAACCCCGGTTGCGAAGTTCCACAGGTGGGAACCAACGCCAAGGTCGGAGGTGGCATTGAAGATCAGCTTCGACCCGTCGGGCGAGAACTCGAGGTAGCGAGCGGTTCGACCATCGATCGGCGAACCTCCACTGTGAAATGCATCGACCCGGTCAACCAGTCCGGTTGCCATCTCGCGAACCTCGATGGCCCCGTCGACCCGGTAGGCAACCCGTGCGCCGTCCGGCGAGATCGCAACCGCTCCCGAATAGTGGATGCAGCCGTGGCTACACGGAGACCGCTCGAACGTATGGAGGCGGAGGGTTTCGCCCGTTACCAAGTTGGTCGTGTAGATCGGGGCGCCACCACCGAGGCCTGATCCGGTGTGAATCGCCATCGTCAGCGCGTCGTCGACGGCGACCTGGCTGAAGCCGCGCTCGATCGGCCATTTCACCGTAGGGGTATCTCCGACCAGGTCGACCATCCAAAGTTCGTTGACACCATCGGTGCGGGCCCCAACGATCATGGTCTCGCCATTGGGGCTGAGAACGCCTCCTCCCCACGCGTCGTCAAGCAGGCGCGACCGCCCGGTTGCCAGGTTGGTGAGCACCACTCTTGTCGCACCTCCTCTATCGCCTTCGACATGGAGCAAGGTGGAACCGTCGGCGCTCATGTTGACGCCGTACATCTGATAGGCCGCGGCGAGCACGACGGAAGCGCCGGTCGTTGCGTCGATCCGTACCAGCTCAGCAGCTGTGACCCGTTCGGCCGATAACCGCTCGACGATGGTGACGATCGTCTGACCGTCTCGACTCACTTCCGATTCCCCGCTCAGGCTGCCGATCGAAGGGCGAGCACCAAGGTCGAGAAGGCTTACGATCTCGTTCTCTTCGAGCAGCATGGCGGGCCGCCCATCGTGCGAAGTAGGTTGCGCCGCTGCGGGCCCGGGTAGAAGCGCCATAAGCAGTGCGACCGTCGAAACAGCGCTCAGAAAGGGAAGCCGGGAAGGTAAACGCACGCCACTCTCGCTTTGGGAAGGTGTCGAACTACTTTCTAACCGACCCGTACTCCCAAAGTGTGACAACCGTCATAGAAACCGGGTTAACGGCCTGCCCAGGCCAAGGTTGCGTCGACAAGTCGATCGATGTCGGCATCGGTGACCGCAAACGACAACGCGATGAACCCGCGGCGGGCGAGATACAAACCATTGGCAAGCATCGCATGGAAGTAGAGCTCGAGATCGTGGTCGTTTTCGGCGTGCACGTTGAGCATCGAGCCTCGGCCCGTGGTCCACATCGCCACGCCAGCTTCGGCAAACGCTTGGCCGAGCGCTTCTCGCAACCGGTCGCCGCGTTGGTTCACCTCGGCAAGCCGGTCGCTGTCGAGTTCGTGGGTGAGGGTGGCGATTCCGGCCGCCATCGACACCACGTTGTTGTTGAAGGTGCCGGCCTGGGTGAGGGTTCCGCCTTGGGCGGCATCAAAGTTAGCCATCACATCGGCCTGGCCACCGAAGGCGCCGAAGCTCATGCCGCCACCCAAGTACTTGCCAAGGGTGGTCATGGCGGGCCGCAGCCTGTAGATCTGTTGCGCGCCTCCGGGAGCCAGACGAGAGGTCATCACCTCATCGAGAATGAGCACGGTGCCCGACTCGTCGCAACGTCGCTGAAGTTCGGTCATAAATTCCTGGCTTGCTGGCCGACAGCCGCCCGATCCCTGCACCGCTTCGATCAGTACACAACCCAAGTCGTCGTCGGCGAACAACTTGTCGAGCCCGTCGAGATCGTCGAAGGTTGCTTTGACGAACCGGTGTGGAACGTTGAGCGCTTCGCCGTGGCCAAACGCCAACACTCCCCCGTGGTATGCGTGGTCGAACACCCCCACTCCGGTGCGGCCCGTGTGGTGCAGCGCCGTGCCGATGGCCATCAGGTTGGCTTCGGTACCCGAGTTGGTAAACCGCACCTGGTCGATCGAGGCGAATCGGTCGCAGACCAACCGGGCGAGTTCGATCTCGCGAGCGTGGGTGGCGCCGATCGCGAACCCGCCGTCGAGCGCCTCGACCACGGCGTCGCGGATCGTGGTCGACGAATGACCCAACAATCCGGCGGTGTAGTTGCCGCAGAAGTCGACATAGGTATGGCCGTCGACATCGGTGATGGTCGAACCTTCGGCCGATTCGACCCGAAACGGAAACGGTTTGAAGTCGAGCACCGACCGGGTGTTACCACCGGGCATCACCACGCTGGCCTCCTCGTGAAGAGCGGCGCTCTTGGGGCGCGCGTCGGTATAGGACCGGTAGACCTCAGCCAGTAGTTCGCTCATCGGGCAAGTCTCATCGAAAACTCACACGAGAGCCACCGCATCACTTGGCAGGCAAGAACTTGATCGCCCGGATCATCTCTTCGTTGTACCCGAGGCCTTCATACACGTGGCGCGCCCGTTCGTTGTTGGTCATCACATGCAGGCTCATGCTTTGCGCGCCTCGGGCCACCGCCTCGGCCTCGACCTCGGCGATAAGCGATCGACCTGTGCCGGTTCCGTCGGCATCGGGGTGCACTACGATCGTCTCGAGGTGGGCGTTGGGTTCGCCGCTGAAGTGGTCGTTGTTGAGGGTGACGATGGCGACCGCAAACGCTACGTCGGCAGCGTCGACCGCTACGCGAACGAACGTTTGCGGAACCTCACCTTTTGCCCACTGGCGAACCAATCCGGCATCGCCTTCCCAGAACACCTCGGCCTTGCGGTTGGGCGGGAGTTCGTAGTCGGCCAAGCGGGGCAAGAGTTCGATGATGCGATCGGCGTCGTCGGGGGTAGCCCAGCGGTTGGTGTAGGTCATGGCTTGAGTCTGGTCGATCAAGGCCACCTACGCTCAACTTATGGCTCGCAAGACCCGAACCGCTCCCGGCACCATCGAGCCACTCGATCCGTGGTCGCACGCCAGCGGGTCGAATCCATCGAACGTGGTCGCCGTGCTGGTGTACGACGGCGTGTCGACCACCGATGTTGTTATGGCCGCCGACGGGCTAGCCAAACCCCTCGGAGCCGAGGTCCGGCTGGTGTCGCCCAAGCCCGGCGAGGTGGTGGGGGTCGAGCCTGCACGATTGGTACGGGCCACGGGATTCGCCGACGGAAACAACCCGACTGCACTGGTGATCCCCGGCGGCTTAGCGTGGAAACGCGAAGCGGAGAACCCCGAGGTGCTCGAGTGGCTCACCGCAACGGTCGCCTCGGCGCGCGGCGTATTGGCGGTGTCGACCGGCAGCCTGATCCTCGCCGCAACCGGAGCGCTCGACGGTTGCTCGGCAACGGGACACTGGCTGGCGGCCGACATCATGGCCGACCTCGGCGGCGTGCCATCGGTTGCCCGGGTGGTCAACAACGACAAGATCGTCACCGCGTCAGGCGCCCACGCGGCGGCCGACGTAGCCAAGGCATTGGCCGACGAAATTATGTATGGGAAGTAGCCCTACAACCGACCGGCGGCCTTCGCTGCTTCTTCGGCTTGGGTGAGTTGCGCTTCGACGATCTTGAGGCCGGCGTCCCAGAAGCCCGGGTCGGCCAAGTCGCAGTCGACAATCTTCCCGAGCTCTTCGGGCGACTGTGAGCCACCGGCGCGCAACATGTCGAGGTACGACGGCACAAAGCCCTCGCCTTCTGCTTCGTAGCGGGCGTACACCGACAAGGCGAGCAGCTGCCCATAGGCATAGGCGTACACGTAGCCCGGAGTCCCCATGAAGTGCGGGATGTAGCTCCACCAGCTGCTGTACCCCTCGGTGACTTCAACCGCGTCGCCCAGCATGGCGGTTTGGGTGTCGGTCCAGATCTCGGCAAACCGCTCGACCGACAGCTCGCCAACCTCGCGACGCTCGGTGTGCACGCCATGCTCGAACCGGTTCATGGCGATCTGGCGGAACACGGTGGCGATCGAGTCTTCCAAGGTCGAGGCCAGCAGCGAGAAACGCTCGCCGGGGTCATCGAGCATGTCGAGCAAGCGGTTGTTGGTGACCGTCTCGCCGAACACCGATGCCGTCTCGGCCAAGGTGAGCGGGGTCGACTGGTGGAACAGACCCTGCTCGCGAGCCAGGTAGGCGTGCACGCCATGGCCGAGCTCGTGGGCCAAGGTCAACACGTCGCGGTTGCGGCCGGTCCAGTTGAGCAACACATAAGGGTGATGCGACGGCACGGTGTAGGCACAAAACGCTCCGGGACGCTTGCCGGGTCGCATCGGCGCATCGATCCAGCCATCGTCGATGAACTGGCCAACCACGCCAGCGAGTTCGGGCGAGAACGAGGCGTACGCGTCGCGCACCATCGAGGTGGCTTCGGCCCAGCCGACCTGCTCGTCGCTGCTGGCCACCGATGCCATGCGGTCGTAGTCGGCGAGCTTGTCGACCCCGAGCACCTTGGCTTTCAGTGCATACCAACGCTGGGGAATGTCGTATCGAGACACCACCGCCGACACCAAGGCCTCGACCGATTCGTCGCTGGCCTCGTTGCTGAGGTTGCGGGCCGACACCCAGCTCGGGAACTTCCGCAACCGGTCGTCGACGCTCTTGTCGAGCAGCAACGTGTTGAAGACAAACGCTCGGGTGCGAAGGCCCGGTTCGAGACCCGCGGTCACCGCTTCGGCCGCCGCCTTACGGACATCGCTATCAGGATGCTGGAGCTGCGAAAGGCCCGATTCGAGCGGCACCTTTTCGCCGTCGATCTCCACTTCGATCGACGAGGTGAGTTCGCTGAATAACCGGACCCACGCGGAGGACCCGGTGACACCCTTTTCGTTGAGGATCGTCTCTTCGGCTTCGGTGAGCAGGTGCGGCCGGTTGCGTCGCAGGTTCTCGAGGTGATGGGCGCAGAACGAAAGGCGGTCGTCGGCCAACAGGTCGGCCGCGTGTTCGTCGGTGGCAGCCGCCCATTCGAGGTCGACAAAGATCAGCTTGGAGGCAATGGCGGTCGACTGTTCTTCCATGCCCACCATCGCTGCGCCACGCTCGGGGTCGGCGGTGTTCTCGCTAAACCGCAGCATCACATAGTGCCCGGCCCGACTGGTGAGCTCGCCGATCTCGGCGAGGGTGTTCATAAGGGTGACCATCTCATCGGCACTCAGGGCGGCAACCTTGCCGCGGTAGCTTTCGACCGAATCGGCCAGCGTGGCCGCCTGGTCGAGCAGGTCGGTTGGCGACGAACCTTCGGGCAGGAGCGTGTCGATATTCCACGCCACGTCCGAGGCAGCGAGGTCGGCGTCTAGTTCAGCGGTGTTCGTCATGGTTCGAGTTTACGAACCACGACCCGCAATGCGTTGCGAAACCGCCGCTACTTGGCGTCGAAGATGACGTCGTCGGGGAACGCCGTGATGGCCGGATCGATCGGATCGCCGCCAGCAAAGACCTCGTTGAGGAAGCGGATAGCAAACGTGTTGGTCAGTTCCTGGGCCCGCTCGATCGGCATATCGTCGGCCAAGCAGCCCTCCTGAGCGTTGGCTTCAATGGTGTCGATCACGATCTGCTGCGGCGCCTCGAGGGTCGGAAGAAACGCCTGGTAGTCGCAGACGTCGGTAAAGGTCTGGTGTTCGGCGGCCACCAGATCGACCCGGTATGAGGTTGGGGTATCGATCAGCGCCCACGGCACGGTCACGTTGGGGTCGACCGGCGTAGTTTTATCGTCGGTGCCCACGATCACCATGCTGGGAATGCTCATGGTCGACATGCGCTCGTCGGAGAAGAACCCGGCGGCCGGGGCGAGCGGAATAATTGCATCGACTCGCTCGTCGGCCGCCACTTCAGGTTGGTCTTCAAACGCATCGTGGCCGATCGCCATGGCGTAGGCGGTAAACCCGCCGAACGAGTGCCCGGTCACGGCGATACTCTCCCCGTCGATCATCGAGGTGAAGTCGCCGATCTCGGGCGAGGCTGGGTCGAGCGTGGCGTCGAGCACCGCCGAGATGTCGGTCGGCCGGTTGAAGGCGATGACCTCGGTCGGATCCGAGCTCTCGGTGATCCGTTCCAACGCGGTGTTGCCGATGTGGTCCGGGGCAACGACCACATAACCATGGCTGGCGATGGCTTCGGTGTAGTTCGAGTGAATGTACCGGAGGCCACCACTGCCGTGGCTGTACACGACGAGCGGGAACGGGCCGTCGGTCGAGGCGTCGGCCACGGTAGCCGTGACCGCATTGGGCGACTCGTAGTACGTGCCGGGGATGAAGGTGTACTGGTGCGGGTCGCCGGTGGCGCCGTCGGCCAGCGGGAACCACACATCGACAGTAAGGATGCGCTCGGGGTCGGCCGTGGCGACACTGACCGTGGTGACACCCACGGTGTATGCCCCGGCGTCGAGCAGTTCGAGGTCGGCCAGTTCGGGCGCCGCCTCGGTGGTTGCGGGTGCCGCTTCGGTCGTGGCCGGTGCCGGCTCCTCGGTAGTGGCGGGCGCTGGCGGTTCGGTATCGGCGGGAGTGGCTTCGGTGGTTGCGGGCGCCGCGGTGGATTCGGGGCCACCCGCTTCGACCTTGCTATCGGAACCACCACAGGCGGCGGCGATCAAGCCAAACGCCAGCAGAACGACAAGTACTCGAGCGGTTGCAAAACGGTGCATCCCTTCAGCTTCGCACGGCCCTACCCCTAAGTCAGGTTCGGGCTAGTCGTCGGTGGTGACGGTTCCGGCGAGGGCGAAGTGGTCGCTCGGGTAGAACGAATGGCCACTCGCCTCGATCGGATCGTTCCAAACCTCAACGTCGGTTACCGTCACGCCCGGCGACGCGAACCACCGCGTGAAGTACGCAGTGAACTCGGCACCGCCATGGCGGAACTTGTTGCGCTTGCTGTTCCAGGTTGCAGGCGAAGGCTTCACCCCGGTGAGACCAGCGTCGGCCAACGCCTCTTCTTCGTCGAGTCGGGTGTTGGTGTCGCCCACCACCAGAAGCCGTTTGGTCGGGCTGGCCTCGACCACCTTGGCCAACTGCTCCAAACGTTCGGCGGTGCCCGCCGGGCCGGGTGCGAGATGCACGTTGGCGACGGTCAGATCGCCAAACGTGGCCAAGATCGCCACGCCTTTGACGGTCGTGAACGCCGGTTCGGGGTCGAGGAGTTCATGTTTGACCAACATGGCGAGGTTGCCACTATGGGACTGCGGGTTGGCCTTAATCATCCCGTGGGTCTCGATAAACGGCACCATGCGGGGCAGCTCTTGAAGCAACACCAGATCGGGGCTTTGCTCTAGCACGGTGGCCCGAACGTGCGCCTCGGTGTTCTCTTGTCGCCAGTTCTGTGGAGCCTGCGCCGACCGTTCGAGCATCGCCAAATTCCAGGTGAGGAAGGAAAGGCTGGTCGGCTTGGTCACCGGACCAAGTTAGTCGTCGGCCAACCAGGGGCAGTGCCGGCAGCGGTTCTCACAGCACGGCCGGTCGGCCAGGTGGGTTGCCGTCATCACAAATAAACCGGTGGTTGGGTCGAGGTAACCCTGCTGGCCGGCCTCCACCGCAACACGATGGGCCGACATCGATGCCTCGTAGCCGGGATCGCCGGGCGAAAACCGGTCCGGGTGGGGTCTCGCGATGGCGTCGTCGCGGAGTTTGGCGGGCTCGGTCACTCCCCCGACGGTACCGAGCTGGCGCCCACTACGAAGACTTTTCAGAAGTCTTCAAACAAAAGTGAACCATTGGCGGTAGTTCGGCGTCTGACTATATGAGCCTGCAGAACACAGGCTCGAACCCTCGGCATAGTCACAGTGCTGAAGGTTCACCAACACCCAAGGGCGGCGAATCGCCTTACACCCTGGGTGACGATCGACCCCTCCTGATCGTCACCCAGGAAGGGTGTGAAATATGGCGGGTGTTGACCACAACGCGACAACTTTGCGAACTACTTTGGGCATCCGCTGATTGCACTCACCCCTCCCTTTGCAACGGCCTTCCGTCCATGACCCCCACGACCCACATTTGGCGGACGCTCACCGTCGCGATCATCGGTGCCATCGTTCTGGCGTCGCTTGCCGTAGTCGCTCAGGCACCGGCCTCGGCGCAGACCTCCCAGGGACGGTCGGTAAGCGGCGGCCTCGACTTCCCCGACCCGCACATCGTCCGCGGCGCCACCCGCTGGTGGGCCTACGCAACCAACAGCGCCGGTCAGAACGTGCCAACCCTTTCGTCGGCCGACCTCATCAACTGGCGAGTCGAGGGCGACGCTCTTAGCCGGGTAGCTCCCTGGGGTCGAGGCGAAGTGTGGGCTCCGGCAGTCGAGAAGATCGACGGCCGATGGCTCATGTATTTCACCGACCTGCGCATCGACAGCACGGGTCAGCGCCGCTGCCTCGGCATCGCCATCGCCGACAACCCCGCCGGCCCGTTTAATCCGCTCGACACCTCGCTCCCTTGTGCAGCCGGGAGCGGCGGGCACATCGATGCCGCGCCCTACCAAGACACCGACGGCTCATGGTGGCTGCTGTACAAGAACGACAGCGGCGGCGTGCCGGTCATCCGGTCGCGCAAGCTCACCGCCAACGGTCTGACCTATGCCTCGAACGAGTCGATCCTCGTTCGCGCTACCGCGCAATGGGAGGCGGGGGTAAACGAGAACCCGGCCATGGTTCGGGCGGCCGACGGCACCTTGCACCTGTTCTGGTCGGGCAATAACTGGCGCACCAACAATTACGCCACCGGACACGCGATCTGCAGTAGCCCCGCTGGCCCGTGTGTCGAGGATCTTGTGCCGTGGCGATTCGGGATTCCGGGCGGCGCCGGTGGCGCGGCCTTTACCCCCATTCTGGGTGGAGAGAAGCCGGGCACTGCCTTGATGATCTGGCACCAATGGAGCGGCATCGAGGGATACGAAAACGGCGGACGCCGAGTCGCACGCCTTCAACCGGTCGAGTTCTCGGGTAACAAAACCCCAACGATCGGGGTCAACACCACCGCCCTCGTTCAACCGTTCACCACGACCTGCAACGGACTGCTCGCCACCATTGTCGGAACCGCCAAAGCAAACAAGCTGATCGGCACCGATCAGCGCGACATCATCGCTGGCGGCCCGGGCAAGGACACCATTAAGGCCCGCGGCGGCAACGACTTGATCTGTGGCGACCAGGGCGACGACACCATCATCGGCGGCCCCGGCCGCGACCTGTTGCTCGGCGGTAACGGCGACGACAAGCTCGATGGCAGCGAAGGCCGCGACAACCTGCGAGGCGGCAAAGGAAACGACACCCTCAAAGGCGGCGACGGCCGAGACAAGCTCAACGGCGGCAAGGGTGCCGACAACCTCAACGGCGGCAAGTCCAAAGACAACTGCACCAAAGCCAAGGAAGACTCCCTCCGCCGCTGCTGACCGGTTGCCCACGCAGCGCGCGATTCACGCGTCCGCGAACCCAAAACCGCCTAGAATCCCACGCTAAGCGTTCGGTGCCAGGCTCCAGTGCCAGGCTCCAGTGCCAGGCTCCAGTGCCAGGCTCCAGTGCCAGGCTCCAGTGCCAGGCTCCAGTGCCA
>CALHTB010000062.1 GCA_938038785.1 uncultured Acidimicrobiales bacterium
CCGCCTCGCGGATTCACGAACGCGCTGTTCTTCCTCGTTTCCTGGTGGCCGATTTTCTTTGCGTTCTCGTTGCAGCGCGGCCTCGGCGGTGGCGGAATGGCACTGCTGCTCGCGGGCGGCGCAGTGTTCACCGTTGGAGCGCTCATCGTTGGTTCGCAGCGGCCTGACCCGAACCCACAGGTCTTTGGCTACCACGAGATCTGGCACGTGTTCGTTATTGTCGGGAACATCGTGCATGCCGTCCTCGCTTTTCTTATCCTCACCGGTCACGCGCCTCTTTCGCTGTGAGCCCAACGCCTAACGCTCAGGGCCCGCACGGGAGCGACGGGTCGCCCGGCAGCGACGCAATAACGGACGAACTTCCGCTGGCGTATCGCAAGGGCGGCTCGACCGAGGGCCTGCTCCCGATTATTGGCTACTTCGTCGGCGAGAACATCGGTAGTCGTTTCATCGGCGACGAGTGGGGCGACCGCCTTGCGATCATCTTGATGACCGCGGCAGCGGGCTGGGCCGTGCTGCAACGCAAGCGGCGAGGCGACGCTATTGGTTGGTGGATCCCGACGATTGCGATCTACCTTTTTCTTCGCGGTATCGCCGGGTTGATCTGGGGCGAGGATGTCTTCCTCGGTATTGGGATTGCCCTAAAGGTCGGGCTGGGACTCGCGGCGCTTATCTCTGTGCTGATCGCAAAACCCATCGCCGCAAAGCTTGCACCGATGGTGCTTCCGTTCAGCGACAGCACCCAGGCCCATCCGCGCTACCTGCGCACGATGGGAAAACTGACGCTCGGGTACGCGATCTACCAGCTAGTAACAGTCGGGTTCGAAATCTGGCTGCTCGGGGAGACCGAGTCGGGGTCCGGCTTCTTGCTGATCCGAACCGCAATTGGCATGGTTGGCGGCTTTGTTGGTTTCCTCGCTGCAGCGTTCTACGCCGAACGCTCGCTTCGGGGTATTCCAGGGTTCCCAGGTGTCATGCAGATGTTCGAAGACATTGGCATGCAGATCGAAGCTGACCGGGCAAAGCGAAAGAACAGCTAGCGGCCCGTCAGCTCTTCGAGCCAGGCATCAGCAGTTTTGAGCCGCTGTTCGAGTTGTTGCGTCGTGGCCTCGGTGATGCGGAAGATGCCAGAACGCCGGTTAAGTTCGCCGTTGACCGCTCGATGTTCCCAGTTGAGAATTTGGGCGATCGTGCGGACGCGATCGCTATTGCGATCTCGCAATTCACGCTTGCCGACGAATCGACTACGGATGTCAGCGAGCGCATCGGGCACAGCAGGTTCGTTCTCTCGGCCAGCGAGTGGCGGTGGAGGTGGAAGGTCGAAAGGGTGGCCGACCAGGTCGCCTGCGGTCGAATGCACTGGGGCCTCGTCGGGGTCGATTCCATCGAGGCCCGTTGGGGCTTGGACCTCGTCGAGCACCGTTGAAGAGAGCGCGGTGAACATCGACAATTGCTCTTCTCGGCTGTCGAGTTCAGCAACGTCTCGAGGTGTCTCAGGTGTCGGGCGTTTCTCGACCGAGTGGCGTCGTTGTAACGCAATGCTCGCGGCGTGATTGCGGAGGCGGTGATCGTCTGGAACAAAGAAGTACGCGGGTTGCGTCGTCAGCCCCGGAGTCCAGCGAGCGATACGGCCAACGGCCTGGCGAAAGAACAATGCGGTCGTGGTGGTCGTGGCAAACACGGCGACTCGCAATCGGGGCACGTCTACACCTTCGGAGATCATTCGCACGGCCACGATCCACTCGGCTGTCGAGCCGGCGAACGCAGCGATTTTCTCCGATGCCTTGGGGTCGTCGCTAAGCACGACCTCGGGAACGCTGCCGGTGATGGTCGACAGCTTGGCCGCGATCTCACGTGCGTGTTCGTGATCGATGGCGATCACCAGACCACCGGCGTTTTCGTGCGAGGTGCGGATGCGGCTGAGACGGCTCGCGGCCCGTTCGAGAACCGTCGGCAGCCAGTTGCCATCGATGTCGAGCGCAGTTCGGAGACGTGCGCTCCAATCCGCTCGATCGACCTCGTCGCGAAACGTTGCTTCCTTGAGAGCGCCGTTGGCATCCATCCACTCCATGTGGCCATCAAAGCGAGGGAAATAGACCGGCCGCACAACCCCGCCCTCCTCAAGGGCCTCGCCATAGCCGTACTCGAAGTCCGAGACCGCTTCGCCGTGGTCGCCGAATGTGTAGCGGATAAAGGGGATTGGGTTGTCGTCGGTGCGAAACGGGGTGCCCGACAAGAGCAGTCGAACGCCAGCGCTCTCGAAGGCGTGGAACACGCCGTCGCCCCACGAGCGATCACTGGCGGCGTGATGAACCTCGTCGAGCACGACGATGCCTTCTTTCGCCAGCTGACGCAGGTGATGGCGAGCTGACGCAGCCTGGGCGTAGGTGACGACAACCCCATGCATGTCCGCAGCCAGGCCGTGATCGGGTCGCCATTCGGGTTCGAGGTGGAGCCCGAAGTGTGAGGCGGCTTGCGCCCACTGATGCTTCAGGTGCGCTGTTGGCACCGTCACGACAACCGGGCGACGAACCCCGCCAAGTTCGTTGCGGACCGCAGCCAACGCAAAGGTGGTCTTGCCAGCGCCGGGGCATGCCACAGCCAGAAAGTCGGGCAGCGGCCGATCTGCAAAGGCAATGAGCGCGTCTCGCTGCCAGCGTCGGAGAGTAACGGTCGTCGCCATCGGAGCGTCAAGCTATCGTCGCCGCATGCAAGAAACTCTGTTTCACATCGTTGGTCGGTCCAATTGGGCCGCAGCTCAGGCACTTGGCTACTACGAGCCGGACGGTTTCGACGCCGAGGGCTTCATCCATCTCTCTCTCAAGCATCAGATCCTTCGACCGGCAAACCTGTTGTACACCGGCCGAGACGACCTGATGCTGCTCGTTATCGATCACGCGAAACTCACTGCCGAGGTCATCTTTGAGCCCGGTTCTCACGGTGAGGCCGAGCACTTTCCGCACCTGTATGGGCGGATGAACCTCGACGCGGTCGAGGGAGTGATCGACTTCCCGGGAGAGCCCGACGGGTCGTTTGTGCTTCCCGAGGCCCTTGGTTAGTTAGGTCCCGAACTCTGACTAGAGGCGGCTGGTCGAGATCGTCGAGTCGTCGATCTCGGTGAGGCGAAGTTGTTCGAGAGCTTGTTGGATGTTCGTGCGAGCCTCTTCGAGGTTCTCGCGTGAACTGCGTTCGGCTTCGATAAGCGTTGAAAGCGTCTCGCGTGCTTCGCCAAGAAGCTGATCGCTTCGCGCCTGGGCATCGGCTTCGGCCTTAGCAATAATCTCTTCGGCGCGCTTCTTCGCCTCGGAGACCGTGGCGTCAGCCTCGCTGGTCGCGGCTGCGAGTTTGTCGGCGGCGAGTTTGCGATCCGCATCGGCGGACGCAGCGGATTCTGCGGCTTCGCGTTCAGCGGTGTCGCGTCGCTCGGTTGCGTACTCGTCGGCCCCGGTACGGGTCTTCGTCGAGTAGGCCTCGGCTTCGTCACGGACTTCCTTGGCGCGTACCTCGGTGCGCGAGATGAGCTCGCCCGCGGCTTGCTCATGGGCGAGCCGGTCAGCTTCGATATCGAGACGCACCTGATCGACGAGGGTGCGGGCCTCGACCTCGGCATCGTTGCGGATCTTGATCGAGCTTTCCTGAGCCTGGCGAAGCATCAGGGAGATCTCGTTACCCACCCGATCAAAATCGTCGACGCTCGGCGAAGGCACCGAGGCGGTCATAGCCTGTTCGTCGATCTTGGGTCCGTCGATCTGTTGCGGAGCGTCCTCGAGCGTCGCAGTAAATTCGGCGCTATCTGGGTCGTCGTCGATGACGTCGGCGACGATGATGTCGTTCTGGTTCGATGTCCAGTTGTTGAAGGACTCGAGTTCTTCGGCGATCGTGGCGAGGTAGCGATGTACATCAGGGCGGTCATAGCCGCGCTTTACGATCGCGAAGGTCTTGTTGCGTAGTTCGTCAGGGCTCATCGCCATGGCAGGGTGGTCTCCTTCGGCTTGCAATAGTGCAAATCGGTCCGCCTACAACGATGTTTTAGTCGTCGATCGTTGGTTTTGTTGTGTTGGCCTCACCTTGTCACGCACCGCGACGATGAGAATGGGGATTCTTGCACGTGGTGGACGGTCAGTCGTTGACCGATTCGATTGGTGGGACGGCCTGAATGATCTCGAGGTGACCGTTCAGCAAGTCGACGTTCGGGATAAGGGTGACCGTATGGGCATTGGTGATCTGCGTTGACGTCGAACCGATGGCACTGATCTCGCCTTCGGCATTGCCGACGCGGACCGTATCGCCCACGGTCAACTCGCGCCGAAGCGCTCGACCAGCGGCGATTTGGCGGGCAACCGGTCGGCCACCAAGCCCTGCGAGCAGCGCAACCGACAGCCCAATAGTGAAGAAGATCGACGCCACGGCGACAAGGACGATCGTGGTGTCGACGCCGAGCTGGTTGGCTGCGATGACGAGCGAAAAGCCCATCACGACGGCCTTAATGAGCACCGGCACTCGGTCTCGCAGGCTTTGTGACACGTGACCAAGGCTTCGGGCCGCTCCGGTCTGAAGTACCGCGGCAACAATGTTGCCAATTATCAGCACGATGGCTGCGGCCAGCACCTTCGGGAGGAACGTGACGACGTCGCGGCTGAGCTGGCTGAGAGCGTCGTCGTTGATCATTCCGAGGGCGGCCACGAGCGCGGCGATCAGAATGAGCGAGAACGCAAGCGTGGCAATGGCCCCGGCCGAGGTCTGAATGGCCTCGGGTCGTTTGTCGCCGGAGGCAAAACGGCGTGCAGCAGCGGCTGCAAGTGTGCCCAGGACGAAGCCAACAGCGATGACGATTAACGCTGGAATCGCGTTTTCACTTGCCTGCGCTAGAACGATCACGTAGTCCCTCCGACGGGAGATCCCTCCCGACCGCAAGACGATAGGACAGCGAGGGCGAAACGACTAATCGTTAATCCCGGTCGAGGAAAATCCTGCCGGCCTCGATCGGAATGCCGAGCAACGACCCGAAAAGGTCGGCGTCGCTTCGGTCTTGGAGGCGTTGCGTGATGCGTTCGCTGATCCGCTCGTGCAGGTCGTCAGGCGGCTGCAGCAATGTGAGCAGTGCCGGCCGAAGCTCAGCGCTGATTGCGTGAACGTTGTTCACGTTTGCGTTGGGAGCGGTGGCATCGAGAGGAACCGTGGTGTCGAGCTCACCAAGACGGCTTGCACACTTTTCGCACTCGTCGATGTGCTGATCGAGGTGATCGTGCTCACCGTTGAGCCACGAGGCGAGTTGTTGGCGGTTTGGGTGTCGTGCCATTACGGTCGCCAATCTTCGAGAGCGGCGGCCAATACACGTCGACTTCGCAACAGACGGGTTTTAACCGTCGGAAGCGGAACGTCGAGCATCTGAGAGATTTCGTCGTAGCTAAAGCCTTCGATTTCGCGAAGGACCACGATCGATCGAGAGAGTTCGTCGAGCTGGTTTAGTGCATCTTCGAAAGCGTCGATCGACATGCGCCCTTCGACCTGTTGCTCGGTCGTTGATCGGGTTTCTTGCTCTGGGAGCAGATCGGGGTCCCTTAGCTCTTCGCGGCGCTTACGCAGTGTCGAGATGGCGGTGTTGTGCGTGATTCGCAGCACCCAGGAGCGCAATGAAGAATCGCCCCTGAAGGTCGGCAGTGCCCGCCATGCTTTGAGAATCGCGTCCTGGGCGACGTCCTCGGCAAGCGCTGAGTCGCGAACGACCGAGTAGGCCACACGATAGACGGCATCGAGATGCTCACGAACGAGCTCGTCGAGCAACTCGGCAGGGGAGCGCTCTTCTTCTGGAGCCTCTGTGTGAGACGTCGGCGTGGTGGTCATGGGCGGTTCCACGGTACCTGCTGGCGTCGAGCTCGGAAGAATTGGTCGGGCCATGATGCCCAGGTGGGCTGACCGCGGCCATACGGAGTCGTTGAGACGCCGGAAAGAGCGCTCAAAAAATCCGTCTGCGGATTCGACAGGCATTGCGGTCACGGTCATGGTTCTACTGACGCCATCGATGGCATTTTTGTCGCGGAAGAATTCTCCCCATTAGTGGGTAGGAGGTCCTTCCCATTACGGCAGAGGTCCTTCTGAAAGGCTCGGAAAGAATTTCCGCGACTTCGGACGCCTGTCCTGCGTCAATCCAACCAGAAAACACCTTTATCAGGGGAACAAACAAACATGATTGATGACATTCAAAAAGGCTTTACCGACATGATCGGTGACATCTTGGAGTTCGCTCCGAAGCTCATAGGCGCATTGCTCTTGCTGCTCGTCGGCAAGTTCGTCGCAGGCTTCATCCGCGGTCTCGTACACAAGCTGCTTACCGCACTGAAGTTCGACAACGCTGTTGACCGTGCAGGACTGGGCGCTCACGTTGAGCGTGCAGGATTTGCTGACTCGGGCATGTTGCTCGCAAAGATCGTCGGCTGGATGATCATGCTGATCTTCGTGCAGCTTGCTGTACGTACGCTCGGCATCGACTCCATCGAGGAACTAATCACGAACTTCGTTTCGTGGATCCCGAACGTAATCATCGCCATCGTGCTCATCGTGATCACCGGCGCTGTTGCAAACTTCGTCAAGGGACTCCTCAGCGACGTGCTCGACGACGTGACCATGGGCGACTTGGTCGGCAAGGTCATCATCGCTGCGATCTGGATCATCGGTGGAATGATGGCTATCGACCAGCTCGGCTTCGGTCGCAACATCATCGACCAGCTCTGGACCGCACTGACCTCTGGCCTCGCAGCCATCTTGGTCATCAAGTTCGGCATCGGTGGCATCTGGGCTGCACGTGACCGCTTCTGGCCAAAGGTCTACGACGCAATCGACGCAGACTCAGCCAAGAAGGCTTAAGTACTAGCCAGTACTCGTTTCGGTCAACGGCGATCGAAACCCACTGACTGACGAACGACCCCGGACCTAGGTCCGGGGTCGTTTGCGTTTTGCTATCGGGGACAGCCAGGCTCGGCGGTGTGTTACAGCTCGTCGATGCGGTGGAACGCTTCGCCGAACTCGAACGTCTGACCTTGCGCCATGGCTCTCATTTGTTCGAGCTCGCGCTCGTGGAAGGCGGCGGTTTCGTCGCTGGGGTTGTCGGTAATCACCATGGTGGTTTCGAACTGGCTCTCGTGGGCAAGCAGCGACTGAATCTTCGGCTCGGTGAAGCCGACAACGTCCTCGACGTGGTTGAACTCTTCGCTCTCGAACAGCAACAGCGTGTCGGGGCGGTGCCGCTCGAGGCCGTGCTCGGGGAAGAAGAACGGGTCACGTGCGGCAACGATGCCTTCGACGGCCAGAAAGCCAGCGTTGCGGTGATCGGGATGCAGGCGCCAGCGCTTCCACGGGTCGTGGCCCAGGACGACGTCTGGTTGTGTCATTCGGATGATCCGAGCAACTTCGCTGCGCATTGAGAGCTCAGCTGTCAACTCGCCGTCGACAGCACCGAGGAAGAAGACCTCTCCAGTTGCCCCAAGTCGGCGGGCAGCCTCTCGCTGCTCTTCTTGGCGGATCCCGACGAGCGCCACAGTGTCGGCCTTTGCGTCCCACGTGCCCTTCGAGCCGTCGGTACATATGAGGTGGTTCACCACGCACCCGTCAGCAGCCCACTTCGCTAGCGTTGCGCCGCATTCGAACTCGATGTCGTCGGGATGTGCTGCGATTGCCAATGCCCGCTCGGGTGTTGGCAGGTTTGTTGTTGCGTTGCTCATAACAGCTCCGGTGGGATGTCGTCGGGGTGATCGACGTCCCACGCTAAGTCGGGGGCGTCGACGATGTGTGGTTCGATGCCGAGGTCTCGGGCGATTTGTTGGTGATTTACGAACGACCCAGGCCCGTACGCAAAGGTGAAGTCGAGGGAGGTGTCCACGCACAACACGTTGGTCCCGTCGCCGTGACGATCGGGAACGATGGCTACCGGGTGGCCTGTCACACAGACCCGTAAGTCTTGTGCCCGCGGAAGGTCAGCGTGGGCGACGATTGCCTTGGTATAGCCAGCGTCACGAATGTGGTCTCGGCCGAAGCTCACCGCTTCGTTTAGCCCAAGCGTCGGCGGCCGCAGCGCCGTCGCACCTCGGTCCTGCGCCCAGGCTGCGACGTCCGCGTCGTCGTGGATGATGAAGACATCGAGATCGTGAGCAGCGGCGACAACTGTTGTGGCCATCGTCTCGATAAGAACCGCGCGCTCGGCTTCGTTGAGCGCCTCGGCCAGGCGAAGCTTGCCGCGCCGTAGCGAACGCAACGGAAGGAGAACAGCTGCCGAGTGCGGAAGGGACATCGCCGAAGTCTAGGGTTCAACCAATGAAGACTTGGCGTGCACGGTTTGCCCGTAGCGACGACACCAAAGCCCAGCAGCAGTCCGGCAGCACCACCGCTGAAAAGGCAACACCGTGGAACACGTTGTCGACCCTCGGCGTCGGTCCGGTGGCCGAAGTGGATGGCCGCGGCGCCATCTTTCCGCGGAACCGGCCGGTGTCGGTCGAGGTTTGGTTCGGTGTGGCAAACAAGTGGGCCCGGGGAACAGCATCCGATGGTGTTCGCCAGAGTCGAGTTGTTGGACTGCCGGTCGTTGAAACTCGACAGCGACTCGGCGAGAGCGACATCGTGCAGACGGCGTGGGCCGACGAAGCCGGCGACGGCCGAGGACGCGTGGTGATCTCGCTCAACAACGAAACCGATGTTGCGGCCATAGCGGCGGTCATCGTGCGGCCCCGCGCGATCCTTGGTGGCGGGCGAATCGAAGAAGTGCGGGCGGCTGGCACCCTGCTCGTCGTCGACAAGGTGCCGCTGGTCGAGTTGGGCCGCGAACCCGGCGACACGATTGGCGCGGTCGATTCGGACCCAACTACACCGGCGATACTCACCCGGCTCGAACTGAGTGACAGCGAGCTCATCGGTGACATCACTTTCGCAGATGCAGGCGGGGAGGCGTCGTTCGCAGCGCTCGTACCGCTGACCCCTGGGGTTGAACGCCAGATTCAGATTCTCGATGGCCGAGAGGCTGCCACCGTTGCCCCAGCACCACTCGACAACATCGTGTCGGGATGGCGTTCGCATCTCGCAACCGCCGCCGAAATCGAACTACCGGCCTGGCCCAAGCACATCGCTCCAGCGTTGATGTCGAGCCTGCTAGGCGCAGCGGCCGACGAGCGCCGCCCTCTCGGCGACGCCGATTGGACTCCCGAGGACGACACGATTCTCGTGGCTGCGCTCGGCGGCGTTGGTCTCGACTGGGCCGCGTCGACCGTGGCCGACCGGTTGCTGACTACCATGACCGAAGGCCACTTCGACCGGTCACGCTGGACCGACCTCGCCGCAGCGCTGTGCCACATTGCTGGAACTAGCCCGGGCGACGAGGTCTTGGCCCGCCATGGGGAGGCGGTCGCCGCTGTTGCCGGCCACACCTTGAGCGATGCCAGGTCGGAGGTCATTGTTCCGAAATTGTTGCGGGTGGTGCATGCCGCTCATGGATCTGCGGCAGCGGGTGACGCATCGGAACTTCGTGGTGAGATGAAACGGTGGGAAGATGGCGTGACGTTTGCGCGGCATGGCCTCACGGCCCCGGCCCAATCCGCCCGCGATATCGAGGAGATTCTGGCAAGAGCCAGCAAGCCATTCGACGCGGAGACCATCGGGCTGGCGATGACCGCTTCGGCGAACTTCGACTACTCGTTTGAACCGCTGGTCCCCGTGCGCTCGCTCGCCGGGTCGACGTGGCGCTGGCCCCGTGGAGGGTGCGGGGATAGTCCCCATGCCAGAGCCGCTCTTCTTGTTGCTCTCCGGTCGCTGTGTCTCAACGAATTGCCAGGGAACGCAGCCGACGAGCCAATCACCGCCACGTCGCCGATGGAAGTTGACCTCTTCCCAGGAATTCAACGATCGTGGTTGGGTCAGAACATGCAGTTCTCTCGGTTACCAACTTCGGTGGGCCGACTGTCCGTGGCCCTGCGCTGGCACGGCGAACGAGCGGCCTTGCTGTGGGAGTTCGACGAGCCGACCGGACCCTTCACGCTCTTCTGCAACCGCATCGACCCCACGTTTGCGACGTCGGAGCCATCGGGTGAGGCTCTACTGGAAGCGCCCAGCCTCGCCCGGTTTGGTGAGGGAGGGGCCTCCTCCCGGTGACGGTCCGCCAGCTTCGCAAGTCGTTGAAGAAGTCGGCCCCTGGACTCCGACACGAGCGCGCACTGTGGGAGAGCGGCGTCGAAATCGTCGCCGGCATGGACGAAGTTGGAAAGGGTTCGTGGGCCGGCCCGCTCACGGTTGGTGCCGCCATTGTTCCCAAGGATCGCCGGATCTACAAAGTGCGCGACAGCAAGCTGCTCACCGAATCTGAGCGCGAAGCAATGTTCGAGCGCATCGCCGATTGGTGCGATGCCTGGGCGGTCGGGCACGCATCTCCACGCGAGTGCGACGAGCTCGGCATGTCCGAGGCGCAACGCCTGGCGGCGCGTCGGGCGCTTGACGGTCTTGGCCTCAACGTCGAACGGGTACTGCTCGACGGCAAGTGGGACTTTGTCGGTGGTGGTCGGGCGAACACCATCGTCCGTGGCGAGCGAGAGAGTCTGTCGATCGCGGCCGCAAGCATCCTGGCCAAAGTGGTTCGCGACCGCATGATGCGCGACCTGGACCAACAGTTCCCCGAATACTGGCTCGGCGAAAACAAGGGGTACCCGTGTCACCGACATCGAGCGGCGCTCAACATCGTCGGGCCGTCGACCGTGCATCGCAAGAGCTGGGCGTTCATGGACTCGCTGGCATGGCGAGGTATCGAACGGTTTGTGCCCGACGACGGCCAGGGCACGCTGTTTCTATGAGCGACGTTCGTATCAGCGAGAGTGCGCTGCTGAGTAGCGTGAAGTTTCGAGGGCTGCTCGTCGTTTGGACGCTCGGTATCTGGGGGAGCCGGATGCGCAACATTCAAGCTGACACCGAGCTCGTCGGATCCGAGCGTGACATTGCCTTTGCTGTGGCCGTTACGTTTCTCGCGTCAGCGGCTTTGACCGCTGTAGCCCTTCTTCGCCACGCCAGTTGGTATCTGACGCCGTTGTTGGTGCTTGTAGTTGTTGGGATTGTGCGCTGGACCATTCGCGGGCCCGCGATCTTGCTCAGCGACGAGTGGGAGATTGCCTTCAAGGTGGTGCACACCGTCCTGTGGCTCGTCACGGTGGCTTTGAGTGTTCTCGCATGGCGCGAACACCGCAGGGCGAGTTCGTCCTAACCCGAGGCTGCTCCGATACCATCTCGGTTATGGGTCAGCTCGTCACCGTCATCGAAAAGCCATCGTCACGCACCGGCATCATTCGCTACGTGCTCAACCGGGCCCTCACCGGCATGGGCCACGAGCGCTACACCGCCGACAGCTACCCCGAAGGCGATCGTCCATCAGATGAGTTGGCGCGCCGGCTACTCGATTCCGGCAAGGTCTCGGGCGTGTCGATCAACGGAAACGTCGTCACCGTCGAACTGTCATCGAACGACTCGGACGGCCTCAAGGACATCATCATCGACCTGTACACGTACTACGTGCCGGGCGTCGAAATCCCGACCGACGAAGAACTGATGGCTCAAGTCGAGGGCTGAACCTACGTCTCGATGTCGTCGAGACGGTGTTGTACGAGCCAGGTGTGCATGGCGATGCCGGAGGCGACGCCGGCGTTGATCGATCGGGTTGATCCGAATTGGGCAATCGAGCAGACGAGCTGCGCACGTTCACGTACGGCTTTGGATAGCCCGGGTCCTTCTTGGCCAAAGACCATGACGCACGCTTCGGGTAACGCGGTGTGCTCGAGGGCCACCGACCCGGGAAGGTTGTCGATACCGATGACGGCAAGCGCGCTTTCGTCGGCCCATTCGACGAAGTCGTCGACGGTGGGGTGATGGTGGACGTGGTGGTATCGGTCGGTGACCATTGCGCCACGGCGGTTCCAGCGCCGCTTGCCCACGATGTGCACACCCGCAGTGTTGAACGCGTTGGCATTGCGAACGACAGTGCCGATGTTGAAGTCGTGTTCCCAGTTCTCGATGGCGATGTGTAGTGGAGAGCGGGTGCGGTCGAGGTCGGCGACGATCGCGGCCCGACGCCAATACCGGTACTTGTCGACCACGTTGCGCCGGTCACCTTCGGCGAGGAGCTCGGGGTCGAAGTGATCGCCGACCGGCCAAGGCTCAGGGTGCGGCCCAACTCCAACGGTGCGCAAACTGACATCGGGGGTCAGATCCCCGATGTCAGTTTCGTGGTCGTGTTCGCTGGTCGACTCGGTCACCCCGACAGGCTAGGGGCGCTACCAGTCGAGGGCTGCCAGACTCTCCAACGCTTTTAGGTCTTCAACAATTTGGGCTGAGATTGACTCCCGCTCAGGATCAGCAATGCCAAGCTCGAACGTGGTGCCAAATGCATCGGTTGGGATCTCGATCGCTCGACGGTAGCGCTCGCCAGCAGCGGCCACGTTGGCGGAGTATTCCTCATCGTGGTTGTAGGCAAAGAACGCAACCTTGCGGCCTTCGGGGGTGCGCATCGAGCTGGCTGCGCAGAGGTATCGAGCTGACGCAAGCGAGGCGTCGTACATGTTTTGGGGGTCGCTTCGTTCGTCGGCGTTGCCGTCGGCTTCGAAGCGGCGCCACGTCTGGGGGATGAACTGCATTGGCCCAACCGCCCGGTCATAGACGGTGTCATCATCGAGGCGACCTCCGTCGGAATCCGCTATGAGCGCAAGACGCTTGATCACGGGAGCTGGAGCTGTGGCAGCGACATCGTCATCTTCACCCGGTTCACCCGGTTCACCAGGTGTTGCATCGGGGTTATCGGTCGATGCCAACGGTTCGGGTGCCGGGATTGCTGGCTCTACAGATGCGGGTTCGGGCGTTGGGGTCGAAACGGCTTGTTCCTCGGTGCGGCCGGTTGCAGCGGGGGCGTTACCGTCGGTCACGAACTCCGAACCCTCGAGAATCCGGCCATCGAGAGCCGGGCCGCGGATGGCCTCGGTCGTGTGGCCGTTCGCGTTCAATGTCGAGTTGCCAAAGTGGCCATGGAAGCTCTCGATCTTGCCGATGCCCGCAAGCATCCACCACTCGATGCCACATTCTGGACGTTCCTCGGCCAGGCGGCGTTCGGCAACAACATAGGCATTTAGTGCAACGAGCGGAATATCGGTTCCGCGGACCATTCGGGGGAGGCGTTCATGAAGGGCGAGCTTGTAGCTTGCCTCGGTACGCACGGGGAGAAGCGATGCGGTCCGGAGATGTTCGAGGATCTCGGCGCGCTCACGTCGAAGAACCCGGATCTCGCTCCGGACTGTGCCAAGGTCGATTTCGAGACCTGCGCGTCGACGTTCACGGCGTGCGAGTTCGGCCAACCGAACAGCGATTTGGTTGTTTTGATCTTCGCGAATCTCATCGGTGACGACGCGAGTTTCACCAAGTTCGGTTTGGGGAACCGAGAGCGCCTCGGCAACGTCGTCCTGGTCAATGAACGCGCGAACCGCAAACTCGGCGATTGCCTCTTTGTGAATGGAGATCTCGTTAGCGAGGCGAGCTTCCTCTCGTTGTTCGTAATCGATTGCTCGAAGTAGACGGTCGACCATCGGCCGACGTTCAGCGATCTGTTCTGCGTTGAATTCGGCATCTCGCTCGAGGGTGGCAATGGCTTGGAGAAGGCGGCGGTGGCGGTCGATGTGTATGCCGAGTGCAGTGGCGTTCGTGGTACTGCCGTCTGCGGTGTTGTTGCCTTCGGTTGAGACTCGGTCGACGCCAGAGGCGAACACGGTGCTGTCGTGAAAGTCCGCAACGTCGAATTCGGGGAGCGGAACGAGCGTGCTGGGGTCGAGGTCGAATTGGGTGACTGGGTTTTGCCAATCGGCGTCAGTCATTGGCTCCACCAGGACGGTGTAGCCAATGAGCTCGGCATCGATTGCGTCCTCGTTTTCTGCACTCGGTGGAGGTGTCTGGGCGGACGCTGGCGCGACAGGGCCGAGTGCAGGCGCGACTAATGCAGCGGTGAGAATTACTCCCGAAAAAGCGCGGGAAAATCGCAATTTTGACATCCGCTATCCATCGGCATGTCGGGGTTTGTCTTGACCCACAAATAGGTCAGATGTCCTATGTTTCGACGTGGCAGTCGACACATCTCAAGCATCGCTGATGTCGGGCGTGACGTTAGGAATAGACGTTGTCGTACTGACCCATTTCGATTTCGATTGCATTGGCCTGACGGCGATAGTAATCACGGGTGCTTTTGGCGGATCGGGCTCGGCCATCGTTGATGGCTGCAGCGCCGGCGAGGTCGCTGATGGTGCCGTTGATCATTTGAATTGCCGAGTGGAAACGATCTTCATGGCCGTCGAGTCGTTGGCGACTGAGGGTGGCGGCGTTTCCCTGCCACGTATTGGCAGTGTGTAGAAGTCGGATGGGCAAAAACACATTGTTCAGCTTGGCGACCTCACCTTCGAGGTTTCGGGCCACTCGACGCATGTCCTCGGCCCGTGCTTCGTAGGTCGTGACATTGCGGGATGCGGCGTGCATATTGCTGATCGCAGCGTCAAGCTGTTCTTGCGGGGAAGTATATGGATCGCTCACAAGATCTATTGAAACACATGGAAAGGAACGAAACAACACGAACTTTAAAAAGTCTCTGAGCATTTGCCATTAACGAACAAGTGTTCGATACTACGAATATGGCACTTCCCGCAGAACTCCGTGACCAAGTCCAGCGCATCGCACCGGTCGTACTCGCCGCTGAACAGGTTCTTCCCGTCCCAACTATTTTCCACTCGGTGCTTCCCGGCGGAGGACTGCAACGCGGCTGGACCGCACGGGTTGACGGTGGGTCGTCCTCTCGAGCGTTGGCCTGGGCGCTGCTCAGTACGGTCACTACGTCGGGCGGATGGATTGCAGCAGTTGACGTCCCCGGCATCAGCCTGACGGCCGCTCGTGAAGTGGGAGTAGCGATCGAACGCGTGCTCGTCGTCAACAGCACCGATGCGTCGAATTGGTCGAACACCATCGGTGCCCTCATCGGCTCGGTCGACGCCATCGTGTTCGGCGCTCCCCGACACCGAGTACAACCGCGCGAGTACCGGCGCATGTCTTCGCGATGTCGCGAACGGGGCACGGTTCTCGTCGAGCTCGCTCAAGACAAAAAACAGCAACTGCAGTACGACGTGTCGTTCTCTGTCGAGCCGGTGAAATGGCACGGATTGGGCTTGGGGCACGGATGCTTACAAGCCCGCGCGCTCGACGTATCGGTCCGTGGCCGTCGCACCCCCGGGGGAGGTCGCCACGCCCGATTCGAACTCCCCGCAATCGACGGCCAAATCCGATGTGTCGAAACCGAAACCGATGTCGAGGGCGATGTCGGCGGCGAAGTCGATCATGTTCGGCCAACGCTCGTTGCTCTTGACTAGAAGCGCACCGGTGGTTGACATCCCACGCGTCCTTGCGCTCTGGGTGCAGGATTGGCCAGTCGTAGCTGCTGGGATCAGCGCAAGCGAACCGGGGGCGGTGCTCCATGCCAATCGGGTCGTCGCCTCATCCGAGGCCGCCAGGGTGATGGGGGTCGTTCGAGGGATCCGTCGCCGAGAAGCTCAAGCCCGCTGCCCCGAACTGGTCCTAGCTGAACGAGATCTTGCTGGTGAAGCCCGAGCGTTCGAACCAATAGCCGCAGCAGTTGAGGCCTTCACCCCGCGACTCGAACTCACCCAGCCAGGCACCTGCGTGTTCCCGACTATCGGCCCATCGCGATACTTCGGGGGCGATGCATCCCTCGCTGAGCAGATTCTTGCTGCAGTCGATGGTCTGCTCGATGGTCGAACGACCTGTCATATCGGAATTGCCGATGGTGTGTTTGCCGCTCGGCTCGCCGCCAGGGTGAGGGCGGCCGGTCCATGCATCATCGCTCCAGGTGCGACACCAGACTTCCTTGCCCCCTTGGCGATAACCACACTCGATCAGCCCGAACTCACCACGGTCCTCTGGCGGCTTGGCCTGCGGACCCTCGGTGACTTCGCAGACCTCGACCCTCGTGATGTGCTCGGACGTTTCGATGCGGCAGGTCTGGCCGCCCATAAGCGTGCTTCAGGGACGAGCGACCGGATGGTTGAGGTAACCGAGCCGCCCGAAGACATGGCCGTTGCCCTTTCCCTCGAACCGCCCCTCGACCGTATTGACCAGGCTGCCTTCGCTGCCCGCCAACTGGCACTCGAACTCGAAGCCAAGCTGCAACGCCGCGGGGCTGCCTGTAGCCGAATGACGATCGAGGCCGAAAGTGAACATGGCGAACGGTTCGTTCGGGGATGGCGGCATGAAGGTGCGTTATCGGTAGCGGCGATGACCGACCGGGTTCGTTGGCAACTCGACGGATGGCTGAACGCTTCGCCTTCCATCCGTCCATCGGGTGGGCTGAGCTTGCTTGTCCTACGGCCAGAAGATCTGATCCCCGCAACCGGTCGACAGCTCGGGTTTTGGGGAGGGGAGACCGAAGCTGACCAGCGGGTTGGTCGCGCGGTCGCTCGCCTCGAAGCATTGGTCGGCGCTGACAACGTTCAGGTGGCCGAGTGGCGGGGTGGTCGAGAGCCCGACGATCAGATTTGCCTTCTCCCAGCCGGAACGGTCGAGCTCGGCGGACGACAGCTACCGCTTCTCGACGATCGCCCGTGGTCGGGGCAGCTTCCCGCTCCCTCTCCGGTCGAGCTCTTTGCCGGCCGGGAGATCTCTGTCGTTGATGAGGCGGGAAAGCTGGTGGCTGTGTCGGGCCGGGGGGAGCTGTCTGCCGAGCCGGTTCGGCTGTGCTGCGATGGACAGACCTGGAAGCGGGTCGTTGCGTGGGCTGGGCCGTGGTTGCTCGACGAGCGGTGGTGGGACCCAGATCGGGCTCGTCGGAGGGCGCGATTTCAGTTGGTCGACGACGACGGGCACGCGATGTTGGCCTACGTTCAGCAAGGTCGTTGGTGGCTGGCTGGGACCTATTGAAGTGCTCTGGCTATGGTCATTGCTATGAGTGAAGAACGTGAGTATCTCGACTGGGCCACCTACGGGGTGGCCGCTCGCCAATTGGCCCAGTTGGTCGCCGACGACGGGTACCAGCCCGACATCATCTTGGCGATTGCGCGCGGGGGCCTCTTCGTTGCTGGATCGCTCGGTTACGCGCTCTCGGTCAAGAACCTCTACGTGATGAATGTCGAGTTCTACACCGGCGTTGACGAGCGCCTCGACGTCCCGACCACGCTCCCGCCGTACCTCGACAAGATCGACCTTCGAGATTCCAAGGTGCTCATCGCTGACGATGTGGCTGACACCGGGCACACCCTTCGTCATGTTTTTGACTTCTGCAGCGATGAGGTTGGCGACGTTCGCTCTGCATGCCTCTACGAGAAGTCGCACTCGCTTATCAAATGCGAGTACGTCTGGAAGCGCACCGATCAGTGGATCGAGTTCCCATGGTCGACAGAGCCTCCAATCGTGGCGGGCGGAGTGCTCGACGCCTAATGACCCTCATACGCGTGCCGGCATCGTCGGCAAACCTCGGCCCTGGATTCGACGTGCTCGGCATGGCGATCGATCGCTATCTCGAAGTGGAATTCGCCGACGAAGGCATCGGCAGCCCTGACCATCTCACGATGCGGGTCTTCCAACAGTTCGGTGGAACCGGCGGGCTGAAGATCTCCTCCACTATTCCTCCGGCTCGGGGCATGGGCTTTTCGGGGGCGGCTCGAGTTGCCGGTCTGCTCGCTGCTGCGGTGCAGAAGGGCTCGACGCTCGAGGAATGTCGCCGGTGGCTCTTCCTCGAAGCGACCGAGCTCGAAGGGCACCCCGACAATGTTGCTCCCTCGGTCTTCGGTGGTGTCACCGTCGCAGTTGGCGACCGGGTCGAGCAGGTGCCCATCGGGATGCAGGCGACCGTCGTGCTGTGGATTCCCGACACGCTTTCAGGAACCAAGGAGTCTCGCAACAAGCTGCCCAAGCAGGTCTCGATGGAGGACGCGGTATTCAACATGGGACGCACCGCGATGTTCATCGCAGCCCTCACCAATGGCGATACCGACCTGCTGAGCTTTGCCACCGAGGACCGTCTTCACCAAGAAGTGCGGCTGGCCTCATTGCCAGAGACAGCAGCGGCCATCGAAGCCTCGAGGGAAGCCGGAGCATGGTGTTCGTGGCTTTCGGGCAGCGGGCCGACCGCTGCTGCGCTCTGCGAACCATCCCAAGCTGAGGCGATAGCAGCAGCCCTGCCGCCTGGTGGTGAAGTCAGCATCAGTCACATCGACATGCGTGGAGCGGTCTGCGAGTGAGCAGCGCTGATCCTGACCTTCTCGTCGAGACCGAGAACTGGTTCGTACACATCGGCATCCCACACTTCATCGACGACTTCACCGCCTCAGAAGACGTGTGGACGCGCACGGTTGGTTTCTTATCCTTCGTGTTCGTCGCCCAACTAATCCTCACCTTTGGCGATGTTGGCGGCTGGGCCCAGGTCGGTGTGTTTATGGCTGGCTTGGTGATCGTCGTCGGAGCGATTGTGACGGTGAATCGACTTCGGGGCCGACCGAACTTCGCCCGACCCAACGACATCGGCCCCGCCGAGCTGGCGCTGTTCGTGTTTATCCCGCCGGTGCTGGCGCTTCTCGGCGGGCACAACACGCTGCGAGAGTTTCTTTGGATCGTCGCACTCAACATCTTGGTGCTGATCTTGACCTACGTGGTCGTCTCTTGGGGTTTGTTCGCCATGGCTCGCTGGGGATTGTCGACCATGTGGTCGCACCTGACCCAAGTGGTGCAACTCCTTGGAAGCATCCTGCCGCTCATGCTGCTGTTCTCCGCCTTCTTGTTCCTCAACGCCGAGATCTGGCAGGTCGTCAACGACTTCCCGATCGAGCTCTTCTCCATCGTGCTCGGCGCGCTGGCCCTGATCGCGCTGAGTTTCTTGACCGGCGCCATGACCGGGTCGATCAAGCAGCTGCGCTTCTTCGAACACTGGGACGAGGTGTGCAAAGAGCTGGTGAACACCCCATTGGCGGACTGCGATACGTCGACGTTCCCGGGTACACCAGAACACGTGCCGCTTGGTCGCGCCGCGCAGACCAACGTGACACTGCGCCTCGTTGTTGGTTTGGCCGTGCAGGTACTGCTGGTGACCACGCTGATCTTTGGTTTCTACGTCGTCTTTGGAATGTTGACCGTTCGCGAAGAGACCATGATCCAGTGGACGACGCTCGAGAAGGGCCCCGAGTCCGATGCCGTCACGCTGTTCTCGTTCAGCCTTGCAGGTCATCAGATCATCTTGACCAAACTTCACCTCATCGCCTCAGGTTTCGTGGCGGCCTTCAGCGGACTGCAGTTTGCCGTCTCCTTGGTCACCGACGAGAGCTACACCGAAGAGTTTGTTGCTGACAGCAACGCCGAGATGCGTTCAGCTCTGGCGGTTCGGGCCGCGTACCTTCAGCTCGCCCGCTCGTCGTAGGTTCGAGCGCGAAGCTTCAGGCCATGTCGCCGAGGCGTTGGCGCTGGGTGCCGTCGTCGTCGAAGTTCACCGGGCTAAGCCAGTTCTGCAAACGACGGCCGTTCATTTTCCAATCGCCGTCGGTCATTGCGAACCATGCCGTGTCGCGATTGCGGCCCTTGTAGTGCGTTGCCTGTCGGAACGTCCCCTCGTAGGTAAATCCGAGACGCTCGGCCGTGGCTCGCGATCGGGCGTTCAGTGAGTCGCACTTCCATTCGACACGCCGGTATCCGGTGCTAAAGGCGTGGTCGAGGAGCAAGTACAGCACTTCGGTTGATGCGGTGGTGCGTTGGAGTTGCGGAGCGAACGTGATCCAACCAATTTCGATGCACCCAACATCGGGCTGGATGTTGAGATAGGACAAGAAGCCATAGACCTCGTTGTCGATGATGACTGCGTATGGCTGGGTGTTTCGGGTCTTGGCCAGCGCATCGATGAGCTGCCCAAGGTCGGCGGCGTCACCAAACGGCCCCAGCGGCAGGTAGGTGAATTCCTCATCGGCAGCTTGTTTGAGCGTGTGGAACAGCGGGATCCCATGGCGTGAGCGTTGCAGTGGCTCGAGTCGGACGTGGGTTCCCGTGTGCTCTTTGCTTTCCGGCGCAGGCGGCGCGACCCAACGGCCGAGATCCTCACCAATAGGTTGTCCGGAATCGTTGGTTCGTGCCACGGCCCCCAAAGTAGCGTTTGCATCCATGCATATCGATTTGAGCCATGTCATCACCGACGGGATGGTCACCTACCCCGGTTTGCCGGCACCCCGGGTCGGGACACATCTGAGCCGGGAGGCCGCAGTTGAGCTTTACGGGCCAGGAATCACCTTTCAGATCGGCCAGATCGACATCTGCACGAATACCGGCACGTACATCGACGTACCCTTTCACCGCTATGGCGACGGACATGACCTCACCGGGTTGCCGCTCGACCGGGTTGCAGCGGTGTCAGCGGTGTGTCTTGACCGCGTCGGCGTAGCGGCAATCGAGCTCGACCCAGCCGAACTCGTTGACTGTTCGGGCAAGGCGGTCATCATTCGCACCGACCACGCAGCCAAGTGGGGGACCGACGCCTATTTCGAAGATCACCCGTACCTCACCGAAGCATCCGCGAACGCGCTGGTTGCTGCAGGAGTGGCCTGTGTTGGTATCGATTCGTTGAACATCGACTCAACCGAGGGCGGCGAACGTCCGGTTCATTCAGTCTTATTGCGTGCCGACATCCCAATAATCGAGCATCTGACAAACCTCGATCAGCTACGCGCGGACGGATTCGAGTTCACTGCTGTGCCCCCGAAGATCTCGGGTGCGGGAACCTTTACGGTGCGCGCCTTTGCGACCGTTGCCTAGAGGCCGCTGACCTCGGTGACCCAGTCCCACAGTTTGTTTCGCCGTTCGGGGGTATCGCTGGAACGGGTCGATGGCAATTTGTGAATGCTTCGCTGACGCCGGTCGTGCCAGAACTTTCCATTCGACGACAGTGGTTCGTCGTCACTCGCAAGCCACACGAGGGTGTCGGCACCTTGGGCTGGCGTCCGTAACAGCGGTCCCATCACCTTTGCGAAGCCAGGCAGCGCATCGTCAACACCGGGAGTATCGACCCATCCAGGGTGCAGCGCATGGAACGCGATGTTCGGGTGACGTGCGGCCATCATCTCGTTGAGCGTGACCTGGGCTCGTTTCGCACGGGCATATTGCTCGGTGCCGTTGTAGTCCGCTTCGTTCATCTCAAGCCGAGAGACGCTGAGCCCAGCGCTATACATCCCTCCCGACGACATCGTTAGCACCCGAGAGCCGGGTGTCTCCGACAATCGGTCGAGCAGCTTGTTTGTCAGGAGAAATGGCCCGACCACTTGGCTGGCGACGGTGGCCTCCATCCCCGTCGAGGTGACCCGGCGCTCGGCAGATAGGGCCCCGGCGTTATGGATAAGAACGTCGAGCTGGTCGTGGTCGGCAAGCAACTGCGCCGCTAGCGAGCTGACCTGGTCGAGGTCGCCCATGTCAGCGGCGATCTGGGAGACGCGATCGTTTCCGCTCGACGCGATGAGCTCGCGGACAACGACGTCGTTCTTCTCATCCCTGCGACCGTTGATAATCAGCGTTGCGCCGCAGGCGGCGAATTGACGAGCTGCGGCAAGCCCGATGCCCGAAGTTGCGCCGGTGAGCATGATGACCTTGCCCGTGAGGTCATAGGAGGACGTGTCGGCCCAGTCCTCGGTTCGGCTGCGCACGTCATATCCAACGCGCGAGAAGCTACTGACAATTGGTGCTTCGACGAGCGTGTCGATGATGTTGGACAGCATGGCTACCGTTCCACGCGGACGCCGTCGAGCACGCCGATTAGGCCGGCAGCGGCCTTGTCGCCGATCTTGTTGAAGGTCAGCTGCAGGACCGGGTCAGCCATGCTGAACGAGCCGTTCAACGTGAGCTCGGCGTCATAGGTAACAATCGAACCACCGTTGTCAGGTTCGACCGTCACGACGTCGACCGAGGTGAGCTTGTCGCTTACTGCCTTCGCCACGTAGCGGTTGGGTGTGTCGAATTCGACCAGCTCGTAACGCAAGGTCATTGTTCCGCCGACGCTCTTCACCTCGACGTCGAACGCGGTTCCCGCTGCGGGTTCGTCGCCGACGACCATGGTCGAGGTCACCACACCAGGGTCCCAGTCGGCAAAGTTCGTGAGATCTGCCATATAGGAGAAAGCTTGTGCAGGAGGCTGAGCAGTTCGGACGGAGACGACGTATCGGGCCATAGGCGTTTCTACCCGCAACGCGGTGGGCCCGCCGGATCAATTGGGCGCCAGAACTGTATTTTTGCCGATTCCAGTGATATCTATTTGCACATGAGCGGAATCAAAAACGTGGATCTTGCAAGCGGGACTCAGGATTCTTGGCCAACACTTATCGCTGATGTTGAACGCGTGCGTTCGATCGAGTCAACCTCCCGCAATTCGTCTGAGTTCTCGATCCGCGAGCTGGTTGAACAGCTCGTTGACGAGCGAATGTCAGCTGCCGATGTTGAGATCAACGAGCTTAAGAAGGAGACTCGTTGGATGGGCGTTCGCGTCCTCACGCTCGAGCAAACCTTGCAGAAGTCTCGCGACGAGAACAAAGCGCTGTCGGAATACCTTCAGCTGTGTTTTGACGAGATCCGCTCCCAAGACGATCGACTGTCGCCACGCCTTGCCGCTGTTGAAGCCGAGACATTGCTTCTCGCCAGCCGAGCATCACAGATCGACATCGACAACCTCGAACTGCGCCAAGAAACCCGCGAAGTCATTTCGAAGATCGATTCGCTTTCGTATGAACTGTTCGAGCTCATCTACGACGCAAAGTCGGTAGCAGTAGAGGCTCGTGGCAATGCCGATGCTGTCGCTGTTCAAGCTGACGAGCTGGTCCTCGATCTTCGCGAAGCTCACGAACACGTGATGAAGCTTGAAGGCCGGACCTCGTCGATCTCGGTCGAGCTCGAAGACACGATCGAGGCTGCCGAGCTTCTTGTCTCCGGTTTGGCTGACGCCGCTGTTGCATCGGTCCGAGCGCAAAAGCTCGCTGAAGAGGCTCGAGTAAACGCTGCCGATGCCGCCGGCATGTCCGGAGAGCTGCGCGCCGACCTCGAGCGTCGGACCGCTGCACTCCGAAAGGAAATGTCCCACAAAGCCACCAGCGAGGAACTGATCGCTCTCGAAGAGGCCGATCGAGCCCTCGAAGAAGCGCTGAAGAACACCGCTGAACTCACCGAGGAAGCCCGTGTTCTCGCCGAGAAGGCGCGAGACCGTGCGGACTACGCCGCTGACTCTTCCGACGAGCTGCGAGCTGACCTGGACGAGTTGACCGACGAGCTCGATGAACGCACGTCCAAGTTGAATGCCAAGACAGCTGACTTGTCGAAGAAGACCGCAAAGCTCAGCACGAAGACTGGTGATCTCGACAAGAGGACTGCGGCGCTTGATTCAATGGCGGTCGGCCTAGAAAAGACCACGGGTGATCTCGACAAGAAGACCGCCAAGCTCGATAAGAAGGCTGGCGACCTTGTTGAACGCACCGATCAGCTTCGTGCTGATCTCGTTGAGCGCACCAATGCGTTACAGGAAGACATCGACTCGAAGTCAACCGGCCCGCACGACCCTGAGGGGATGCGCGAATTGCGTAGCGAGGTCGCCGAGTCTCTCGAAGCCTTGCGATCTCGGGTGGACGAACGCCTCAACGGCTACACCGTGCAGAACATCGAAGCAGCTGGCGAAGGCAAGCAGCGCAAGCGCTGGCACGCACACCTTCGCAAGGACTCTGACAACGGTTCGGATCAAAAGGCACTTCCAAGCGAAACCTGATCGATCAGCCTGCACACTACGCTCGAAATATGAGTGGTGAAGACGGCGACGAAATAGACGATGGCTTGTTCTGGGATGTCGCTCAGCCGCTATTGGCCGCTGGTAAAGCGGCCGAAGGCGAGCTCATGCGAAGCCGGTGCATTCGTGTTGGCAAAGAGTTTTTGGCGATGCCCGAATACCGCACCGGTGATCTCGTAGTGAAGCTGCCTCGCGGGCGAGTCGACGAGTTAGTCGAGCAGGGGACAGGCCTTGCGTTCGCTCCCGCGAAAAAGGTATTCCGCGAATGGGTCCAGATTCCCGAGCGTGACGAATCCCTCTGGGCGACGCTGATCGACGAGGGCTACGAGTTCGTCTCGTGAATCCAGTCATCGACTAATGCGCAATCTCCGTCGTTCGGTCAGCACGTTGGCCATCATCGTCCTCTTTGGCGGCTTGTTGCTGTTCAACCTCAACCGGGAAGGTCGTGACGACCTCGGGTGGGGCGATGACTATTGGGAGCAGTTTGACGACTTCGAAGACGACGTGGCTGACGTGCTCCCCGACGACATCACCACCGCCCAGGGCATTCGCGTTCACGTCGACATCGCCGACGACATCGACCAGCTGCTGACGCACGCAAGGTCCGACGGTGTTGAACTGAACGGCTACGGCTATCGCACCAACGAACAGCAGGTCGAACTCCGTAAACGTCATTGTGGAACGACCGACTTCGACATCTTCGAGAAGAGTCCGTCGGAGTGCAGTCCGCCTACAGCGCGGCCCGGGTCATCGCGGCATGAGCGCGGTCGGGCGATCGACTTTCGCTACGCAGGACGGACGATCAAGACCCGGTCAAGTGAGGCTTTCGTCTGGTTGGCCGAGAATGCAGGCGACTATGGCCTGAAGAACCTGCCATCGGAGCCATGGCACTGGAGTGTCGACGGCCGCTAGTGCCCAACAACGGCGTACGGTGAGATGGTGATCACGACGACACATGTTGTTACCAACATCTTGGTTGCTCGCCGAGCTCGTGCTGGTGTCGATAGTGGCGTGCAACCGGTTGGTATGGGCTCCCTTGCGGAGAATCCGAAGTGGTTCGCTGTGGGAGGGTTCGCTCCGGACTTGGGGCTCTATCTCCTGACCGCCGGTGCGGCAGCGTACTTCCCGTTGGTCAAGGGAATGTCGGTGCGAGACGCGATGGAGTATGCGTTTGGCACATTGTTCTTTGAGGACCCGGTGTGGATCACGGTTCAGAACACGTTGCACAGCCCGGTTGTGCTCGCTGGCTTGCTCGGAGTCGGCAAAATCGTCCAATCCTCGAAGCTCACCGCCTTTGCGGCGGGCTGCATGCTTCACACGCTCATGGACATCCCGGTGCATCACAACGACGGTCCACTGGTGTTCTTTCCGTTCGACTGGGACTTCCGAGTTGACAGCCCGGTGAGCTACTACGACCGCGATCACTACGGCGGCATCGTGGCGCCGATCGATATGGCGGCCACGGTGCTCGGCGGCGCCTATCTTGTTCGTCAATGGGTGAAGAACAAGCGTCTGTGGTGAGAGGGTCATTTCGTCTTCTCGCTTCGCTGCTCGTCGTATTTGCATTGGTGACTACCGCCTGCACCTCCGACCAAGCTGCTCCCGATGCGGCCGGTCCCGACAGCACGACATCAATCGCTCCAACGACCGTTCCCGAAGTGGTGGTCGAACTAACGCCTACGACGCCAATTTCAGAGAGCCTGCAATTGGATACGCCGGGCAAGGCGGTCGGCTCCCTCATCGAGGCGTTCGGCGATCGTGACTTCTTCGAGGCGTTCTTCATCTTCGACGCAAGCGCTCAACAAGATCTCATGCGCACGTCCAACAACCTGAACTTCACCGAGCTCCGTCGTGGAGCCTTCTTACTCCCGGAGAATCTGATCGCCGGAGACGAGGAGCATTCCCTATCCGCCGTGCCGATGATCGCCCGGTTCCTGTACGACGCAGCCAAGACCGACAACTTGCTCGTCGATCTGGCCGGTGCCGAGGTTGTGAGCAGTGAGATTGCGAGCGACTCCGGCGGTGAGTCGGTGGCGACGGTTGGGGTGAGCCTGGCAGATGGTGAGGCTGTTCGAGTGCGTCTCACCCAGACCGCTGATGTGTGGCTCGTCAATCAGATCGCAAGCGGTGGGGTCGAGTTCAACGACTCGGGCAGGCTCTTTGTCGACGCATCGTGTGGCACGCAACGGGTGCGGGTGTACGACGGGGCGCAATGTCCCACGTCGGAAGCGAGCGCAGAGATCCAGGCCGAGATCGATCGACTCACCGCCGAGGCCGAGGCGGACAGTTCAAGGCAGCTGGCAGCAGCCCGCGAGATTCAGGTCTTGGTGAACGAATCCCGGCGTAGCTCCGACGAAGGATTGTGCGCGGTGATGCAGGGGAACGCTTTGCTGGTCGATGAGGTGCCGAGCCCCGAGACCATTGCCCGAGCCGAAGCGCTGCTTGAGGATACGTGCCCTGGTTCGATGGAGATGTTGAGTGGCTCGCCTGATGTTCCGCTGTCGGGTGGTGTTGGCGAGAACACGCGTTACGGCCAGCTAGAGCTCAGCACTCCCGAAGCTGGAGCGGTTACCTTCGCCGAGCTCTTCGAGAACGAGGCGTTTGCCTTGCTGTTCTTGGCCTCTGATAGGGGAGCGCAGGACATTTTGGCTCGTGGAGCAACTCGACTCGATGTGTCGGCAATCGCAAACCCAGAAGTGCTCCAAACGTGGGAGGGAATCGGGTCGACCGGGCAAGTGAACGCGCCGGTCACATTGCTTCCAGCCTTGTGGAAGGAAGCGAGCGCGACCGGCCAGCACATTCTCGACCTCGGGGCTATCGAGGTCGTCTCCGTTGAATCAGCGACATGGAACGAACCCACCGGTGAGGTAGTCGACGCCCAAGTCGTCAACGGAACGGTCTTGGAGACATCGCAGAGCGTCTCGTTCTTGATGCTCGAATCATCGAGCGGACGGTGGCGGGTCCGCCAAGTGGCAACAGACCCAGAAGCCTTGAACCTTCCCGAGAACGTCGATCAGGTCTTCATCGCAGCGCAATAGGTACGATTGGCCTCACCTCTTGCGTAATCGAACAGGTGTTCGCTAAGGTCGCGACCCGCATGGGGTTCAACAATCCGTCTGTTCCGTGGTCCGAGTTGGAGAAGACGCTCTCGGGTCGCGCTCGAGAACATGAGACGACCGCTCCCGATGACTGGGTAGAAAAGACCGGCGGTGACAGCCCAGCATGGTCGCGCAAGCGAGAGGCGTACGAGGCCGGTGAGGTTGAATTAGTCGCCTCGGTTACTCCATATGCCGAGCTGCACTGCCATTCGAACTTCAGCTTTCTCGATGGAGCCTCCGACCCCGAAGTGCTGGTGGAGGAGGCCGTGCGGCTGGGTCTGACCGGCATGGCCCTCACCGACCGCAACGGCTTCTATGGGGTGGTCAGGTTCGCTGAGGCGGCTCGGGCCCATGGGTTGGCAACGGTGTTTGGTGCCGAGCTCACGATCTCGTCGGCCGACGGTGCTGATGTGGGCGATCTTGTCATCTTGGCGCGCGGCACCGAAGGGTATGCCCGGTTGGGTCGGGCCATTAGCGAGGGGCAGATGGCGGGGGAGAAGGGTGCGCCGCTCTACACCCTCGACCGGTTGGCCGAGCTCGCCAACGACCAGTGGGTCGTCCTCACCGGTTCACAGCTCGGGCCCCTTAACCGCGCGCTCGAATCCGATGGCCCAATCGCTGCACAACGGTCGCTCGACGGGCTGATCGAACGGTTCGGCCGCCGAAATTTGGCCGTCGAGTTGTGGGACCACGCGACCCCTCTCTGCAGCACTCGCAACGATGCTCTTGTTCGGCTCGGCCTTGAACGTGATCTCACCGTGGTGGCCACCAACGATGTCCGCTATGCCGGTCTGCAACATCGCAAGCTGGCGACAGCGTTGGCGGCAGTTGGGAACCGGCGTTCGCTCGAAGACCACGACGGTTGGTTGCCTGCTGCGTCGGTGGCCCATCTTCGGACCGGCGACGAGCAGGCCCGCCGGTTCGAGCGCTATCCGGGGGTGGTCACAGCCGCAGCTGAACTCGCTGAAGCCTGTTCGTTCGACCTCCAGTTGGTGGCCCCGAACCTGCCGCCGTATCCCTGCCCTGACGATCACGACGAGATGTCGTGGCTGCGAGAGCTCACCCGTCGGGGCGCCCGTCGTCGGTACGGCCCCGAAAGCAGCGAACGAGTGCCGGGCGCCTACGCCCAAATCGCCCACGAGCTCGACCTCATCGAATCGCTTGGCTTCCCTGGCTATTTCCTCATCGTGTCCGACATCGTCGAGTTCTGTCAGAAGGCCGACATCTTGTGTCAGGGGCGAGGGTCGGCCGCGAACTCGGCGGTCTGTTATGCCCTTGGCATCACCAACGCTGATGCGGTGGCGCTTGGTCTGCTGTTCGAGCGGTTCTTGTCACCCGAGCGCGACGGGCCTCCCGACATCGACATCGATATCGAGTCGGATCGTCGAGAGGAAGTCATCCAGTACGTCTACAACCGCTACGGGCGCGAGCACGCTGCTCAGGTCGCCAACGTCATCACCTATCGCTCGAAGTCTGCGGTGCGCGACATGGCCAAGGCGCTCGGCTACGCCACCGGCCAGCAAGACGCATTCAGCAAGAAACTCGACGGGTGGGCAAGCTTGGGAAGTCAGCTCGGGTCGTTTCCGGTTGATGTGGCCGAGCTGGCGAGCGAGCTCGAGCATGCGCCGCGGCACCTCGGCATCCACTCCGGCGGCATGGTCATCTGCGACCGGCCGGTGGTCGAGGTGTGTCCGGTCGAGTGGGCCCGCATGGAGAACCGCAGCGTCCTGCAGTGGGACAAGGAGGACTGCGCCCGCACCGGGTTGGTCAAATTCGATCTGCTCGGCCTGGGGATGCTCTCGGCCATTCACTACGCCATCGACTTCGTGGCCGACGTTCATGGTGTCGAACTCGACATGGCCACCATGCCTCAGGACCCCGAGGTCTACGACATGTTGTGTCGGGCTGACACGATCGGGGTGTTCCAGATCGAGTCTCGGGCGCAAATGGCCACGTTGCCTCGTCTCAAGCCTCGGAAGTTCTATGACCTCGTGGTCGAGATTGCCCTGATCCGCCCAGGTCCTATCCAGGGCGGGTCGGTGCACCCCTACATTCGGCGGCGCAACGGGCTCGAACCCGTCACCTACCTGCATCCACTGCTCGAAAAGTCGTTGTCCAAGACGCTGGGCATCCCGCTGTTTCAAGAACAGCTGATGCAGATGGCGATCGATGTCTCAGGCTTTAGTCCAGCCGAGGCCGATCAGCTGCGTCAGGCCATGGGGTCCAAGCGCAGCCGCAAGCGGATGGAAGATCTCAAGGCGCGGCTCTATCGCGGCATGGAAGAGCGGGGCATTGTTGGGGACGTCGCTGACGTGATCTGGGAGAAGCTGGTGGCCTTTGCCAACTACGGCTTCCCCGAAAGCCATTCGGTGTCGTTCGCCTACCTTGTCTATGCCTCCTCGTGGCTAAAGCGATATTTCCCGGCAGCGTTTTGTGCTGCGTTGCTCAACGCCCAGCCAATGGGGTTCTATTCGCCGCACACGCTGGTTGGCGATGCTCGACGCCACGGGGTCGAAGTACTGACTCCCGACATCAACCTGTCAGCTGCGGGGGCATCGCTTGAATGGGTAAATGGTCCACCGGTCGACCCAGCGTTCCGCCAGGGAGTTGGGGTGCATCACACGCAGTGGGGTGTGGGCGGCCCGGCGGTGCGACTTGGGTTGGGATCGGTCCGTCACGTGGGGGAGGACTTGGCCAAGAAGCTCGACGAGGGGCGCCCGTGGCACTCGATCGAGGACGTGAAGCGGCGTACGGGCTGTTCGATCGAGGTGCTCGAAGCCTTGGCTACCGCGGGCGTGTTCGGCGATCGACGATCAGCGCTTTGGGAGGCTGGTGCGGCCGCGCAAGCCTCCGACGCCCGGCTGCCCGGCATCATCACCGGAACCGAAGCTCCGCAGCTGCCCGGCATGACCGACCGCGAGATCTCGCTCGCCAACCTGTGGGCCACCGGCGTTGCCCCCGATGGGCACCCCACCCGGTACTACCGCGAAGACCTTGACAACTTCGGAGTGCTGCCGTCATCGAAGCTGCCCGAGCAAACCTCCGGTGATCGAATCATGGTCGCGGGGATCGTCACTCATCGCCAGCGTCCCGCAACGGCCTCGGGCACCACGTTTCTGAACCTCGAGGACGAACACGGCCTGATCAACGTGATCGTGTCAAAGGGCTGCTGGCAGCGCCACAAGCAGGTTGCGCTGAGCTCAACCGCGCTCATCGTGCGAGGCAAGGTTGAGCTCGTCGAGGGCGTCATCAACGTCATTGCCGACAAGCTCGTCGAATTCACCGTCGCCGCCCCAATCACATCAAGAGACTTCCGTTAGCTGCAAGACGTGTCTCTCAGAAACGGTTCCTTTTATGGGGCCTGTCCCCATGAACATTTGTTAATGGGGCCTGTCCCCATCAAGCGATCAAGTTCATCGGGCTCCGGCGATAACGAGCCTGTAGCCGTAGTCGGCCTTGTCTTGGTTGCGTAGGTGGCCGTGTTCGTGGTCCCAGCGGCCTGATTTGAGGTCGTCAGCGAGTCGGGCGATGCCTGCCGCTCGTTCGTCGGGTTCCATCATCGATAAGTACGACATCGAGGCTTGAGCTGCGGGGTCGAGGTACGCCTCGGGGCGGCCCCAATAAGCAGCGGCCACGCCGTCACAGCAATCGTTGGGAATCCAGAGCGTGCGCACCTCGGTGATGTGGAGATGCTCTCCGATGTCCTCCACGCCAGGCGCATTTGTTTCGGTGTCGTTCATTGAACCGAAGTAGTTCGTCAGCCAGAAGTTGTGGGCGATGAGCGGCTCGAACACGAAGATGACTTGGCGAGGAGCCACCCGGCGCATCTCGTTGAGGCCAGCGGCGCGGTCGCTCCAGTGGTGAACGGTGAGTACCCCCATTGCGGCATCGAAGGAGTCGTCGGGGAAGGGAAGCGCTTCGGCGACACCTTGAACCGAGGTGCCGCTCCGGCGTTGGGAAAGCATCGTCGCTGATGGCTCGACGCCGACAACCGTTTCTGCTTTTGGCTCGTAATTGCCGGTGCCGGCTCCGACGTTGATGATCCGTTGGCAACCGCTCAGGGCGTCGTCGATTTCGGCCTGCCACGATGGCTCAGGTAGTCGCTGCGTCGAATAGCCGGTGCCGATCGTGTCGTATCTCGCCATGCCCCACTTTATGGTGCCTGTCCCCATGAACGTTTGTTAATGGGGCCTGTCCCCATTGAGAGGGCTCAGCTTCGCGAGATGAGGTCTGTGTAGATGTTGAAGTTCTGTTCGTTGAAACAGACGAAGACCACTTCGAGCAGCTCGTGGTCGTTTGTTTCGAGCCATTGCTGCACGGCGTTGAGGCTGACGGTCGCAGCTCTATCGAGCGGAAACCGGTAGACGCCGGTGCTGATGTTGGGGAACGCGATGGTTGCTGCGCCAGCTTCGTTTGCGAGTCGTAACGACTCGGCGTAGCACCGGTCGAGGAGCGCATCGTGGGTTTCTGGCTTGTCGCCAGTCCAAACCGGGCCAACCGTGTGTACGACGTGTCCGGCCGGAAGGTTGCCAGCTTCGGTAATGACCGCCTCGCCGGTCGGACAGCCACCTTGTCGGGCAACGACGTCGCGGCACGACGCTAGGAGGTCGGGTCCAGCCGCTCGATGAATCGCCCCATCAACCCCGCCGCCGCCGAGAAGTGATGAGTTTGCAGCGTTGACGATGACGTCGACTTCGGTGGTGGTGATGTCGCCCTGAACAATCGAGATGAGGGTCTGTCCCCAGCGGGTTTGATGCATGCGCCCGGTATTCCCGTTCTCTCGAGCGTCATTGAGCGGGGCTCGCAGCCATGTTGCGCCGTTCAACAGTACGGGAATGCCGTCGCGTGCAGCGATGCGGCACATGTGCTCGGTTCCAGCAATGCATAGCGGCGATGCCCATTCGAAATCGAACGGATCTTTGAAGGCCAACACCAATTCCGGAGACCAACCCGACATCTTCTCGTTGTAGCGGTGCATCGGTGCCGGATAGTCGCCAGGTTCAAGAGGGTCGGCAATCAGGTGGACTCCGTTCGCCTCAGCCCAAGTGCGGGCAATCTCATCGGCACCGTCAGCCATTCCGGTGATGACCCTGAAGGAGCCTCCCGTAGCCCGCTGGCGGGCTGAATAGAGGTCGAGTGCATCCTCGATGGCCGTCCTGTCGGTCCAGCCGACCGAGCCGGTCACCAGTACCCGTGCTGGTGTGAGTTCGTCTGGAGGTGTGGCTTTGCTGGGGGAGTTCTTGCTCATCATGCTCCTTGGAGGCGTGCTCGTATTTCGCTCAGCGTTTCATCTCGAACGAGTTCGCCGTCGACGAAGACCGGTTCGAAGGCACAGTTGTGCACTCGGCCCCAGGTCGTTTGTTCCTCGAGCTCAAGCTCGCCAGCGTCATTGACTGAGACCGCAAGGAGTCCGCGGGCCGACCGCTTAGTGCCGTCGTCGGTTGCGGGATCTTTGAAGATCTCTCGAAGTTCGCCGTCGACCACACCGGCGGTTGCTTTCATCGCAAAGCCGAAGGTGTCACGAGTGTTGTGTTGGTAGGTGTAGCTGCCGATGCCGAACACGTTCTTCGGAACGAACCCCTTGGCTGCAACTCCAGCGCAGATTGCCTCGCAGCGTTCAGGTGTGATCGAGTCGCCGTAGATCAAGTTGATGTGTGGATCGAGCACTTTGAAACCCTTGTCGTTGATTGTTCCCCCAAACACTTCCCACGCCAATTCATAGGACCCTTTGTGTTCTGGCGAACCCTCGGGGGCGTCGGGGTCGCCAACCAGAATCTTGACCGGGTCGCCGCTGTCTGGCCGGATTGTGACCACGCCGTCGCGACCAAGAATCTCTTCTCGCAGCTCGGGAAGGTAGTCGGTCCAGACCTTCCAGTAGTCCCAGGTGTCGGACACAATCGACACGATGCCAGATGGGTAGAGCTCGGTGATCAGTCGGTGAAAGGTCTCGGTTTCGTTCTCTTTGGTGCCCATGCACATCACCGAGTGTTCGGTTGCGGGCACTGAGCCGCCAACCAGCTCGCGGTCGCTGTCAGCGCCATAGAAGTCCTCGAGGAAGTCAATGGCGGGGACGGTGTCAGTTCCGGTGAAGCTGAGAAGGTGTCCGCCTCCCGAGAGCATCGCGGCTTCGCTTCCGTACATACCTCGGTAGCTGAAGTCGTGACCCTGCCAGTCGACGAAGTCGGGGTCGCCACCGGTGGCTTCGACCCAGTGGTCGAGGATTCGACGGTACTTGCGGGCAATGGTGGCCGATGTACTTGGGCCCCAGATGATCGAGCTCAGGGATGTCTCCAAATAGTTGGTGATCCAGAAGAACTCGGGAACGGTGTTCCAAAGCACAAACATCGGCACGCCAATCGGAACCTCGGAGCCTTCGGGTAGGGCCCGAATCTCTACTGGCAGGTAGCCAAGATCGTGGAGGTCCTCGATGTGGTCTACCTCGATGTTGATGCCTGCGTTGCGCATCCGTCGTGCATAGCGGTTGACGACGTCGGCCTTGGGTTGCTCGAAGAAGTCCCTGTTCCAGCGTCGAATCAGGTACTCCTTTACGAAGTACTGAAGGCCGAAGAATACGACCGAATCAATGTCGTCGATTCGGGACTTGCGGGGCGTCCAGTTACTAAAGACGGTGGTGGTTCCCTTGGGGTACTGCGAACGGTGGTCCGCCTTATAGAAATCGATGAAGGTAAGTGGAGTGCTCATGTGATCGAGCCTTTCGTGTAGAGGTCTTGGAACGGGATTGTCGTGACGTGGTCGATGCAGTCGGCGCCAGTGGGGGCGAGCGAGGCAATAGTTGAGAACGCTTCAGCGAGTAGCGATGTGCCCTTGGTGAACAGCCCGTGAGTTACCGCAAGCGTGAGAGGGCCGGCGCTGGCGGCTCGAAGTTGCTCAGCTAGGCCAAGAAACGTGCCGCCACCGTCGCAGATGTCGTCGACGATGATGCACGGGCGGCCCTGAAGATCGTCGACGGGTACGACGAACCCAGAAAGCTCACCGGTTGCGGGGTCGCGATGTTTCAGGGCTTGAACGACCGGCCGACCGTTGACCCAGGAGTACGCCTTCTTCGTTGCGCCTGCGTCGGGGATGATGACGATCGGGTCGTGGTCGAACAATCCTGCGCGCACGAAGCAATCGACCACCGATGCTTGGTCGAAGTGCCGGAGCTGACCTGCAACATCGCTGTGTGGGTCAGCAATAACGATGTTCAACTCGCGAACCATCTCAAGCGCGAGGCCAAGCTCAAAGCCATCGATGTCGTCGTTGCGACGATCATGGCGAGCGAAGGGAAAGTAGGGGAGGAACCATTCGACCTTGTGGCCAAGGCGTCGGAGGATTCGGTCGGCCACGATGACATGTGCAAGGTCTTCAAACGAGTGCACCTTCGCTTCGACGGTTTCGAGCTGCTGCAGTCCAATCCGGGCATCCTCGCGCAAGCGGGTGTGGCTTTCGCCCGCCGGGTATCGAAGGTGTTCGGCGACTCGTTCGAACGAGGAATATGGAGTCATGGCAACCTTTCTTGTCACAATGACTATAAAAAGGTTCCGTACTTATTGTCAAGGTGACATCCATCTCACTGTGTGTTGCTACACTCGGTCGCTGTGAGCATCGATGGCTATAACCCGAACGACTACCCGCCCTTTGCGGTGACCGTCGACCTCGTCGTACTCACTGTGCGACCACCCAACCTCAAGGTGCTGCTAACCCAAAGAGGGGAGTCCCCAGCAAAGGGCTCTTGGGCTCTCCCGGGCGGCTTTGTCGGTTCGGAGCAAGACTTGATCGACGCAGCGCAGTCGAAACTCACCGACAAAACCGGCATTCAGGTGGCTGAGGCCCACCTCGAGCAACTGGGCACCTTCGGTGCTCCCAAACGCGACCCGCGCATGCGGATCGTGAGTGTTGCGTACCTAGCGCTTGTTGCTGATCCTCCAGAACCCGAGCTTGACGAAGCCAGTTGGCACCGAGTCGATGGCCTCTCGGATCGGTCGCTTGCTTTTGACCACTCGGAGATCTTGGCGAAAGGTGTGGAACGAGCTCGGTCCAAGCTTGAGTACACAACGCTGGCAACATCGTTTTGCGGTGCGGAGTTCACCGTCGCTGAGCTTCGCTCGGTCTATGAGGCTGTGTGGGGGACTGAACTCGATGCAGCAAATTTTCATCGCAAGGTGATGGCCACGGATGGGTTCGTCGAGGCAACCGGGCGAACCGAGTCGGCTGGACGAGGACGGCCAGCGCGCACCTATGTGGCCAGCGATGCCCGAGATTTGCACCCACCGATCGTTCGGTGAAGGTGATGGATCAAGAGCTACGCGAGCGGATCAACGAATTGACCAAGGCCAGCGTTGTGTCGTCGCGCTCGGTGTCCGGTGGCGACTTCGCAACGGCGTATCGGGTCGAGCTCGATGATGGCCGCACGGTCTTTGCAAAGACCCATCAAAATCCGCCGCCGAACTTCTTCAGTACCGAGGCTGCTGGACTGTCATGGCTCGGAGCGTCGAACACGCTAAAGGCCGCAACCGTTGTCGCTGTCACCGATGACGCGCCGGCATGCCTAATCCTCGACTGGATCGACGTGGGAGGCGATCTCACGGTCGATGGGGAAGCGGAATTTGGTCGGTCGCTGGCCAGGCTCCATCAGGCGGGAGCACCGTTCTTTGGTCGCGAGGACGGGAGGACGACGGGCAGTCAAGCGCTTCCGAACAAGGCCTGCCACGGCTGGAGCCAGTTCTATGCCGAGTGCCGTCTGCAACCGCTCACGGACATCGCATCGCGACGAGGTGCGCTACCAAACAAGACAATCGATCAAATTGCCGTCGTCGCTAGTCGATTGGATGACTATGGTGCGGCCGATGAGCCTCCGGCTCGATTGCACGGAGATCTTTGGGCTGGCAATCGTGTCGTCGATACATCTGGACAAAGCTGGCTGATCGACCCAGCGGCACACGGAGGGCATCGCGAGTTTGACCTCGCGATGATGCAGCTCTTTGGCGGCTTCGGGGAAGGCGCCTTTCTGGCGTACGACGAAGTGCATCCACTCGAGGCGGGGTGGAGGCAGCGAGTGCCGCTCCACCAACTCGCTCCGCTCATCGTGCATGCCATCAAGTTCGGTGGTGGGTACGTCGCCGGCGTTGAGGCCGCTCTATCGAAGCTCAGCTAGTGCCGACCGATTGCTAGACGTCCTTTAAAAGCCGTAGCGCGTCGTAGACGGCTGCATGGATATTGCGGCTCGCCACGGCGTCGCCGATTCGGTAGAGCTCGAAAGAGCCATCGGCGTTGCGAACTTCGGTTTGTGGCCGGGCGTTCAACATCGCGTCGTAGTCGACTGCACCGAGGTTGGTAGAGAGCGGCTTCAGCTCGAAGTAGAGCTCGTCGAGCGGCGTTGTGCCGTGGTCGATGACGACAGTGTCAACATGGCGGGCCACCTTATGGTCGCTGTGGTCGCTTCCGATCTCTACGCACATCTTGTCGAGCTCGGGCTTCACCGACAGCACCCGCTGGTTCAGCGTGATCCGAGTATTGGTTTCGTTAAATGCTCGGGCGTATGGCACGTGGTTCATGCCCCCAATGTCGATGCCGAGCATGCGTTCGGGCGTGACGATCTCCAATTCGGCGCCCGACCGGGCAATCATCTCGGCGGCGGTAAGTGCCGAGTGGCGCCCGTGGTCGTCGTACAACAGGACTTGGCCCTTGGGAGTGACATCGCCCCCGATGACATCCCAGGTGGTTACGACGTGCTCGGCGCCATCGTCGAGGGGTGGAAGTTGGGGAACGCCGCCGGTTGCGATGATGACCACGTCGGGCTCAAGCTCGGTGACAACTTCGACATCTGCGATGGTATCGAGCTGCAACTCAACCCCGAGACGCTCGAGTTCGCTCACCCGCCAATCGATGATTCCCTGTAGGTCCATCCGACGAGGGTTCCGCGCGGCGAGTTTGATCTGGCCGCCGGGCCACGGCATCGCTTCGATCACCGTTACCTCGTGGCCGCGTTCACCTGCAACGCGTCCTGCCTCAAGGCCCGCCGGGCCGGCGCCGACGACCACGACCCGCCGTGGAGTGTCGGCAGCGGGAATGGTGTGGGGCATCGTTTCTTCGCGGCTGGTGGCAGCGTTGTGAATACACAACGCTTCGCCCGCCTCGTAGATCCGATCCAGACAGTAGGTAGCGCCAACGCACGGCCGAATCTGAGCTTCGCGGCCTTCGATGATCTTGCGAACGATGTGCGGGTCGGCCATCTGTGCTCGGGTCATGCCGACGAGATCCACCTTGCCCTCGGCAATCGAGTGGCGGGCCGTCGCCACATCGTCGATCTTCGACGCATGCAGGATTGGCAGGTTGGTCGCCTCTCGCACCATGCCGGCGAAGTCGAGGTGTGGTGCTGCGGGCATTCCGTGGATGGGAATGATGTCGCTCAGTAACACATCGTTGGTGGTGGTTCCGCGAATGACGTTGAGAAAGTCGATCAAGCCGTCAGATTCGAGTCGGCTGAGAATGTCGAGTCCGTCGTTTGTGGTGAGACCATCGGGTACCGCTTCGTCTATTGCCATGCGAAGGCCGACGATGAACTCGGTGCCGACACGGTCGCGTATCGCTTCGAGCACCCGCCACGGAAAACGCAAACGGGCTTCATGCGATTCGCCCCATTCATCGGTGCGGTGGTTGGTGCGCGGCGACCAGAAGGCATCGAAAATGTGGCCGTACGATTCGATCTCAATGCCGTCCATGCCGCCGGCCTGCATGCGCTCGGCCGCGTCCGCGAACTTGGCGATGATTCGCTCGATATCCCAGTCCTCGGCCTCCTTGGGGATGGACCGATGCGCAGCCTCACGAAGCGGTGAGGGGGCAACAACGGGCAACCAATCATCGTGCGACCAACTTGTGCGCCTGCCGAGGTGGCTGAGCTGGATCATGCAGGAAGCACCATGCTCGTGCACGCTGTCGGTCAAGCGCTGAATCCACGGAACGATCGCATCGTCATAGGCGTGCAAATTGCCAAATGACGGCGGGCTATCTTCTGCCACGACCGCTGACCCCGCAGTCATGGTGAGTCCGACACCGCCCTTGGCTTTCTCCTCGTGGTACAGCCGGTAGCGGTCCTTCGGCATGCCACCTTCGGAGTATGCCGGCTCGTGAGCCGACGAGAAGATCCGGTTTCGCAACGTGAGATGTTTCAGTTGGAACGGGTCAAGCAGCGGGTCAGCCATGTCTCAGATTGCCTTCCGTCATCGCTGAGCTACAAGCCGCGAGCGATGCGCACCTGATGCGCTATGCCCTAAGGTCGGCCAATGGGTAACACGCCACCGAATCTTGAGCAGCATCCGATCCATCTTGGCTTAGGGGCGACCGCCGAAGTTCAACCGGTATTCACCGGCGAGATGGACTGGTACATGGGGTACGGCGAACGTCACGGGGCCGACGGAATTGAGGGGCGGCTCACATCGATGCACACGTTTTCGGAATCGTGGGACGTGTGGGAAATGCATCCCAACGGCGCTGAGGTTGTCCTCTGTGTTGCTGGCTCAATCGAGCTGGTGCAAGAAATCGATGGTGCTGAAGTGAACACCACGCTCACCGTGGGGGAGTACGCGATCAACGCGCCAGGGACCTGGCACACCGCGAACGTTGAAACCACCGCAACCGCCGTGTTCATCACCGCTGGATTGGGTACCGAGCACCGCCCTCGTTAGCTGCGAAGAATCATCTTTGGGAAGCGAAGCAGCAAGTTCGACGCCATCATCTCTGCGGTGTTCGCTGGGATTTCAGCCGAAATGAGCAAGGCGTTGTTGCCGCCGGTCTCGGAGATCAGGTCGAGTGCCGATGGCGTAGAGCCGAAGAGTTTTTCAAGCTTGGCGATCTGCTTGTCTGACTTTGAAATGTCGAGGCAGACCATTTGGCACAACACCATCCCGGCGGCTGAGGCAGTTCGAGTATCGGTCGGGATCGACCAGACGTCGGCTCCTTGGCCTTTGAGGGTGTCGATTGCGCCTTGATCTCGAGTCGGGCTCTCGATCCATGTGTAGGCGGCGCGTCCTCGCCCGGACTGTGCGGTCCAGGTGGATGCATCGGCTGGCAGGTCGTCAGGGTTCTCCTCAATGAGGGCGATCATTTGGGCAGCGCCGGTCGATGGCGCTACTGCTGGTGCAGCACCACTGACTGGAGCCGCTGCAGCAACGGCGGCTGCTGGAGCAGCGGTGCTTGGAGCAGCAACAGCTGCCGTTTCGGCTTCGGTGCCGCCGCGCAGCCCAGAGATGTTGGCCTCGTGGCGCTTCAAAACGTGGATCGTGCGAGCGCCAATCTCACGTTCGGTCTCGGCGGTCCAGCGTTCTGAACGCTTGAGTTTGAACTCGTTTACCTTCCATGAGCGAAGGGTGTACTCGGCGCCGGTTTTCGGGTCTGGGGTCCAGTCGATTGCTGAGCCAGGCGGTGGTGGCGTTGGTGGAACGACCCATCCAAGGTCGCGCAGCTCATCGAACATGGCGACCGGCGCGTTCAAACCGTCGAACGACAAGATGACATCAGGTGCGCGGCTGGCGATCGTAAAAACGAGCTCGGCGTCAATGCTCGGGGCTGTCGCTACTGATTGTTGGGTGCTTCCAACTTGCGCGTCTGCTGACATGGCAGGCTCTTTCTCCGGGGCGGTCCGTCTCACCACTGTCTCGGTATGCCAACGGTCACTGAGGGCGGGGGCTAAATGGCCCAAATACCCCATTTCGCGCATACCAGTTTCAGCAGGTGCCAGTGACCTTACTCAGAGCGTTCGTGGGTGGACCACGCGGGCCGCATAGTGTGGCCTCGAATCATGGTCACGCTCAGTTCGTTTGCCTCGCGGCTTGGCCGCATCCTCGGACCGGACCCTCGCGCAGCTACCCAATCGATCGTTGCGTTGCTCATCTCAATCATCGCAACCCTTCTCGCCGGCCTGACACTCGCGTCCGCCGAGGATCAGCTTGCGAAGCTCCCGGGCCTTCTGCTGTTAGTTCCAGCAGCCATTGCTCAGCGCGGCAATGTGTTCGGTGCACTTGGTAGCCGTCTTGGAACGGCCATTCATACCGGCGAGTTTGCGATGACTCGCCGGGTCGACACGGTGTTCGGCCAAAACGTGATCGCTTCCATGGCGCTGAGTCTCATCGCAGCAACGTGGCTAGCGCTCATGGGTTGGCTTCTCGCGCAGATCTTCGCCATTTCCAACGCAATGAGCCTTCTCGATTTCATCGCAGTGTCTGTCGTCGGTGGCGCGCTTGCCTCCCTTGTGGTCCTAGCGATCACCATCGCTCTTGCCGCCGGGTCAACACGCTTTGGTTGGGACCTCGACAACGTCACTGCGCCCTTGGTGACCGCAACCGGTGACTTGGTCACGCTTCCGGCTCTGATCCTTGGCTCGCTCGTGGTCGGGCCATCGAACGCCAGCGAAGTCGTCGGACTGCTGGCATCGGTCGCCGCGATCATCGCCCTCGGGATCTGCCTGCGTGTCGGGCTCCCATTGCTTCGGCGAATAGCGCTCGAGTCCCTCCCCGTTCTTGCACTTGCATCAACGCTGTCGTTGGTCGCCGGCATCGTCGTCGAGAAACGGCTCGGCGCCTTTCTCGACGAACCAGCGTTGCTCATCCTCGTGCCCGCCTATTTTGGAATGGCGGGAGCGCTCGGAGGGATCTTGTCGAGCCGACTAGGCAGCAAAGTGCACCTCGGCCTGATCGAACCGACGCGAGTGCCCGGCCGCCAGGCGTTGCTCGATATCCGCTCGATCGCCGCGCTAGCCGTGCCCATCTTTGCTCTCGTTGGACTCTCGGCCCACCTCGGCTCTCTCCTGCTCGACACCGATAGTCCCGGTTTGCTCATGATGGTGGCCATCGCGTTCATTGCGGGTCTCGGTGCAACGTTCGTCGTGCTCGCCGTGGCGTATTACGGCACCCTTGCGGCTGTTCGATTTGGGCTCGACCCCGACACCGCGTCGATCCCACTCACGAACTCGGTTCTCGACCTGGTGGGGGCCTTCACGCTTGTCGGCACGATCGTCATGCTCGGCGTTGGTGCCACATGATCGCTTTCCCTAACGGAAGCAATTCCCTACGATGACCGGTACTAGCTAATGGATGACAAACCCCGAAATCTTCGAACCCTGATCGCCGAGGCAAAAGACACCTCCGAGCTGATGGTCGACCTTGCCTATGCCGCGGTGTATTTCGGTGACCCCGACATGGCCGAGGAAGTGCGCGACCTCGAATCAACAATGACCGAACTCGTCGACGACATGCGCTCCTTGGCAGTGCTTGCCGTTCGTCATCCGCGAGAGGCTCCAGGGATGAGCCGCGTGCTCCAAGTGGTGTCGGCCATCGAACGCATCGGCAATGACGCTGTCAACATTGCCCGAACGGTCTCGAACAAATTGGGCATCCCGACGCACCTCATCGAAGAGCTCAGCGATGCTGAAGAGATCTCCCATCGAGTGGTGGTGGCCGACGAGTGCACTATGGCGCACCGCCCGTTACACGAGCTCGAAATGCCCGTACACACCGGCATGCGCGTGCTTGCCGTTCGAGATGGCGACGGCTGGACGACGACCGTCAACGGCGACACCATTTTGGTCCCGGGCGACGTGCTTTTTGTTGAGGGCCCACCTGCGGGCATCGAAACGCTGCGCGAATGGGCGGGTGCGCCACCGCGTGCCGAAATTGTAGAAACCGAGCCCGTCGAAGAGCTCGACCGTGCCATCGATTTGCTCGTGGAAATGAAGAATGTGTCCGAGGCTGCCGTAGGCCTTGCGTACTCGGCCCTCGTGCTGCACGATCGTGGTCTTGCTGCCGAAGTGCGTCACCTCGAGACCAGACTCGATGAAATGCACGACCAGCTCGAGACGTGGGTTCTTCGGGCAGCGAAGGGCCGTACCTCTGACCCGGCGCCGCTACGTGGGCTCCTTCATCTCGCTGCCGCTTCAGAGGACATTGGTGACCAGGCGTCGGCAATGGTGATGTTTGTCGAGCATGGCCAAGAGGTGCATCCGGTATTGAACGTTGCCTTGGCCGACGCCGACGAGGTCGTTCTGCGGGTTCCCGTCGCGGCAAGCAGCCGCGCTGAGGGAGCCACGTTGGCTCAGCTGCAGCTCGATGTTGCGCCCGGGTACACCGTGCTCGCAATCAAGAAGGGTGCGGTGTACCGTCACCGGCCGCGGGGGCACGACCAATTCAGCGAAGGCGATGAAGTCATTGCTAGCGGCCCCGATGAAGGCCGAGAACAGTTCGCCGAAGTGTTCGGTTGGAAGCTCGTCGCCGACGAGGAAGCGGGCGACCATGAACTCGCCGCACTATAGCCAGGCTCCAAAGGCTCCAAATCAAGTGTCTCGACCACAAACCGATAGGTCGTTGTGAAATTCTTCGTCCTCGTCGCGGCAGCGCTGGTCGTTCGATCGCTCCTCAGCAGCGCTGGTGTGGACATCCCGCTCGGGTTGATCCTTTTCCTCGGTGCAATCGCACGTGGGATCCACGTGTACCTGGGCAGAACGCGGGGCGATCCGTTGTGGGAACGGCAGTGGGCAGAGGCGGCGGATGAACTTGGACTACGGCCGAAGTTTCGCAACAGCAGCAATTCGATGTCGACCATGCGGGGCGAAATCGACGGCCATCAAGTGACCGTAAAGAGCTATCGCCACAAAGCCCCCGAGATCGATGTGAGGTTCTGGTCTGGGCTTCGTTCGGTCGATATCGACCCGCGGCGCGAGGGGCGGCGTCACAGCGGCGGGGAAGTATCGACTGGTGACCCTGCTTTTGACGCTGCGTACCGCGTCAGCGACCGCGCCGGTGTGTCCGATGAAGAGCTGCATGCATGGCTAACCCCTGCCCGTCGGGAGATTCTGCTGGTGCTGGGTGACGCGCTTGAGGTCGAGGAGATTGAGGAGAACGAACTCGAGGTTTTGCTCGGCCGAGACGAATGGACTCCCGCTGAACTCGTTCAGGCGGTAGAGCTTTGCGTGCTTGTGGCCAAGACCCTCGACAAGTCGTACCAGCCCCGACGACTAAGCATCCAGGACGCTAGCCCACAAGACGAAATCCGCCCAGATGTCACGCCGCAGGACCGCGTGCAAGAGCCGCAGGACGATCGCCCCCGTGAGGATCTCTAGCGGGACCGTGGGCGTCGCATCCTGACCACATCCTCGGCATCCACATAGGTTGCTGCCGGCTCGGTATTGCGAAGGTGCCAGTGGCGCGCTGCGACGACTACGAGATTCAGCGCAACGATCACAAGCGCGGCGACGACACCGGTGAGCATCAGCTGCTGATCCCACTGGACGATACCGACCATGCCAACAACGCCGGCTACCGCCACACCCAAGATCACGCCGGGTCGAAGCGCCAACGACAGCTTCGATAACCGTCCTGCGATCAAGGGAATTTCCGAGCCCGCTTCTCGATTCGTCATGCGATGTCACGGTACCCGATATCGTGCCCCGAATGGAACCCGAACTGCGGTTGATGACGATTCATGCTCACCCTGACGACGAGGCGTCCAAAGGCGCCGGCACCGTTGCCAAATACAGCGCCGAGGGAGTGCGTTGCGTGCTCGTGTGCTGTACCGACGGCGGTGCGGGCGACATCTTGAACAAGGCGCTCGACACACCAGAGAATAACGACAACATCGTGGCGGTTCGACGCGCCGAACTAGATCGTTCGGTCGAGATCATTGGTTACCACCGCGTCGCGATGCTGGGGTACCTCGATTCGGGAATGCCCGACATGCCCGAAAACAAACATCCCGACAACTTCGCAAACGCTCCGCTTGATGAAGCCGTTGAACGCCTGGTGCGTCTCATTCGTGAAGAAAGGCCGCAGGTGATTGTGACCTACAGCCCCCATCAGTCGGGCTATTTGCACCCCGACCATCTCAAAGTGAACGAGATCAGCCTCCCGGCGTTTCATGCTGCTGGCAACCCCGATAAGTATCCCGACGCTGGCGAACCGTGGCAGCCGCAGAAGATGTACTACACGGCATGGTCGAAGGAACGCATCGTCTTGACCCACGAGAAGTGCCTCGAGGTCAACGGGGAAAGCCCCTTCGACGAACGATTTCTTGATCGAGAGTCCGAAGACCACCTCATCAGCGCGAAGGTGGAAGTCGAGCAGTACTGGGACGCTCGCTGCGATGCATTGTTGGCCCACGCCACGCAGGTCGATCCGAACGAGCCCTTCTGGTTCCCGTTGCCCCGGCCAATCGCCGCTGCGGTGTACCCCTATGACGACTACGAGCTTGGAATCTCGCTGATCGATACCGACGACATGGAAGACGACCTATTCGCCGGGCTCCGACACGGAGCAGCGGGCTAGTGGCGACCTACGACCAAGACTGGTGCGACAGTCTCGCCTCTGCGGTTGGGGCAGGGACCGGCGAGCAAGCGCCAATGCGATTGCTCTTTGTGATCACCGATACCGAAGACGGCAAGGTGGCCTTCCACCTCGATCTCGACAAGGGCGGAATCGTTTCGGCCATCCATGGTCGGGTGCCACGCGGCCAGGACAAGGCCAACGTCACGGTCACGGTGAAGGAGTCAGTGATTCGCGAGCTATGGGCGGGGGAGCGGACACGCGACGCTGCGTTTATGCGTGGCGACCTCAAGATCGAAGGGTCCTACGAGCGGTGGCTCGATGAGCTCGTGCCGCTCTTTACGGCCGAGCCATGGTCAAGCGCCTGGGCCGCCAGCTAGCCAGCGGTAGGAGGTGGGGGATCGATGGCGACATCGGGTCCGCCGCATGCACCCCATAAGCCCGCAGTATTGGTCTTCGCTTGACGAAGGTCGGAGCGGAGCCTGTCGAGGTACGCGTTGTTCGGCTCGTAGATCGACAGGTCAGCCATGCCGTGGCGCAGTAGTTCTGCGTTAACAAAGCTGCCATCGTCTACTCGAAAGACGTAGGCGAGCAGTCGTCCGTAGCGATCTCGGGCTTCGAGGTCACGTTCGAGGCGAATTTGGGTTCCGGGCGGCACGAGCTCGGCGAGAAAGGCCGACGCCTCGGCACCGAAGCACTGCCGAGGGCGCGCTGGGTCGACCGTTTCGGGCGTATCGATACCGAGTAGGCGGACGACTTCGGTCTGGCCAGCAGGAAACGTGACGACGAGGGTGTCACCGTCGACCACTTCGCTCACGACCGGTAAGGCTGTACTGGGCTGCTCATCGACAACTGCGCACGCGCCAAGGGCGAACAACAGGGGCAGGACATATCGCATAGCAGGCCTTCAGACTCGACGAATTCGAGGATGGCGCCGCGAGCGCGTGCCATCGAGAAGGCCTATGCGACCAAGAACGAAGGTACTTTATGCAGCGAGGTCGAGATGAGTCGGCCGTGCTGACCGCAGTGCAGCGCGAGCCTTTGCGAGGCCCTGACGGCCAATTTCACGAGTTTCCTCGTCGAGGCGCCAGTGGGTTGGCTCGGGTGCATCATCGATGATGAGCAATAGTTGGGGTTGGGTGTTCGTATCCATGTCATAAGTATGAACATGGGGTGTGACACGATGATTCCCGAGGTGGGTAACTTCGTTGAAAACAAACGGTGAACAGGCCATTTCAACACGTCTCGGTGCTGAGAATCCGTATTCTTTGCGATCGTCCCCCGTTGAGCGGTTGTCGATGTGCAACGATGGCCCGATGGGACTGAAAGACACACTCCAAGAAGACCTGGTCGCGGCCATGAAGGCTGGCGATGACGTCAAGAAGACCACGTTGCGGGCGGTCATTACGGCGATCAAGACGGCGAGCACGGCCGAGGGAGCTGACGAAGAGATCTCCGACGACGCAGTCATGAAGATCATTGCGAACCAGGTGAAGCAACGCACCGAGGCCGCGGAGATCTTCGCCGAGGCTGGCGAGTCCGAGCGTGAAGGGATCGAAGTCGCCGAGCGTGAGGTGCTGCAGGCGTACCTTCCCGAGCAGATGTCGGCCGACGAGCTCGACGCCGTAGTCGCCCAAGTGATCGCCGATGGCGGGTACACCACAAAGAAGGACATGGGCACCGCAATCAAAGAGGTCATGGCCAAGGTCGGCGGGCAGGCCGACGGCAAGGCAATCTCGGGCGCAGTCGGTAAGGCGCTGAGTTAGGTCCTGTCGACCAGAGCGTGTTACTCGTCACACGTCCTCGACTTTGAGAAAAGTTTCACTAGCGTGGCATCACAGGAAGAGGAGGGTTTCCTATGCTCGCTCGGTTCGTACAGATCTTTGCATCTCGGCCCCGACCTTCCCTGCTGCTGTGGCTAGTCATCCTTGTCTTTGGCATCGCGTCCTATGCGGTCTTCTTGCCACGCGAGGGATTCCCGCCCGTTGACGTGCCGGTTGCAGTCGGTGCGGGCGGCTACTTCGTCGACGATCAAGACCAGGTGGACGCCGACGTCACCCAGCCGTTCGCTGAGGCAGTCCTTGCGCTAGACGAGGTTGAGAGCGTCACTAGCTTCAGCCGAGACTCGTCGTTCACCGTGATCGCGAATCTCGACGGTGCAACGAGCGTCGAGGGCGCCGCGCTGTTGCAACAGGTCGCCGATTCGGGGGATTTCCCTGACGAAGCACAGTTCTTTACCCGCTCGATCGACGCATCGAAGTTCCTCGAAGAGTTCGATGTGCTCATTGGCGTCTACGGGCCATTGGGGACAAGCGGCGAGGATCTCGTCGCCGCCGCGGAATCCATCGTTGGCGACATCACCCACCCCGACATTCGCGAGGTGAAGGTCGAAGACCTTTTCGAGTCGGGCCTTAACCCGGCGACGGGCGAACCAGTCGTCCTCGAAACCACGTTTAACCAGCTCACCGACGGCGACAACCAGTTCCGCTCGTCGATCGCAATCGGCGTCATCGCTAACGAAGGTGTCGATTCGATCGGTATCCGGGATGCAACCGAGGAAGCCCTCGCCCGAGCCGAGGTCGGCCTGCCCGACGGGTTCGAGGCGATCGTTGCCCTCGACGCGGCCCGCATTGTTGAGCAGCAGATCTCTTCGCTCCAGGGCAATGTCCTGATGGGTATTCTCGTCGTTGCAATCGTCGCCCTGTTGTTGATCTCATGGCGAGCTTCGATCATCACCGCGGCATTCTTGTTCACCGTGCTCGCAGCCTCGGTCGGTGCGCTTCTGCTCGTCGGGATCTCCCTGAACACCATCTCGTTGTTCGCACTCATCCTTGCGCTCGGGCTGTTCGTCGATGACGCGATTGTGATCACCGAGTCGATCGACGCGTTCCGAGATGACGAAGAGGACGAGGGCGACGCCGATGCACAAGACCTCTCGGTCATTCGGCGAGCCATCGACCGCGTTGGTGCTGCGAGCGCGTCGGGCACGATCACCACCGTTCTCGTGTTCGCCCCGATGCTCCTCATCGGCGGAGTGCTCGGTGGGTTCATCCGAATTCTGCCAATCACGATCATCTTGGCGTTGGTGATCTCGCTCGTGCTGTCGTTCATCTTTATCCCAGTGGCCGCACGCTTCCTGACACTGCGCGCCCCAAAGGCCGGCGGTCCGCTCATTCGAGCCGAAGAGAAGTTGGCCGACATCGTCGGTTCGCTTCCCGCCGCTCGTGGTGGAGTGGGTACCGCGATTGGTGTGGCTGGCTTCCTGCTTTCCCTGGCGCTCACCGGCATTGGCTTGGCGGTCTTTGCCCCTAACGTCGGCTTCAATATCTTCCCTCCAGCCAAAGACTCGACCGCCATTGCGCTTGAGATCACCTATCCGCCTGGCACCGACATCCAGAGTGCAAAGCAGATTGCACTCGAGGTGAACCAGGAGGCCGAAGCAGCTCTCGGCGAAGAGCTGGTGCAGGGCTATGTCTACATCGGTTCAGCAGCCAGCGCGTTCGCCCAGTACGACATCACTGCGTTGGGCGGTCGTCCGACAGTTCACGAACTGGTGGATGAACTCGAGCCCATTTCTGAAGCTCGAACCGATGCACGCGTCGTCTTCTCCGCAATATCGAACGGTCCGCCAGAGGCGCTCTTCCCGTTCACGATGCAGGTCTTCGGTGAAGACATTGACACGCTCATCGCCGCCGGTGAGGAACTCCGGGCCGATCTCGATGGCCGGACGCTCACGCTTCCAAACGGCGACGACTTCACGGTGCTCGAGACCGATTTGGCGCTCGATGATGTGGTCGCACGTGACGATGGGCGACGCTATCTCGAAGTTCGTGCTCGTTTCGATGACGCGTCAGTGACCACGACCACGGCAACCACGCAGGAGTACTTCGAGGACAATTTCGATGCCGCGGCGCTTGCAGACCTAGGTCTGGGCGAAGACGCTCTTGGCTTTGACTTCGGCCTCGAATCCGACAACCAGGAAGCCTTCGCTGCGCTGCCGATCGCATTCGGTCTCGCGCTGCTGGCCATGGCTGTGCTGCTCATCGTGCAATTCCGTTCGACATCGCAGTGGCTGTTGGTCTTCACGGCTATTCCGTTCAGCTTCTTCGGCATGTTCGGCGGCCTTTTGATCACCGACAACCCGCTCAGCTTCTTCGTCATGCTCGGTGTGCTTGGCCTCGTGGGAATCGCGGTGAACAACTCGATTCTCTTGGTCGACTTCGCAAACCAGGAACGACGCCTCGGAGCCGAGATGAACGCGGCGATTGCCACCGCTGTTCGCCGTCGCTTCCGCCCTCTGGTCGCGACCTCGCTTACAACTGTCGGCGGTCTGTTGCCTCTGGCGCTGAGCGACCCCTTCTGGGAGGCGCTGGCCTTCACCATTATCTTCGGCCTGCTGTCGAGCACGTTCCTCGTGATCTTCTCGTTCCCGTACTACTACCTCGCTATCGAGAAGATTCGAGACTTCTTCGGCCAGTGGCCGCTGGTGCGCAACATCGTTCGTGGTCTCGTTGGCCTCAGCCTGGCCGGTTCTGCCGTAACGCTGATCCTGCAAGCAGCGACTCTCTGACCTTCGATCAAATTTGCGGCGTTTGGGTGGCCTAACGTTGGTGCATGCACCAGTTGGTAATTCGTAACGGCACGATCATCGATGGAACCGGTGCTGATCGTTTTGTGGGTGACGTTGCTGTCGATGACGGCGTCATCGTGGCCGTTGGTGAGGTCGAGGCAAAGGGCGAGCGCGAAATCGACGCCGCCGGGCTGCTGGTGACGCCAGGCTTCGTCGACATGCATACCCACTACGACGCCCAAGTCACGTGGGACCCGTACCTCACGCCATCGGGTTGGCACGGCGTGACCACGGTGGTGATGGGCAACTGTGGCGTTGGGTTCGCCCCGGCAAAGGCTGACCGGCGCGAGTTCCTTATCAACTTGATGGAAGGTGTCGAGGACATCCCTGGTGCCGCGCTGAGCGACGGTATCGAGTGGGAATGGGAGACGTTCCCCGAGTACCTGGACGCGCTCGATACACGCCGCTGGGTCGCTGACGTAGGCACCCAACTACCGCATGGTGCCCTGCGGGCGTGGGTGATGGACGACCGGTGCGCCGATGGCATCGATGCCACGCCATCGGATATCTCGGCGATGGCAATGCTGACCGAAGAGGCGCTGCGAGCGGGTGCCCTCGGATTCACCACGTCGCGCACCCCACTGCATCGATCGATCGATGGTGAGCTCGTGCCTGGTACGTCGGCTGACGAATCGGAGCTGCTCGGAATCGCCGAGGGGATGGCGGCTGCGGGTCACGGAGTGTTCGAGTGTGCGCTCCACCACCCCGAGGTACCCGAGTCCTTTGGTTGGCTGCGCTCGCTGGTGTCGATCACGGGCAAGCCGGCGGTGTTCAACTTCAACATCCCCGACTCGCACCCGGAGCTCTGGCGGGAGGTGCTGACACTTCTCGAGCAGGCCGCGGCAGACGATGTCCCGGTGTACGGCCAGGTCGCTGGACGGCCGGTGGGCATTTTGATGAGTTGGGATGGGACCGTCCATCCGTTCGTTGGTCGGCCAAGTTTCGAGCAACTCAGCGATCTGACTCCGAAGGAACGTCGCGAACGTTTGGCCGACCCCGATGTACGCCAGCGAATTCTCAGCGAGGAATCCCTCGACGAGAGGAGCCTCGTACGATTCATCTCCACCACGTTCGAGCGCATGTGGCCGTTCACCGGCGAGGCCGACTACGAACCGGTCGCGGGAGACTCCCTTGCTAGCCGGGCAGGTGGGAATAGCGATCGGGCTGCAGAGCTTGCCTATAACCATCTCAATACTGACAACGGCACTGGCATTATCTACTTCCCGTTCATGAACTACGCCTCGGGCTCGCTCGACCCGCTATGGGAGCTGCATCAACACCCGCGAACACGCATGGGGCTAGCCGACGGGGGAGCGCACTGCGGGACCATCGTCGACGGCGGAATGCCCACGTTCATGCTGTCGTATTGGGCGCGCGACCGTGAGCGCGGCGAGACACTGCCGCTCGAGCTCATCGTGCATCGCCAGACGCAGCAAACAGCAGAGTTCTACTCGCTGCACGATCGTGGCGTGCTAGCGCCGGGCATGCGGGCCGATATCAACGTCATCGACTTCGATGCACTCGGGTTCGACAAGCCCCGCATGGCGTGGGATCTGCCAACAGGCGCTCCCCGATACGTTCAAGAGTCGCAGGGCTACCGATACACGCTCTGCGCAGGTGAAGTCACGGTGAAAGACGGCGAATTCACCGGGGCGCTACCTGGAAAGCTGATCCGCGGGCCGCAGCCTATGAGCTAGCTGGCGGTAACTTCGGCGGTTCTTTGATGAGCATGATGCGGCGCCGTTCCACAAGGGTATCTGTCAGTCGGTCGCCGTATTCGGTGATTCGAAGTGGCATCATGCCTTCGGTATCGACCTCGGTGCTGCCGCTGGCATGGTCGATGTAGAGCTTTCGAACTCGTGAACCCTCGGGGTGTGTGTCGACAACCCGAACGGTTGCTTCGGCGAGCGGAATCACCGTGATGTCATCTCCTACGGTCACGGTGAGCTCGTGGCCGCCAATATCGACGCCATTCGTAGGCTCGGCGGGCCCTACGAACACGGACCTTGCGATGCTCAAAATGATGACGCCGATCATGCCAGCGCCAACACCGGTCCAAAAGGTGCTCGTGCTTTCTGCCAGGCCAGCAATTTGCAGCCAAAGGAGGAACGCTCCGTAGGCCAGGAACAACAACGGACGGGCCGAGCTGAACTTTCCAAGCGGGCTTGGTCGCTGGACCCGGTTCGTGTCCATCTAGAAGTCGTATCCCGGGGTCACCGGAGGTAACCCGGCGGCTGCTCGTGCTGCGTCGAGATTGGCGTTGATGTCATCGCGCAGGGCACGGAGCTTCGGGGGAGTCATGCCACGAACCTGAAAGAGCTCGGTGATTGCCCCGCCATGGCGAACGACGAGGACCTTCTGGGACGGAACGCCGTCGTGGTCGGGTAGCCGGAGTGTGCGCGTCATTGGGGCGACCTGCGTGCCGCCGGAAACTTCCGTTACCTCAACGACAGCATCATCGATGGCGATGCGGGTGTCTTCGCCAGAACCGTCGCGCGAGATGAGGTGACTGGTTGATAGGAATAGCCCGGTGGCACGGCGACGACGGCTCACCCAAGTGGCGGCGGCTGCGAACAGTGCGAACAGGACCGCGTTAACGCCAGCGATTCCCCAGTCCTGACCAAACGCGGACATAAGCGTCTGGACGAGAAAGAGGCTGGCCAAGAACCCATAGAACACGGCAAGGGGTGTCCGACCCGATGGTTTGTAGAGGGCTGTCGCTGCATCCATGGGCCAATGGTAGTGATTGCTTGCTCACGGGAACGTCGGGAGCAGTCCCGACAGGGTTCGCGCTACGCCGCGTACTTGGCGGATTGATGGTTGGTAGACCAAACTCATGTGACCGTCGACACCCAGGAGTTCAGCCGTGGCCCAACACAAGTACTTGTTGTCCGAAGACCAGATGCCAACGCAGTGGTACAACATCGTGCCAGATCTTCCTGAGCCTCCACCGCCAGCGCTTCACCCCGGCACCCACGAACCCGCCGGGCCCGATGACTTTGCACCGCTGTTCCCAATGGACCTCATCATGCAAGAGGTCACCGGCGAAAGTTACATCGACATTCCCGAAGAGGTGCAGGACATCTACAAGATCTGGAGGCCTTCGCCGTTGTTCAGGGCCACCCGGCTCGAGCAGCTGCTCGATACACCGGCAAAAATCTTCTACAAGTACGAAGGTGTAAGCCCCGCAGGCTCGCACAAGCCCAACACGTCAGTGCCGCAGGCGTACTACAACGCCAAGGCCGGGGTTCGAAAGCTCACCACCGAGACCGGTGCGGGACAGTGGGGGTCGTCGCTTGCGTTCGCGTGCGCACAGTTCGGGCTTGAGTGTGAGGTCTGGCAGGTGGCCGCAAGCTATGCGCTCAAGCCGTATCGCAAGGCAATGATGGAGGTCTGGGGCGCCACAGTGCATCCAAGCCCGTCAGACGTCACCGAATACGGACGCTCGTTGCTCGCCCAGGACCCAGACCATCCAGGTTCACTGGGCATAGCGATCTCCGAAGCCGTTGGTGAGGCTGCGCCCCACGAGGACGTGCGATATGCGCTCGGCTCGGTACTCAACCATGTGCTTATGCACCAGACGATCATCGGTGAGGAAGCGCTCCTGCAAATGGAGATGGCGGGGGAAACTCCAGACGTCCTCGTCGGTTGCACCGGTGGCGGCTCGAACTTTGGCGGTCTTTCGTTCCCGTTCCTTCGCGAAAAGTTAAAGGGCAACATGAACCCGACCATTCGTTGTGTCGAGCCTGCGGCCTGTCCAAGCCTGACCCAGGGCGAGTACCGCTACGACTTTGGCGACTCGGCCGGCATGACCCCGCTCATGAAGATGCACACGCTTGGTCACAACTTCGTGCCGGACCCGATCCACGCCGGCGGTCTTCGCTACCACGGTATGAGTCCACTCGTGAGCCACATCTACGAACTCGGCCTCGTCGAGGCCGAGTCGATTGGTCAGACCGAGTGCTTCACCGGTGCACTGCAGTTCGCAAAGACCGAAGGGATCATTCCTGCTCCAGAGCCCACCCATGCGATCGCTGCAGCTATTCGTGAGGCGAACAAGGCCAAGGAAACGGGCGAAGAAACCGTCATCCTCACGGCCCTGTGTGGACATGGTCACCTCGACCTCGCCAGCTACGAAGCCTTCCTGTCGGGCGAGATGGTCGATCACGACCTTTCCGACGAAGCGATCGCAGCCGCGATGGCCGAGGTGCCAGTGTTGTAACAGCTGTCGGCTAGCCATCTCGAAATTTTCTGCGTTTGCCCACACACGTTGTGGGTGGATGCAGAAAATCTCAAGAAATCTTGGCGAGTGTGTCCGAAACGGCGGGTGCCGTTCGTCGTTGGGGTGAAGACAAACGTTCCGGACATTCCGGAGAGAGGGAAACACTATGAAATATGCACTGCTTATCTACTCATCTGAGGCCGCAGGTCCGCAGACCGAAGAGGAAATGATGGCGGAGATGCCACAGTGGTTCGCATACACCGAGGAGCTCGACAGCGCTGGAAAGAACCTGGGCGGCGAAGCGCTCTTGCCGGCAGCGACTGCTACGACTGTGCAGGTTCGGGACGGCAAGCGAATCACCACCGACGGTCCGTTCGCTGAGACGAAGGAAGTTCTGGGCGGCTTCTACATCATCGAGGCAGCTGACCTCGATGAGGCGCTCACGTGGGCTGAGAAGATCCCGGCATCACCGTACGGTTCGATCGAGGTCCGCCCGGTGATGGAGATCCCAGGCGCCTAGGTCTGTGGGGTCGTCGACCGGAAGTGTCGACCCGTGACGGGTGAGCGGAGCTCGCGTAGCGAACTTGGACGTTGTCTGGGGTCGTCGACCGGAAGTGTCGACAAGTGATAGACGAAGTCTTCCGCACAGAATGGCCACGATTGGTGGCCGTTCTGATGCGGGACTTTGGCGATCTTGAGCTGGCTGAGGACTGTGCGCAAGAGGCCTTCGTGCAGGCGAGCGAAACGTGGGGCGTGACTGTTGAAGTGCCCGACCGCCCTGGAGCGTGGCTGACCACGACGGCTCGGCGTAAGGCCCTCGATCGGGTGCGTCGTGCGTCCTCGTATAAGACGAAGCTGGAGGAGCTCGAGACTCGAGCGAAGCGAGGGCCCGAGCGTTCAAAGGCTGGCGAGCTCGTCGACGAACAGCTGGCGCTCTTGTTGGGGTGTTGTCATCCGGCGTTGAACCTCGAAGCACAGGTGGCCCTCACCCTTCGACTCGTCGCCGGCCTTACTACGCAGCAGATCGCCAGTGCGTTCCTGGTTGACGAACCAACCATGGGAAAACGAATAACCCGGGCCAAAGAGAAGATTCGGGCAGCCGCGATTTCGTTCGGGCCGGTTGACCGCGATGTGTTGGCCGACCGTGTGGGGGCGGTCCGACACGTGATCTACCTCATCTTCACCGAAGGGCATGCGAGCAGAAGCGAAGATGAGTTCGTCCGAGGCGACCTTTGTGACGAAGCCGCGTGGCTAGCGTCGCTGCTGATCGAGCTGCTCGAGACCGATGTCGAGTCCTACGGTCTTCATGCATTGATCTTGTTGACCGATGCGCGGCGAGCGACTCGCATCGATGACGATGGCATTCCGATCCTGCTCGAGGACCAAGATCGGACGCAGTGGGATCGGGACAAGATTGCCGCTGGGCTTGCGTCGCTTGCTCGAGCTCGCGAGATCGGCCGCCTCGGTACGTTTGGCCTGCAGGCCCTACTCGCCTCGCTCCATGCGGTCGCGTCGAGTTTTGAGGAAACGGATTGGCCCCGAATTGTTCGGACGTATGACCTGCTCTTTGAGCTCGATCCCAGTGCGGTCGTTGCGTTGAATCGTGCGGTCGCGTTGAGTTTCTCTGATGGTCCGGCCGTCGGGCTCGCAGCTATCGAACCGTTGCGCCCTCACCTCGACGGGTACGTCTATTTGCATAGCGCTCGAGCTGAGCTTCTTCGCAGACTTGATCGGGCTGCGGAGGCGGTGGCCAGCTACGAGCAGGCATTGGCGTGCAACCCACCTGAGGCGGAACGCCGATTCATCGAACGCCGCCGCGACGGATTGCTCGACGGGCCATAGGGGCTAGGGGTATCTCGGGGGTTTTCGGGGTGATTTGGGGGCATTCCCCTACAGACGAACAGGCATGTGATGGCGAAGATTAGGTCATGCCAACCAACGAAATTCCTCAACTCTTTACATCGGTCTCGGCGGGCCTCGGCTCGTTGTTCGGCTGGTACGCATCCAATGCGAAGTTCATCTTCGCAACCGTGATCCTGACGGCCGTCATTGGCGAGAAGGTCTTCCAGTGGCTTCGCCGCAAGGACTTGCACGTCAAGAGCTCCTTCACGTCGATTGCTTCGGGTGCGGGTTTCCTCGTCGCCAAAACGGTGTTCGAGAAGCTGATCTTCCTTGCCCTCGCATTCGCAATGTACGAGGTTCGCCTCTTCGACCTGCCGCTGGGCAACCCGCTCGTATGGATTGGCGTGCTCTTTCTCCGTGACTTCATCTACTACTGGGTGCATCGTGCTGAGCACACAACCCGGTTTCTTTGGGCCTCGCATCTGATCCACCATTCGCCTCGCAACATCGACATGACTTCGGCGGTTCGGATCCCGTGGATGGAAGCGATGTACAAGCCATGGTTCAGCCTGTGGATGCCGTTGATCGGGTTCCACCCGTTGGCCAAGATCGGCCTCGACGTCGCGGTCTCGTTGTTCCAGCAGATGCATCACACCAAGGCATTCGCCGCTCGAGGTGACGGGACATACTCTCTATTCGCCCGGATCTTCGTCACGCCTTCGACGCATCGTGTGCACCACGGCTACAACCCTGAATACATCGACAAGAACTTCGGTGCTGTGTTCATCTTCTGGGACAAGCTCTTTGGCACCTACGCTCCCGAGGTCGCCGAGGTGAAGTTCGGAGTTGGCGAGCTCGACGCCGTCGATACTCCGGTGGATGCCTTCTTCGGCGGATACAAGCGCCTGTGGTCGAATATGCGTAGCGCCGGCACACCTCACGGGGCATTGGCGGTGGCTTTCGGAAAGCCGTGACCGAAGCTGGGCAGGGCGCTTAGCGCTGGCGGGCTCTTGCCGATGGAAGCTGATGCCACAGCCTCCTCTTCCAGCCACAACGGCTGGGCTTCTGCTCGCCGTTGGTTGCGCAGTCGCCGCCGCAATCGCGATGTACCGGGCCTTGTCGAAGCGAGCTGCAGCCCAACGCACGATGCAGGCCATCGCTGTTGGCGGACTGACCTTTCAAGTGATTCACGTGCTCGAGCATGTGCTGCAGCTGGCCTTCTGGTTTACCAAGCCTGACGGCAAGCCATGGCTGTCGTCGTGGGCGGCGGGTACTGCCGATGGCTTGCAGTACTTCTGCTCGCTCGTTCCAATCGCCGGAGCGGAGCCGTCGATCGGAGTTGAGATGCTCCACCTCACCGGGAACGTCGTTTTCTTGGGAGCGCTCACTGCCTGGCAAGTCGCCATGCGCTCCACCAATCGAAACATTCGGACGCTCAACATTGCTGAGAAGGTGCAACTCTTCCACGTGATGGAGCATGTGCTGCTGGTTGGCACGTTGATCGCTTTCGGCAAGGCGATCGGACTTTCAACCGCCTTTGGCTCGATCGACGGCACCTCCCTGGTCGCTCTGCGGGTTTGGTTCCATTTCTCGATCAATGCTGTCGCAACGATCTACGCCCTGCGAGCAGCGAACAAGACCTGGCGGGGAAACCAAGATGTAGCGCCGATCACGGTCATCGATCTGCAGGCGGCTGAAGAACGGCAGCGCGTGCACCGCTAGCTCTGGCAGACTGTCCACGATGGCTCTGCACTTCTTTGCTGAATCTGCATTCGACGACCTTCTGGTTGCCTGGCGCCAGCACTGGCGAGTGCAAAACAAAGCAGAGCGGACCATCGCCGAGCTTGGCGAGTCGCGCACGCAGCTCGAGCAAGCGCGCACCCGCATGAACCGCATTCGTGCAGCGATGTATCCGAACGAAGATGAGCGTTCGAGCACGCTCGTTGGCGCACTGTGCCCAGTGCTTGACGAGTTCGTCTACCTGTCCTGGACGCACCAGTTCGGTACGGGGTCCAGACAGCTCCAGTGTCCGTGCGGCGAGCTGGTGCCAATTCCCAAGCGCTCTAGCCCAGGAGTCACGAGCTCCTGAGCTAGCTCGTTGTGACAAACTGGTGTCATGGCACCTACGACATGGTCACAGGTCATGCTGGCGGTTTCTGATGTTGAGGCATCGAGTCGCTTCTATTGCAAACTGCTCGATCTCAGCAGCGCGCATGGCGGAGCGGAGTACGACCAACTCGTGCACGATGGTGAACTCGTGATGCAGCTGCACGATTCGGAACCCGACGAGCATCACGATTCGCTTGTTGATGCGACCGCTGTTCGGGGCAATGGTGTCCTCGTATGGTTCGAGGTTGCTGACTTCGACTCTGCGGTGGCGAGGGCGTCCGAGCTCGAAGCAGAGATCGTTCGCGAACCGACGACAAACCCGAATGCGAAGCAACAGGAAATGTGGCTTCGAGACCTCGACGGGTATCAGGTCGTCATCGCCGGACCGTCGGAGTATCGACCTCGATAGGCGTCCAAAACGAGGAAACCCCGCCGGCCGAAGCCGACGGGGTATACCCAGATTCTCGGGTCACAAACTACGTTCCCTTGTAGTTCAAGATGGTCTCTAGACGGTGCTCGATTTTCACGAGATCCTTCTGGTTGTCCATCACTTCTCCGATGTCCTTGTAGGCATCTGGGTGCTCGTCGAGTAGCGCCTGAGTGTTTTCGTTCCAGGCGATACCTTCCATCCGCTCAGCAAGCGACTCTTCAGTCAGTTGCTTACGCGCCGCAGTACGCGAGAGGCGACGACCAGCACCGTGCGATGCCGATCGGTACGACTCGGGGTTACCGAGGCCGGACACGATGAACGAACCTGTCGCCATCGAGCCAGGGATGATGCCCCACTTACCGACCGAAGCGTCGATCGCTCCCTTTCGGGTGACCCACATTTCGATTCCGTGGTGGTGTTCGCAGCTCGCGTAGTTGTGGTGGCATTGGATCTTCGCACCGTCTGTAACGTTCTGACCGTTCCGGCCAGCGACCGACATCTTCTTCTCCTGGCCAGCAGGGGTCGAGGACATTTCGTCACCAATCACGCGAAGGACCGCATCCATCATTTCGGCACGGTTCTCAAGTGCATAGTCCTGCGCCCAGAGCATTCCCTGGATGTAGTCCTCGAACTCTTCGGTCCCTTGGACGAAGTGCGCCAGATCCGGATCCTCGAGTGGGTGCTCGAGGGCTCGCTTCAGCGAGTTCTTGGCCTTGCCAATGTGTTGCTGAGCAAAGATGTTTCCAGGTCCACGCGAGCCCGAGTGCAGAACAACCCACACCTGATCGTCGTCGTCGACGGTCAGCTCGATGAAGTGGTTTCCTCCACCGAGCGTTCCGAACTGCGACGCGATCTTCTTTGGGTTGAACTTGTCGGACTTCACGTTTGGCGCGTCACGTACGAGACGATCGAGCACCTTGCTGTTCGCGAACTTCGTTCGCGAACCCGAGTTGCGGTCGCCTCGCTTTGGCTGACCCGATGGGACCGCCTTGGCGATTCCGTCGTGAATCTTCGAGAGGTGCTCGTCGATTTGGTCGCGAGTGAACACGGTCTTCTGCGCCACCATTCCGCAACCGATGTCGACCCCAACCGCAGCTGGGATGATCGAGCCCTCGGTTGCTACGACCGACCCAACGGTTGCACCCATTCCGAGGTGCGCGTCAGGCATGAGCGCGAGTGGCTTATGCACGAAGGACAGGTTCGCTGTCCGATGCGCTTGGGCCATTGTCTTCTCATCGAGGTCGGTCGCCCACGAGAGGACGTCGCCAGTTCGAGTTGCTTGTGTTTCTGGTGTCGCAGAACGTTGTTCTGGTGTTGTAGTCATTGCTGCACCTCCTTGGTGCGTGCTTTCTTGTTTCATCGTTGTCATGTGGTTGTTTGTGAGTCGAGACCCAGAGTTGAGAGGCATGGAGCCAAGCCTTCAATACTGATGTCGTCTTGTTGGATAGTTACCCACTGGTCTTGTTCCATCCGGTAGCGGATCGAGCGCTCAGCGACATCGTCGCCTCGAAGTTCGATCGAGGATCCGTTGGATTGATAGCCGAGCTTCTCGGTCACCCGCCGCGAGGCGAGATTGCTCTCGAACGCTTCGGTGTGAGCGACCTTGGTGCCAAGACCTTCGAAGAGGAGATGGAGCATGGCCCGTCTCATTTCGGTTCCGATGCCACGGCCTTGGTGCGATTGGGCCAACCACGAACCAGTAGTCACGGCTTTCGTTTTGTGAAAGTCCTTCGCAAAGGCATCTTGGCTGCCCACGATCGTCCCATCGGCCACTACAGCAAAGGTGAGGTGCCAGGCGTCGGGAGTGATGGTTGACCTTGAACGCCAGTAGAACTGGGCCATCGAGGTTGATCGCTGGTTTGGCGGTTCAAGGCTCCACGAGGTCGAGAACGGACTCGACCCGGCTGGGTGAATACCGTCATCGGCCAGCGCAACGAGCGCCGGAATCATCTCGTCGGTTATGTAGGCGAGCGTGACTCGCGGCGTTCTGACCTTCAGCGCGAAGAACGGCCAGAGGTCACTCAAGCTTCTTGTGATCATTTGGTTGCCTTTCATGCGATCGGGATTGTGCTTGCGCGCCCAGCACCAGACGAACGCTTCGCGCTCATGGATGTCTGATGCTGGGCACTGGTACTAGAACGGCCAGTCAGCGTTGCGGCTCGCCTCAAGGGTTTCCATGAGACGGAACGTTGCATCGCTGAAGCCAGCGAGTGTGTAGCGGCCACGTTGTCCGGCCGGAGTCGACCGAGGTCGGTATCCGGCAAGATCCACGGTGTAGATCACGGGTACGTGGCTGATGTCAACTGCGTTGGCGTCGGCCATTTGGTCGTCGGTGAACATGACCACTCGATCGTGCTTGCGCGGATCGAAGTGGTCTCGGATAGCGGTGTGTCCGTAGGTTGCGTGTCCAACCTCACCGAGCATTCCGGCCACTTGGGTTACACGGCTCAGGGTCGACGCTTCCTTTCGGAAGCGAACGGCCTTGTTGGTGTGACCAAAGATCACGGTGTCACTGGAGCGTCCGCGACCCGCCGTGTCCGCCTGGGCGGACCGAGAAGTAGTCACGGCCGCCATCACAGCAGCAACTTCAACCCGACGCATCGTCGAACGTGCAGCCACTGGGGCTTGCATCGACCCCGACGTGTCGATGACCACGAGGGTGCGATCGAGCGCCGGGATGTTCTGAGTTGTCAGGTCGAGTGTTGTGCCGAGAGCGTGCTTCCACGCATCCGATGGGGCGTTGGAGTACGCCGCCCACACTTGGTACGGGAACAGACGTGCCTTCGCCACTTCGTCTGGGTCGGTGATCTTTGCCAGAACCGTGTTGACCGAACGTCGACTAATGCCTTGCTCGTCGAAGTTACGGAGGTTACGGATGAGTGCCATGACACCCATGGTTGGGATTACCGATTCCCAGGCTTCAGCGTCCATGCCTCCCGGCAGCCAACCAGCCAGTCGTTCCCACGACGTTCCGGCCTTCGCCAGAGTGTCGGTGCCGTCGGCTCGGAGCATTGCTCGTCGCTCGTCGGCTGGGATGTTGGCTTGGGCTGCCGATGCAGCAAGTACCGGAAGCACCTTCGGATCGGCGACAGCATCGTTGTGGTGACGCTTATCGAGTAGCCACTTGAAGAGTTCGCTTTGCGTTGCATCGCGAGGCTTCGGGTGGGTCAGCTCGATGACGTCAGCCATTCGGATACCGCGGCCGAGGCCGTCGTATCGAAGCGCCGATCGCTCGTTGTAGAGACGGATTGCGCCGTCAGCTACACCGCGCTTGACGGCCATCTTCATGGACCGTCCGTAGCGGCTGTGCCAGTAACCGATCATCTCGGCTGGCTCGTCGCCACGCTGGAGCACGCTGTTGACCACAGCTCGGCCGCTCTCGCCACCGGCAGCAACGTATTCGGCTGCCAGCATGATCGAGGCCGATCGGATCTTCAGTTCCTTGCGGAGGTATGGCGCGAGGCGGGCAACGAACTCGGGGTTCGATTCGGTCACGCGGTGTACGAGGTCGACGAAGCGGTCTTCACGCGCTTCGGCAGTTTCGTAGAACGTCGGCTCAGTGGCCATGTAGGTAGCGGCCATGAGGAAGAGCTCGGATTCGAGCTCGGGTACATAGCCAACTGCGCCCTCATGGGTGCGGACACGGCCGCGACCGGTCTTCACCGGAGCGGTTGGTCGGATTCGAATTGTCTTGTTGGAAAACTTGGACATGTTGTGCCCTCCTTTCAGGGCGAATGTTGTTGTGTTCTTGTTTTTGTCGTATCGACTCAGCCCTGAAGGGCTTCCTCGAACTCGAAGGTGTTGATGGGGCCCAACATCGCTGTGTGAAAGCGCCTTGGGGGAGGGAGCGGAGCGGACGACCATGTAGGTGTCCGCGGATCTCGGCCGGAAGTGCCGAGAAGTGCGCTGTCTTCCGCTGGAGGAGCTAGAGCGAATCAGGGGACCAGGCGAGTGAGGATTACGCGTCGACCGCAGCCGACAACGTTCGGATTTGAACCGAAGGCCTAAGCCTTTGCCAGAAGTAGCCTCACTACTCGCATCTGATTCGCACTGGCGCCGCCAGCGGGGACGAGCGAAACAACGGCGTCAGGCCTGAGAACCAATCGATCGGGCTGTATAACTGCTCTACCTCTGAGCTACAACCCCAAGAGCGGGGCTGGCAGGAATCGAACCTGCGACCTGTTCCTTATGAGGGAAGAAATCCCAATCATCACAGCAGGCCTGATGCCGTTGTTTGCGTGCTTGGGCTGCTCAGCGCAGCCCGTGTTCATTCCAAGAGGTCGACTGCCCTCGTAACCCTCCGCCCGACCCAGCGAACTGGGCCGAGAGTTACGACGGCTGAAGCCACGCTTCCCATCCGGGTCGCGCGGTCACGAGGACGATCGCACCCTTTGGCGCGACTGGGGCCTTCTTGAGGGTCCAGCCGAGCTGGTCGAGGGTGCGGTCGCCCTTGGCCCCGTTGTGCTCTTGGCACATCAGGACACAGTTTTCCCACGATGAGCTACCGCCACGCGAGCGTGGGATGACGTGGTCGACGGTGGAGCCGCGTTCGTCGCATTGCGCGACCTGGCATTCGCGGTTGTCTCGTGCGTTGAGGCCCTTCTTCGAGAAGCGTGGGGTCTCGGTCGTCCGCATTCCCGCGAAGGACACCATTTGCATCAGACGTACAACGTTCGGATAGGGAAACTCCGTTCCGCCAGCCGAGCGGACCGTCCGGTCGCCGTCCTGTTCAACAAGCTCAGCGCGGCCGGTAAGCATCAACGTCATTGCTCGCTTCCACGAGACGATTGTCAGCGGTTCATAGGAGGCGTTCAGTAGTAGTACGGACATAGGTGCCTCCTTTGGTTGTTGGTCATGTCGGTTAGGTGTGCGAACATGTTTCGGTGCTCGAAGATGCGATAGAGGTACCGCTGCGACTGGTGAACCAAGCCCCGAGCTTTGTCACTGGGGATCGCGCGTTTGTGCTCGACCAGCATCAGGTGGGTTGGGTCGAGATTGGTTCGCCGCTGCCGGACGACAATGTCTGGCAGCACTTCGAGGGCGATCTGATGCAGACTCATGTCCGAGAAAAAGGTGGTGGCGGCTCGGGAGGTGGCGGCGGGACGTGGGATGACGAGCACCTTGGGTACTTGGCGTCGATTCCTGGTTCAGGCGACGACACCGCTGCTTCGGGCTACATCGTGGTAGAGCGGATTCCGGTGAAGTGGGAGCGCGTGCTCATCGAATACGGAACGCAGCGGCTCTGGCAAGTCCCGATTCGCCGGACGGCTGTCATACCACTTGAGGTCGGGAACGACCCGGCCCTTCGGGTCTTCGGAGTCCACGGAAGTGGAGCACTCGAGCTGCTCGACGCTATCGATCTCGCTCCCTAGCCGGCTGGGCTCATTGCGGAAGGAGTGGGAGTCGAACCCACAAGGCTGTTGCCGGCCGGTTAGCAACCAGCTGCCGTCACCAATCGGCTTGCCCTTCCAGAAGCTGTCGCCTTCGGGTCTCGCTGGCACTGCCGTTCTCTTGCATTGGCGGAGCGAAGCTCGCAGAGCGATCATGTTGACTCAGTCGGTTGTCGAGCGGAAGTCTCGACAAGTGACAGTGCCCAGTGCTGGATTCGAACCGGCGACCTTCTGTATGTAACACAGCTGCTCTAAGCCACTGAGCTAACCGGGCAAGGCGAATATCTGGCCAAACCGATCAAGGTTGAACGGTTTGGGCAGATATTCGAGACAAGTTGTGAGGACGGATGGATTCGAACCATCGATCTCCGCTGTATCAGAGCGGCGCTCTACCCAGACTGAGCCACGACCTCAAGAGAGTGGATAGAGGGGATCGAACCCTCGCCTTCTGGGTGGAAGCCAGGTGCTCTGCCAATTGAGCTACATCCACGTCGTTCCTCAGGCCTGGCGGCCTTCGGCACTTACCGCCTCTTCTCGCCTTGCTCGAGACGCTCTGGCGGTGGAGAGCGTCTCGTTGGTAGCGGGAGCGAGAGTTGAACTCGCACTCATGTACTGGTTATGAGCCAGTTGCAGCACCACTACTGCGTGTCCCGCGTTGGGGGTTGTGTCGACAGGAGAGCGGAGCTCGCGGAACGAACATGTCGGTCTCGTCGGTTGTCGATCGGAAGTGTCGACAAGCTATTGCGCCATCGATGGGACTCGAACCCACATCCTTCTCCTCGACAGGGAGCTGCTCCAACCAATTGAGCTACGACGGCAAGAGGTAGTTCTGCTTGCAGAACTTCGGTGGGAACGCTCGGATTCGAACCGAGGACGCCGGGGTAAGAGCCCGGAACGTTTCCTGCTACGCCACATTCCCGTGGAGTTGATTAGATGAGCAACAGGACGGATTCGAACCGTCGTGGGCAGAGCCGTGCGCTTTGCAAACGCATCCCTTCGTCCTCTCGGGCACTGTTGCTTGAGGTGCCCCCGGTGGGATTCGAACCCACGATCATCGGATTAAAAGTCCGCTGCCGTAACCAGGCTTGGCCACAGGGGCAGAGTTTGAAAAGCACCGCGACAGAGAATCGAGCTCCACAAGCCGAGGTTTGGAATCTCAACACCGCCCAGCGGTCACGGCAAAGTATCGGAAGGTGGATTCGAACCACCATCTGCGGGGCCAAAACCCGCTGTCCTGGCCTTTGGACGATTCCGACGAGATGTTGCTTCCGCTACTGTCTGGCGATGAACTCTGATGTGATTCAGAACTCGGCCGTCGAGCTCGCTGGGGCCATTGCCTCGGGTGAACTGTCTTCAGTCGAAGTGGTATCGGCTCACCTGGACCGAATCGATGACGTGAACAGCGAGGTCAATGCCATCGTGTCGATGCGCTCTCGTGACGAGATACTCGCCGATGCCAAAGCTGCCGATGCTGGCGGTGGCGGTGGCCCGTTGCACGGACTTCCGATTGCGGTGAAAGACCTTGAGGATGTTGCTGGCCTTCCGACCCGGGCTGGTTCGCTCGTGTCGAGCGATCAGCCGGTCGCCGCCGATGGCCATGTGGCCTCGAAGCTTCGTCGCGCCGGTGCGATCATCATCGGCAAGACCAATACCCCCGAGTTCGGCACTGGCTGCCATACCTTCAACGAGGTCTTCGGGGTGACTCGCAATCCGTGGAATCTTGGCCGGATCTCGGGAGGGAGCAGCGGGGGAGCGGCAGCAGCGCTTTCGGCTCGGATGTTGCCGATCGCGGATGGCAGCGACCTCGGCGGTTCGCTCCGGAACCCGGCATCAATGTGCAGCGTGGTGGGTATGCGCCCGAGCGTTGGCCGGGTTGCCGACCCGCACGCGACGACGACGCACCTGCGGCTCGGGCTAAGTGGACCAATGGGTCGTACGGTGGCCGATACCGCCTTGCTGATGTCGGCAATTGCCGGGCCTGATGTTCGAGACCCGTGGTCGTTGCCAGAAGACGGCTCGACGTTTACCTCGTCGCTGCCAACGACGACGGACGCCAAGGTGGCCTGGGGCGGAAACCTTGGCCTCCTCGAATGCGATGCTGAGGTGTTGGCCATTGGTGAAGCGGCCGCACGCACGGTCGAAACCGTCGGCGGCTCATTCGCCATCGATAGTCCCAACATGGAACATGCCGAGTTCGTCTTTCGGGTGCTTCGTGGGCTTGGGTATGCACGGAACGTCGCAATAATTCCCGATGAGCTGTATCCGAAGTTGAAGGGGACAGTTCGAGAGAACGTCGAGTATGGCCGAACGCTCAAGACTGAAGACTTGTTCTTGGCCGAGAGCCGCAAGGCCGATCTGCATCGGACGATGACTGCCTTCTTCGATGAATACGACGTGCTCGCCATTCCGGCAGCGCAGGTTCCAGCGTTTCCGGTCGAGACCGAATTCCTGACCGAGATCAACGGCGTTGAGATGCCTGACTACCTCGGCTGGATGATGGCGGCTTGCATCATTACGCCAACCGGGTGCCCGGCAATCTGCATCCCTGCTGGCTTCACCAGTGAAGGTCTGCCAGTAGGTCTGCAGCTCGTCGCCCGAGTAGGACAGGATCACAAGCTCCTCGAGATCGCCTCAGCGATGGAAGCCGCAAACCCGCAACATCATCTTGTTCCGCCGCTGTCGCAATCTGTCGGCTAGCGCCGGTTGTCGGGCGGCAGCCCCGACAAGTTGCTGTTCGGGAGCGGAGCTCGCGTAGCGAACATGTCGGTTTCCGCGGTTGTCGGGCGGCAGTCCCGACAAATAGTTGGGGTGGATGACCGGGATCGAACCGGCGAGTCCCGTGAGGGACACCAGGGTCACAGCCTGGCTCGACAAACCAACAGTCGACTCAAACACCATGTCCTTCAGCGGTCGCAATCCGAGCCTGGCGGGCTCTCGATGCTGCCGCTCGTTCCTCGCTAAGACTGCCGGCCAGAGGCCGTGTCCGCTCGAACCGGCTTCGCAGCTTCGAGCTCACGGTTGTCCCACTTGGTTGAGCCTTGGGCGGGATTCGAACCCGCGACCTGCGGGGTAGAAACCCGCTGCTCTTCCAACTGAGCTACCAGGGCCAGTGCTTCCCGTGGGAGTCGAACCCACATGTCTTGCGACCACAGGGTTTGAACCTGCTGCGTATGCCAGTTCCGCCAGAGAAGCCAGAGTGGTCTAGGGAGGATTCGAACCTCCGACGCGCTGCGTTTCAGACAGCCGCTCTTCCAACTGAGCTACCAAACCAAATAGGAGAGCCCCGCGTCGGATTCGAACCGACAACCTCTCGCTTACAAGGCGAGTGCAACAGCCGTTGTTGCTTCCGGGGCAGATGTGGAGAAGGAGGGATTCGAACCCTCAACCGTCCGCGTGCAAGGCGGGTGCTCTTCCATTGAGCTACAACCCCAGAATTGTGCGTATCCCCGGTAGGACTCGAACCTACAATCGCCGCCTTCGTAGGGCGGTGCCCTATCCAATTGGGCCACGGAGACGTATCGACTCAGCCCTGGCGGGCTTCCTCGAACTCGAGTTTGTCGCTGGCGCTCCAAACGGCGGTTGGTCCGAGTGCTTGAGGGGAGGGAGCGGAGCGGACGACCATGTCGGGGGTCGCGGATCTCGACCGGAAGTGTCGAGAATAGATAGTGGGAGGTAGGACTATGGATTACCTACAAGAGTGGTGTCGCTCCATTCGAAGGACCACTCAACCTTGCGTTCGTCTGTCGACGAATATTGCAACTCCACGTCGCCGCGAGTCACAACAGCACAACCTGCACAAGTCGGATTACGGCCACGTACAAGCCGTTGTTCTCCGAACTCCCAGCGTCGGGCCGTCGCCCTTCGCCGTTCTGTTTGATGTTCGAGGCATCAAGTGTTTGTACTTCCCGTGGGAGTCGAACCCACAAGTCTTGCGACCACAGGGTCTAAGCCTGCTGCGTTTTCCAGTTTCGCCAGGGAAGCGTGTAATGCTCTATCCATGGACAGAGCAAGAGAATTTCAACGCCGGATGGTCGAGTCCATGGGATGCGAACCATCGATCATTGATGCGGTAGGGGTGACCGTTAAAGGTCACCCGGACCGAGCCGAGAGTCGCGTGACCGCCGGATATCTGCTCGGGAAGCACTTCGTCATCACGTGCGATCCAGCTGTCGAATCGATGCTCCAGGCTGCAGCATCAGGGATGGAACCGACTCTTGAAGGTTGGACCGAGGTGGCATTCGCGACGGGCGGTGAATTTCTTGGCACCGGACGGATGCAGTTGCTGTCGGATCCCGGCGGGCTCAAGGCGCCAGTCGTGGCGTCCGGCTACGAGCTTCGGACAATTCGATCTGAAGAGCCCGATACTCGGTCGATGGTTGAACGGCTTGTCGAGGTCTCCGATGATGACGACCTCGACGAGGCCGAGATCGACCTGGATGACCTTGACGAAGTAATCCACGTCGCCGTCGGTACGGACGGCGAGATCGCCGCATACGCATCGGCACGACAATTCGATCTGGTGAGCGGCTACGGAGACATTGGCGTGCTCACCCATGCGGATCATCGCGGTAAGGGTCTCGGTGTTGCCGCTGTCAGCGCGCTGTGCGAGCGCCTCATCGGTGAGGGGCTAGAACCGCTCTACCGTTGTGACGAAGAGAACGCTGCGTCCATGCGCCTGTCGGAGTCGATGGGCTTCGTGCCGGCCACCCGATTGGTTGGCTACCGCTTCGAGGCGTAAGCCAGTTGCATCCCGACAGAGAATCGAACTCTGTTTTCCGGATTGAAAGCCCAGGGTCTTAACCAGTAGACGATCGGGACGAGGTGTGGCTCGAGGAACCACGCTTGCTGTGAGGGGAGGATTCGAACCCCCGACGCGATGGGTAACAACCACCCGCTCTTACCATCTGAGCTACCCCACAAAATATTCAGCGGTCGCAATTCGTCGCTGCGCTCCTCGATGCTGCCGCTCGTTCCTCGCTAAGACTGCTGGCCGGAGGCCGTGTCCGTCCGAACCGGCTTCGCAGCTTCGAGCTCACGTGTTCAGCGGTCGCTTTTCCGAGCCCTGGTGGGATTGCTGCTCTCACTGACAGCCCCGACATTCGACGCTGTCAGTGAGAGCCCTTTCCGCCAAGGTTTCGGTCGATGTGCGTAACAGTCGTGTCGGCAGCAACCCTATATCGATTAGCATTTTCACAATTGGATTTAGGGTCTAAACCCTTAGGTGCTGTTGCGAACTACACTCGCCGGATGGTTCAGAGACTTACGAAGCCAATGACTCGAGTGCTCATTCTGTTGCTCGAAGCTGGCGATGACGGTTGCTACGGCTTGGAACTCATCGAGAAGGCCGGGCTTGCGGCAGGCACGGTGTACCCGATGCTCACCCGGCTAGAGGAGATCCACTGGGTCGAGAGTCGTTGGGAAGATGTCGATCCCTCGTCGGTAGGTCGTCCGGCTCGGCGGTACTACGAACTCACTGCGACCGGTCGGGTGCAAGCCATTGCCAAGCTCGACGGCAACACCGGTGGCGCCGAGGCGTTTAGCATCTGAGCTATACGCCGGCTTCGAGCTCCAGGTCTTCGGCGAAAACCAGCGGTCGATCCACGATTGAGTAGCAGGCCCAGGCCAGCACAAGAGCTGGGCCACCATAGACAAGAACCGTAAGCCTGGATGCTCCGTCGAGGTCGGTCGCGTTCAGTGCAGCGATGCACACAAGCACGATTGATGCTGGCGCCAGCACGTACAGCGACGCGAGTTGCATTCTGCGGTGATGACTGCCGGCGTAAGCAGAGCCGACCAGCATCGAAAGCCCGATAAGAACCGCCACGTTTGGCAGTGTCACATCGATTCGATGACTGGTAAGCGGGCTGAAGTCCTCAAAGCGGATCGCAGCTGTTCCGATGGCGCTGCCGAACAACACCATTGCCAAGCCGATCCGAGAGCCAGTTGAATCGAACAAGCGCCCATCGTGGGACCAGAGGCCAGCTGCCACAAAGAGAATTCCGACGCCGATCGCGAATTGGGCGCCAAGGGTGATCCATCTGCCGTCGACAATGGCCCAGGTTGCAAGAACAGCCGTGGGGACGAGGGCGCTGAGAGACGCTGCGCTTAGCTCGACGTAGGCGCTTGAGCTGTTGGTCCGAAACGTACGGGTCATTTGGGGCGCAGCTCGAGTAAGGGAGAGTCCGAACATAAATGCTGACCAGGTGCCGCGTGTTTGCTGGAGGGCCGTCATTTCGGCTGTCCACTCGGCGTGAAAACGTGTCCGGCTATCTGGCGGAAGCAATGCGGCAGCAAGTCTTATCAACATGGACACGTCGCAGAGACTAGCACCTCAATACCCCACTATTGGGGTATTGAGTGGTAGAGCCCTCGGTAGGAGTCGGACCTACGGCCTCCTGGTTCGAAGCCAGGCGCTCTTCCACTGAGCTACGAAGGCGGGAAGTCTCCATTGGACGAATTGTCTGAACGGTAGGGTTCGAACCTACGAGATATCCGGTTTCCAAAACCGGTGACGAGCCAGCACGTCCTCGTTCAGAAGCTGTATTTGCAGCCAACTGGTGGCTACAAGCACTCGAATTGTGCCGGGGAGGGCGATCCTCCCCGGCAACAATTCATATATTGCCTCTTGGAATGAACGCTGTGAGACTGACCTCTTCGCCGGAACCTTCGCGGGGTCTGTTCCTGAACCGGCATGCATCTCGCAGCTATGTGTTTGTTGAACCCGGCTGAAAAACCAGAAAAGCCGCACTCTCGTTCAGGGAGAGGGCGGCTTTACGAAACGGGTTCGAGCTATGGCGAAGTGTTACTCGCTACAGGTCGACCTCCCGCAAAGCCGGGGTCTCGGACATGCCGAAATCGCACCCAATCGGGGCGACGACGGCATGCCACTCCGCCACCTGGCGGAGTTTCGTGCTATTCAGTTTTTGAGCTGAAGTTAAGTACGTCATCGTTCTCGTTGGGTGGCCGCCACGAATCTCGTGGCGGCGCCGGGGAATATGTATACGGAGAGTTCGCAAGGGTGTCAACACCCTCATTAGGGTGCAAGCGTTTCGCTCGCGTCAAAGCTACCGGTCGGTCATCGTCAATCTATGTTGATAAATCAACTAGCCTCTGTCGCATCTATGGGTCGCAAATAGCGCCCAAAAAATCCCTGATATATCTCCAGAGGATGGCGAATGCCGGCACCTCGCGCCGAGCGCTGCCCGAGTCCGCGTGGTCTTCAGGCCGAAGGGAAGAACTTCCGCTGGAGCTTTCGCATCGCTCCCAGCCAACTTTCGATGTCAGCCCCTTTGTGGGCGACGTAATCAGCGACCTGCGGGTGGGGGAGGATATGAAACGACTCGGTCTCAAGTCCAGCAATTACCGAGTCGGCGACATCGCTTGGCTCTACCAAGCCGTGGGCAACGACATTGGCAACAGCGGGGTCATCACCCTCGGTCATTGCGGTACGCACACCCTGGGGGCACAGTGTCGACACCCGGATGTTCTCGTGGGCGTGGGTGATCGACAGCCATTCTGCAATAGCTACAGCACTGTGCTTGGTGACCGTGTACGGCGCCGTGCCGAGGTTCGACAGCAGACCGGCCGCGGACGCGGTGGTGAGCAGGTAACCGCCGCCTCGCTCTTGCCACCGCGGAATCATGTGGCGTGCCGCCCAGATGTGGTGCATCACGTTGATCTCCCAGATGCGTTGCCACTCTTCATCGGGAACCTCGACGCCGCCGGGGAAGCCGCCGATTCCGGCGTTGGCCACAAACAGGTCGATGTGGCCGAATTGCTCCTCGGTTTGTTCGATAAGGGACCGAATGCTGACCTCTTTCGAAACGTCTGCGTTCATTGGATGAGCGCCTACCGCAGCCGCCTCGTCAGCAAGCCCGGGTGCAATATCTGCGGCCACGACCGCCTTGGCTCCCTCGGCCACGAACCGCTCGGCGAGTGCCAGTCCGATTCCTGCCGCAGCACCGGTAACAACACACACTTTGCCCTCAACACGCATTGCCCAGACTCCTCAAATGTGATGGGCCAACAGTCTTAGACGATCGGTCCAGATAAACCACCTTCGCGCGTCCCCCGGGGCGCCGGGCGCGACTACCGTGAGAAGTACGGAATGCCGACGGGCCTCAGCTGGTTTGCATCTGTAGACACTCAAACGTCCGAAGGATGTACTGACATGACCGAAACCGTAGAAGTCAACATCTCCGAAGCTCTCGCCCTCATCGACCAGGGGCTCGGCCTCACCATGTCGCGTGAGCTCATGAGCACCACCGAGGTCGCAGACCTCCTTCTCGACGTGCGTTCGATCCTCGCAGCGACGCCGACCGATGCCGCTGCTGTCGAAGACGCAGTACCCGCACCAATCGCCTAGCTACTTGCGGGGGGCTAGCGCAGCGCTTTGGGCGCTTTTTGAAGCCGGGTAGTGCCAATATCGGCACGAGACCCTGCCGTTCTACCAGCTCGAATGCCGTCATAGTTCGAGACCGACGTTTGTAGATTCCCGAGTTTGGGAAAAAGCTCGCCGACCTCTTCGTCGACGGCTTCCTGCCTGCTAGCGAGCACAGGAAGGACAGATCCGCCGAGCTCATCGTCGGCCGCTTCGCGCACCGCCGCAGTTGCTTCCTCGAGGCGACCACCCACGGTGTGGGCGAAGCCGAAGAGGAATGACCGGCGAAACGACTTCGTCCGGTTCTTACCCGACCAATCGGTGACCGAGCCTTGAGCCACCATCACCCGCACGGCCTGCAGCAGTAGCGATGTGAACAAGAGCTCGACCGCTTCGACATCGGACGTATACCCAACCAGCCACGCGAACTCGCCAGACGCGTCGAGCTCGTCGAGGCGCCCCTCGGCGGTGAGCGTCTGGAACCCCTGCTCACCAATACCCAGAATGGACCGGCAACTGTTGGCTTGCGCTGCGGCGGACAGAAGAAGGAACTTCTCCTTTGGGTACGGCGCGTCGATGAACAACATCTTCGATTCGACCTCGCCACGGCCGGTCTGCTCTTCGACGAGCGCGAGGTCGATGGCGTGGGCGGCGATGAGCTCGTTCGCCTTTGCCGTGAGCGCTGCGGCCTCTTCTGGATAGGACGTTGATTCGGCCTTGGCCAACAGCGCTCGCACTTTGGCCAGTACTCGTTGATCTGATGTTGAGTTCTGCTTCATAGAGCCACCTTGTCAGCGAGGTGTGACACGACGTTGGCTAGCCAACGACCGAGGGGTCCCCGACGTGTCGTTGGACGAGGAAGCCGAACGCCATCTCCAGCGACCGATAGTTGACCAAGTCATCCCGAGCAATGACAGCTGCCTCATCGGAGATCGGAGATGCATCAGGAGCTTTCATAAGCGCTTCGGTAACCCGCTCGAGGGTCACGAATGCAGCGATGGTCTCGCCCACAGACCTGCCGGTGCTGATCAGGCCATGGCTACGCAGCATGCCTACCTGGGCATCGCCAAGCGCCCTGGCAATTCGCTCGCCGCCATTGCGATTGAGGATCTGCACTTCCTCATCGTCGAACAGCGCCCACCGCTCATGAAACGTGCACGCCTCCTGGGTAATAGCTTTGAGCGGACGGCCTGTTGCACAAAACGGGGTGCCCCACGGCGTGTGCGTATGGGCCACCCCCACGACGCCGGGGCGGGCTTCGTGGATTGGATGGTGAATGTTGTAGGCGGTCATATTGATCTCGCGTCCGTCGGCAGTTGTGCCGTCGGGTCGCACGAGGACGAGGTCATCGACCGTGGCGCGCTCAAACCCCACCGGATATTCGAGCAGCCACATGTGGTCTGGATGCTCGGGATCTCGGGCGGTGATGTGCCCGTCCCCCAAGTCGCCCCAACGGAGACTCGCGAAGATTCGGTACCCGAGGGCTACCTCTCGCTTGCGCTTTAGACGTTCAGCCTCAATGTCCATGCGCTAAGTCTGGTTCACCCGACCCGGCCGCGCAGAAACGGCGCCTATTCGTTGGGCGCTGGCTTAAACCGAAGGCTCGCCGAGTTCATGCAATAACGGGCATTTGTCGGCGTGGTGCCGTCGCTGAAGACGTGGCCCAAATGTGCGTCGCAGTTCGCGCACACGTTCTCGATTCGAGTGATGAACCACTTGCGGTCCTTACGATTACCGATGCGGTCCGAATCGATCGGGGCGTAGAAGCTGGGCCAGCCGGTTCCGCTGTTGTACTTCGTGTCGCTCGAAAATAAGGCCTCGTCGCAAACTACACAGTGATAAACGCCAGCGTCGGACTTGTCGTGGTACTCGTTGGTGTACGGGCGCTCGGTGCCAGCTTTCTGGGTGACCCGATACTGCTCGGCGGTAAGGCGCTCTCGAAGTTCAGCCTCGGTAAACACGGTCTTGGTCATGTTGTATCTAACCGCATGGCGGCAACGCTTTGTTCCGGTGTGACGTCAGTTGATCACGCGGCGCAGGGCTGGCTTGATGGCCTTAGCAAGCGCCCAGCCGGTGATGGCGCCAGCGGCGACATCGGTTGCGTGATGTATCTGCACGTGGATTCGGCTGGTCGAGACAATCGCTGCGAGCGAGCGGACGGCAAGCTTGCCGATTGGGCCCATGCCCGGGGTGATGAAGGCAGTTGCGACCGTCGCTGCGCTGGCATGGCCGGAAGGAAAGCTCGACGTCTTTGGTTGGCGGAGCTTCATTGGCCGCTCATCCATGGTGACGTCGGGCCGTTCGCGTTCGAAGAGCGACTTGATTGGGCCATTGACCAATGAGGCTTCGATGCCGAGTGCGGCGCTTGTCATGAGCGCCCGCTTCGGATCTCGTTGAACGATGGCCTGAGCAATGCCTAAGGCGTGCCAGATTTTGGAGAAGTTCGCGGCTTCTGAGGCCCCATAAAACAACGCATCAGCGCCGGGGATGGCCCGGATGTGTTCCCAGGCCTCATCGACAAGGTCGTCGACGGGTTGGAACGTATTGGGAACGGGGATGCGCTTCACCACAGCCGTTCCAATCTACTGGGCGTCGGTCAGACCTAGCTGTCGCCCGAAACTGGCTCTGGGGCATCAACGACCGCGTCGAGGGTGTTGTCACGGTAGTGCAACCCGATATTTCCAGCAGAACTGATCAGCAGTTGGGCGTCGTCGAGCTCAAAGGAGAAACCATCGCCGAGGACTTCGATAATGTGTCCATCTTGCTTGGCCAGCGATGCAGGACACTCGCCGGTGGCCGCCATCTCGGTGGTGATGAACTCATTGCCAAACGCCACGAGCGCCCCCTCTAGGGTTCGACAGCCCGTCGTGGCAGTGAACGTATCGTCGGGATGAATGGCAAGGATGACCTCCTCGCCTTGGGCATCTGTCTCGATGCCGTCGAGCAACGTCGCCTCAAGCGTGAACGAACGGCCCCACAACGGTTCGAGCGAAACGAGCTCTACGGGCCGAAAGATGAGTTCGCTCGCTGGTCCGCTTAACGCAAGCTCTTCGCCGACCAAATTGATGTCCGAGACGTCCAGTAGCGCCGCAAGGAACGCTCCCTCTGCAGCCTGAACATCAGCCTGGCAGCCCATCTCGTTCCAGCTGACTTCTTGGAAATAGATCTCTGAAGCATCGAGTTCGTACACGCCGCCATAGCCGTTGCACGCAGCAGTGCCGCCGAAGCTGCCGTCGCCATCAAAGGTAATCGTGAGCGGGTAGCCCTCGACCCCTACGACCTCGCCATCAGGCCCGCCGCCGAACAAAAGCGTCCACGTGTTACCCGTGAGAGCGTCCATATCGATTGCCAGGAACTCACCGCTGTCGTAGGTCGTCTCATCGGCCGTCTCATCGGCCGGTTCGGACCCCGTCGCCAGGTCGTCGATGCCCGGATCATCAACCGCTACTCCGTCGTCGGCTGGTTCTGCTTCGTTACTAGTGGTACCGACCACTTCGCTTGATGAACCGCACGCGGTTAGGAGCACAAAGAGCGCCAGCGCAAGTGCAGTTACGGCTCGCGTTTGCTGGTTTTTCATCCTCATCACGTCCTACTCGCTTTCGTCAGAACTCGTTTCCTCTGGTGCCATTGCTGCTGCTCCAGCCATCGCTGCAGCAGCGTTGCTTCCAGTAGAGGACTGTGGTGGGGGAGGCTGGTTCGCCTGCCACATAGCGGCCTTGCGCTCTCGGCGTGCTTGAGTCATCCGGCGCAGGATGTAGATGGCCAAGGCGAAGAATGGCAACAAGATCAGCAGCGGCAAGATGAAGCCCACAATGACCTTCGTCGAAACCCAAATCGAGGAGAGCAGTGAGGCGCCGGCGCCAAAGCCGTCGCTAAAGCCGGGATCGGCCGCCGACTCGTCAACCCGAACGCGTGGCGTCAGCTGGGCTCTAACGGTCGGACCAGCCGCCTCGGCGGTCGTGCCGTCGGTCGGGGTAGCAGTGACGGCCATGCGAAGTTGCTGGTCACGTTGGGCATCGAGCTCGTAAGCGAGCACGACCGACTGGCCAGGCTGGATCTCGGCGGGGTCTCCAAAGATTGTGGTGAGCTCGCCAATGCCGTCGATGCCGAGGACGGTGTCGGTGATGTTGAGGTTCGTGAGCGTCTGGTCGCCTGCGTTGATGGCCTCGAAGCACAAGGTGACTTCGTCGCCCGGCTCAAACCGGTCGCCGTCGTTGCCGGGGCAGCCCACGCCGGCATCGTGGCCCTCATAAGAGGTCACCGCGACGGCGATCTGGTTGTCGACCCGGTCTTGCTCGAGGATGAGCGTGATGGTGGCTAGGTCGATTTGGTCACGCAACGTGCGCAACGTGCCTCGCATGACTTCAAGGTCGGACTCTCGGGACAGAAGCAGCTCCTCGAGGCGGGCAAAGTCCTCGAGATTGGTGGCGTTCTCCATTGCTTCGCGGAGGCGGTCGACGCCGAGTTGGGTTACTTCGATCCGACTGTTCAGGTCGACGACTCGTTCGGTGACATCGTCGGTGCTGACGATCTGATTACGGAGCTCGCCAATGCCACTAAGGCGCTGGAGCACAACAGAGAAGTTCTCCGGATCAACCTTGAAGGTGATCTGGGAACGTGGTTCGGCACCGCCGGTCGTGTTCTGGTCGGCGACGAAGCCTCCGATTTCTTCGATAATGGCGGCGGCTTCAGCACCTGCAGCTTCGACGTCGTCAACGCCGATTGAGACGGTGGCGGTGTAGATAATCTCACGGCCGCGCTGGGCTGCGGTTCGGGTAGGTGGGGTTTGGCCCGAGTTCGTCGCAGCTTCGCCGTCGCTGTCGGGGGATGCGTCGTCCGCCCGTTCGTCGGCAACTGATAGGTCGGCTTGCGAGTTCGAGGATGGAATAGTCGCCTGGGTTTCGAAAGCCCCCTCGTCGGAGTCTTCCATCGCCTCCTCGCCAGACTCCTGGGTTGCCGAGTCCGACGCAGCGTCCGCAGCGTCGCCAGCTGCGTCGGTGACAGAAGAGAACGAGTCAGCACCGCCACAGGCCGTCACGAACAACGCCAGCACGGCAAAAAGGGCGATCGCCAGTCGTAACCGTGAACGAGAAGTGCTGAGAAAGTTGACCGCCATGAGCTGCTCCAGTTTTTGGTCTCCGCAGGGTTATACGGTCGGCCAAAGCGCTCGGTTCCCAAGATTTTGGATTTCTGGAGGCTGAGATCCTCCTCTGACGTGGGTCTCAGCCTCTAGATCTCGCAATGTTGGGCGTGTGAAGTGTGGCGCGGTGGCGCAAGGTGCGACCTAAACACCGTTACCGTCGGTATGTGCAAAAACGTACTGATCTCCGCAATATCGCCATGATTGCTCACGTCGACCATGGCAAAACCACCCTGGTTGACGCCATGTTGCGTCAGGGCGGTGTTTTTAGCGACCACGGCGAAGCCGTCGAGCGCGTTATGGACAACACCGACCTCGAGAAGGAGAAGGGGATCACGATCCTTGCCAACAATGCGGCAATGCACTGGAAGGACGGCGACGGTAACGACATCAAGATCAATATCGTCGACACCCCAGGCCACGCCGACTTCGGTGGCGAGGTCGAGCGAGCACTCACCATGATCGATGGCGTGATCTTGCTGGTCGACTCGAGTGAGGGACCGCTTCCGCAGACCCGGTTCGTGCTTGGCAAAGCTATGGCTCGCGGCCTGCCGGTCGTTCTCGTCATCAACAAGATCGATCGCGCCGACGCCCGGGTGGCGGAGGTTGTCGACGAGGTCTACGAGCTGTTTATGGACATCGGAGCGGACGACGATCAGATCAACTTCCCGATCGTCTACACGTGTGCGCGCGACGGCTACGCCCAGATGGACCCCGATGCCGAGCAGGGCACCGACATGTCGCCGCTTTTCGAAACGCTCATCGACACCGTTCCGCCCTACGAATACGACGAGGGCAAGCCAACCCAGGTGTGGGTCACCAACCTCGATGCCTCGCCTTACGTTGGCCGCCTCGCCATCTGCCGTGTCATGCAAGGCACGATCAAGAAGGGCCAGCAGGTCGCCTGGATGCGTGAAGACGGCAGCGTCACCAACCAGAAGGTCGTCACCCTCACCGCAACCGAAGGCATCGACAACGTCGAGATCGACGAAGCTGGCCCGGGCGAACTCGTTCAGATCTCCGGCATCGACGAGGTCATGATCGGCGACACCCTAGGCGACCCTGCCGACCCGCAGCCGCTGCCCCTGATCACCGTGGACGAACCAACACTGTCGATGACCATCGGCACGAATACCTCGCCGCTCGCCGGCAAAGACGGTGACAAGCTCACCGCCCGCCAAATCAAGGACCGTCTCGACAAAGAGCTGGTGGGCAACGTGTCCATTCGAGTTATTCCGACCGATCGCCCCGACAACTTCGAAGTGCAGGGCCGAGGCGAGCTGCAGCTTGCGGTACTCGTCGAGACGATGCGCCGTGAGGGGTTCGAGCTCACCGTTGGAAAGCCAGCCGTGTTGACCAAGGAGATCGACGGCACGCTCCACGAGCCAACCGAGCGCCTGACTATCGATATTCCTGAAGAGCACGTTGGCGGCATTACTCAGCTGCTCGGGGAGCGCAAAGCAAAGATGGAGAACATGTCCAACCATGGCGATGGTTGGGTACGTCTCGAGTACATCGTTCCCGCTCGCGCATTGATCGGCTTCCGAACCAGCTTCCTCACCGAGACCCGTGGCACCGGCCTGGCCAACCACGTGTTCGAGGGATGGATTCCGTGGCAGGGCGAGATTCGCATGCGCACCAAGGGTTCGATCGTTGCTGATCGCACCGGCGCGAGCACGACCAACGCAATTCAGAACCTTCAGGAACGCGCTGTCTTCTATATCCCGGTAGGCGTCGAGGTGTACGAAGGCATGATCATCGGCGAGAACCCTCGCAACGAAGACATGGACGTCAACATCTGCAAAGAGAAGAAGCTCGACAACATCCGTACCCAGTCCTCAGACGACACCATTCGTTTGACGCCTCCGAAGGTGCTGTCGCTCGAAGGTGCGTTAGAGACAATCGGTGACGACGAGTGCGTTGAAGTCACCCCTGTAAATGTGCGCCTTCGCAAGGTCAATCTCGACGCCACTACTCGCGCCCGTGAGATTAAGCGGCTAAAGAACGCCCGCGAAAACGAGAACGCGTAGTTCTCCGCTAAACGCCAGCGGCGACGTTGGCGAGGTTTTGTAGGGCGCCGCGAACCACTGCTAGCTGGGGAGTGTCGCTTGGAATTCCGTGGCGTTCCGCAAGATAGGCCGGGTCGTTGTGAAGCACGCGCACGCCGCTGTCGGTCTCGATGATGAGCATCTTTTGGGGCAAGTCGATCGCCACCGTCGGTGCAATGTGCATGAGCGGTGTGCCGAGTGCGGGGTTACCGAAGAAGGTCTCGACCGTTGGCGCGAGCTCAAGGTCGACGCTGTTTGCACCCGCGGTGTGATCAACCTGAGCGATCAGCCGAAGTTTCTCGTTGGCTTCGATGGCGCTGGCGAGCCGTTCGGCCGCTTCGGCAGTAGTTGTGTCGGTGCCAAGGGTTTCGACGAGGCCTGCGGGAAGATCTGATGAAGTCATAACACGAGGAACCCTAGTGTCAGCGGCTGGATTCCCGCTGCCCCCTGATGTCTAGGTGAGTTCGGCGCCGGGACCGGTGAAGACACCTTTGTGCCAACGTCGTGGGGTGGCGATTATCGCCCGGGGGTAGTCCTCGAACATCCAGCGGCCAAAGTTGCGGCGGGTCCAATCGTTGGTGCCAACGGCGCGCAGGGCGAATTCGGCAACCTTGGGATTGGACATGAGCCGGGCCAACAGGTGTGCCATCTTGTGGTCAGCAACGAGCTCGGAACGAACGGCGTCCTCGTAGGCCGCGGCTGCCGACGTGAAGTGATGTGGGCTTTCGAGAATCGCAGCTGCAGCTTCGCGTCCGGTGAGTAATGCTTGGCCGATCCCCTCGCCTGTAAGGGTGTCACACGCCATGGCGGCGTCGCCGACGAACAGCGTGCGAGGTCCGCTCAGCGGTGCTTGGTCAATTCGAGCTGGGATAGGCCATGCCCGGTGCGGTGACTCGGGGGAGGCATCGGGGCCGAGCACCTCGCGAATGTACGGTCGTTGCAGAAGGTCGGGCCAGAGAGTCTTCATCTCTTGGGTCGAGACGTCGCCACCTCGAATGATGCCGAAGCCAACGTTTGCTCGCCCGTCGCCCACGGGGAATGACCAGACGTACCCGGGGAGCACATCGGGTTCAAACCAGATCCACAGTTCGTTGGCAGCAGCGGGCCCAACGTTCTCGAAGTACTGACGAAACGCATGCCACTCGCCCCGGTACTTTGCAATGTCTAGGCCGAGGAGCTTTCGCACCGGAGACCACATGCCGTCGGCAGCGATGATCTGGCCAGCGTGAATCTCGTCGCCCGAGTCGGTTGAGAGCATGACGCCGTCCGACGCCGGGCTGATGTTGGTGACCTTGGTACCAAAGCGTGTCTTGGCTCCAGCGGCTATCGCATGATCGACAAGCGCAGCATCAAACTCTTCGCGCCGAGCAACCGCGGCATAGAGACCTGGACCCTCGGGCAAGGGAATGTCATGACGGGTACCGCTGGGGGCTCGTAGCACCGCGCCGCGAACCTCGGTGAACGATGGCACCGTCGACGGGGAGAAGTGCATCGTCTCGAGCTCTCGGAGGCACAACGTGGTGAGGCCGTCGCCGCAAAACTTGTCGCGGGGAAAGGTGGCTTTGTCGACAAGCAACACGTCGTGGCCGGCTCGGGCGAGCCAATAGGCCGCGCTTGCGCCAGCTGGGCCTGCGCCAACGATGGCTGTTGCGACGGAACTCATTGGCTAAAGCGTACCGAGGACGACTTTGGCCACACGGCCTTAACCCGCCGTGACGTTTGGCTCCGACGCACTACGTGTCGGCGTCGTCGGCGGTGTCGGGTGCCGAAGTGGTCGACGTGGTGGTGTCGGTGGGAGCAAGCGTTGTGGTTGTTGTCTCGGGAGCAACCGTTGTTGTGGTCGACGTTGTCGTGTCGGGAGCGACGGTTGTCGTTGTCGCCGCGGGGTCGACGGTTGTAGTGGTCACCGTGGTCGTCGGGGCATTCGGGTCGACCGACGTGGTGGGTGCGTTGGGATCGACGCTGGTGGTCGGAGCGTTCGGATCGATACTGGTTGTGGTCGTTGTGGTGTCTTCGGGGTTGACGGTCTCGGTGCCGTCACAGGCAATTCCCTCTTCGCGGTAGGTGGCGATGACCGAGTCGACATCGACCTTGCCGTCGAGGAAGGTGCGGGTTCGTTCGGTGGTGACCCTGGTGCAGGCAACACCGATGGTCCGTTGTGACTGCCCGGTCTGCTCGGCATCGACCCATTTGGTCGAGTACAAGTCGACCGTGATCCCATTGTCGGTTGCGGTTGGCCAGATCAACACGCCGTACGGAGTTGGGTTGTGGATCTTTAGTGCAGGCGCGGGCCACGAAATGGTCGCTTCCCGGCCGTAGGGGTAGCGGCTGAAGTAGATCGAGTGCGACTGGTAGGCCTCGAACTCGAGCCCGGCAAAGAAGGCGGCGTTGAAGATGGTTGTCGCGTACTGGCTGATGCCACCACCCACACTGTCGATGAGATGGCCGTTGATGATCGTGCCCGCCGGAACGAATCCCTTGGCCCGCGTGCGTGGGCCGACGAACTCGTTGAGGCTGAATGTCTCGCCCGGTTCGATCACCACGCCGGTGGTGAGCTCGGCAATTCGTTGGATGTTGATGTTTCGGCTCTGCCCCGGCGTGTAGCGGGTTCGGAAGGTGCCGACGAGCTCGTCGATACCGAGGCTCTCGGCCCAAGCAACGCCGCGGTCGGCATCAACGTTGGCAAGCCTCACCCTGGCTACTTCGAGGTCGGTGGTGAGTACCCATTCGATTCGTTCCACCGAAGATTCATCACAGCAGATGGTCTTCGATTGACCAGCAACGATGACAACGGTGGCAGGGTCGTCTTCGGTTTCGCCAGGCTCGACGGTGAAGGATGCTTCGCCGCCCTCGGCACCGACGTTTGGAAAGAGGTTGGCTAGGTCGTCCTCGATTTGGGAGAAGTCGACGGCGAGATCCCAGGCATCATCGCTCCAGGTAACCGACGTCGCCGGGCCAACTGTCGACGCGGGGAGCTGCTTTGTTTGGTCACCGAAAGCGACCTGGACACCGTCGCCAAGGCGGCCGTTGAGTTCGTCGACATATTCTTGGGCAAACGCGTCGGACAGCTCGGCACGAACCGGCTTGAACGGCACCTCGATGGTCTCCGTGCCGGGGGCAAGGTTGGCGATCGCCTCGAGTAGGGCGTCGACATCGGGCTCGGCCCCGTCAACCGAAGGGACGACCACGAAGTTCGCCTGGTCGAACGAAATGGCAGCGTCGACCGCAGGAACCTCGTCGATGCCGAGGTTGTCGACGCTTTCTGCGAGCTCGTCGAGCGATGTTGCATCGACTGTGCCCGGGTCGATATCGAACCACCGATCGCCCGCTTCAACGCGCACCGAGGTAGGGGCCTCTACAACGATTGGATCGTCGGAGGAAGCGGTGGCATCGCTATCGCCGAAGAGGCCGCATCCCGTAAGCAGGAGCGCGAGAGACAGTACAGCTCCACACACTCGGGCCTGGGAGTGTGATGTCACAGGAGCTTGAGCTGCGGCGATTCAATTCCGCGCAGTTCGTTGTAGTCGACCTCAACACAATCGATCGAACGCTCGCTGGCGAGAACCTTGGCCTGCGGCTTGATCTCTTGCGCGACGAACACGCCGCGAACAGGGGAGAGGCGAGGGTCTTGGTTTAGGAACTCGAGGTAACGGCTGAGCTGCTCGACCCCGTCGATCTCGCCTCGGCGCTTGACCTCGATTGCGATGACCGCATCGTCTTCATCTCGGCACAGCAGGTCGACGGGGCCAATGTCGGTTGGGTACTCACGGCGCACCAGTTTGTATCCGGCGCCGATCGTTGTTGGGTCGTTGGCAAGAAGTTCTTGGATGTGGGCCTCGACCCCATCCTTGATGAGGCCCGGGTCAACCCCGAGGTCCCAGTTCGTGTCGCTCATGATCTCGTGGATCGTGATGATCAGGGTTTCGCCCTTCGGGCTTATCACCCTCCACTCGGCGCCGTCCTCGACCAAGCGGTTTGGTGCATTCATCCAATTCAGCGGTTTGTAGGCACCTCCGTCGGCGTGGATGGCCACGCAGCCGTCAGCCTTCACCATGATCAGGCGAGTGGCTTCGGGAAGATGGGCGGTGAGACGTCCGTCGTAGTCGACGGTGCAACGGGCTACAACAAGGCGCACTTGGGCAAGGGTAGAACACGATTTCCCGATCTCCCATTCGCACGGTCGGGGCGCGGCCCCCAGGGATTTCGGCCTACGAAATGTTCATTAAGGCACTCGATCAAACTTCCGATCTTCCCTGCATGGCTCTACGACTAGCGCGCCGGAACTCAGGTGCGCAGACCAAACGACCGGCGACGCAGCAGGCGTCGAGCTACGTGCGCGTCTGGCCGCCGATGTTCAGTCGGATCGCGTGCTTCGTCATGGTGGTCCTTGGCCCGGTCGGCCTTATCGCCGCCCTCGCTGGCGGCCATTGGATTGCCGCTATTGTGTGTGCGTTGCTGCCACTGCTCGGTGCCCGGCTTATTGGTTGGGTTGAAGTCAGGGGACCGATGCTTCGGCATCGTCGCTTGATCGGCGAGTCAACGTCGGTCCCGTTCGCGTCGGTGCGCGAAGTCGGTCTAGGTATGCATCAGGTTGGGCGCAGCAAGTGGTGGTACCCCGAGATCGAGACGATCGATGGAACCTCGGTCAAGTTCTTGATGCTCAAGAGCCTCTCGGGAAAGCAGACGATCGATCGAATCGAGACAATCTTCAACGCCGGTATGGCGAGCATGCCAAAGAAACTTGAGGACGAGTTCACGTCAGTGACCGTCGAGGGTGATCTCGAGTTCTTCTTGTCGCCAGGTTACGACGCGTATCGACGAGACAAGGCTGAGGCCGAGGCGATCGAGCGGCTCACTGCGCCCCAAGAGCCTGAACCGGAGGTGGCGCCGCAGGACGAAGAGATTGTGTTTGGACTTCCCGGAATCCACCCCGAGCCGGCTGCCGAAGCGGTTCCGTCCGGCTCACATCTCGCACTGGTAGAGCCGTTGGACGAGCACGACGAGAGCGACGAGGTGGACGAGCTAGATGTGTTTGCTCCAGCGCCACTCGTTCGCCGCACAGAACCTGTGCCTGCACAGGAGAACAAGCCCGCACAAAACACGCTCTCCAGGGATAAGGACGAACGGCACCTTACGTTCGTCAGGAACGAAACGGCGGGCCACGAACCACCAGCCGAAACCGTTGCTCCCGAGGGTCTCGTGCCGCCTCCTGTCCCGCAAAGAATTCCAACGGTGATCGAAGTTCCCGCCGAGCGTCCACGACGACCAATCGTCATCGATCAACCCGATCGGCAGTTCACGAGCCTGTTCAGCCGGGCCGCATAACTCGCAGTACCGGCCGAGCGAGGTCGCCGATGTAGAGGGCGATGAAGAGGATTACTAAAGGAGGGTCGCAGATGTTCCGTTTCTCAGGCATGAGTTCTGAATTGCCCGACCTCGGCTTGAGTGACTTCGACATGGACGGCCCTGACCTAGACGATGGCGTTGAGGCGGACACGGATTCCTCATCATTGAAGCCACGCACCCGATTTTGGCCGGCTGCATCGGGCATGGCTCTGAGCATCGTGTTTCTCGTGGTTGGGCCCATAGGGGTTATTGGCTCGGCAATGAGCGAGGAATGGATCGCCGTCGGCATCTTCGCAGTGCTGTTCATCTATGGCGTCTGCACCCTCGGCTGGGTCGATGTCACCGAAGAGGCGATTGTCAGCAAGCGTCTCTTTGGGGGAGGCCCGGTCCCGTTCACTGACATTCGGGAGATTCGTCTTGGAAACCAACGCTCAAAGTCGACCAAGTGGTGGTACCCCGAGGTCGAAACCAATAGCGGAGACTTCATCAAGCTGACCACCCTCAAGACCATGTCAGGTACACGCGCCGAACAGCGGGTGAAGACGCTCATCGCAGCTGCGGGCAAGAACGCTCGCGTGCTTCGAGAAGCAAACCCAGAGGCGTTCGGCATGACCGAAGAGTCGCTGCCAAAGCCCGAGAAGGAGTACTCGATGACTCCGGGCTATGACGAGTACCTTCGAGAAAAGGCCGCAGAAGAGGCCGCGGCCCTTGCCCGTGGCGAAGTGCTACAACCCGCATTCGTGCCAGCTCCAATGCCATTGCCCGAACCCGAACCCGAACCCGAACCTATTGCTGAGGTTGAGGAGCCGCTTGCCCCCGAAGAACCTGCGCCGTTCGTCTTTACGCCTCGCCCAGCTTCGGAACACCCCTCTGAGCCTGAGGTGTTCACGCCCCAGCCTGTTGTTGTCCAACCACCACCGGTCCCCGTACCTGCCCAAGCCCCAGTGCATCCTGGTCCTACCCCTTTTGTGCATGTCGCTGAGCATCAGATTTCGGCTGATCCGCAGCCCGCCCCTGCGCCGGTTGCACAGCAGCAACCTCAACCGATGATGACCCCGCCGCCTATTCCTCAAACCCAGCAGCAGTTGTTGGCGCAGCAGCAGGCGGCGCAGGTTCAGGCTCAGCAGCAGCAGTTGTTGGCGCAGCAGCAGGCGGCGCAGGCTCAGGCTCAGCAGCAGCAGTTGTTGTTGGCTCAGCAGCAGGCCGCGCAGTTCAATCAAGCTGCGTAGCGCCGCTAACGGCGGAACCGGGAGAAGAAACCCGTGTTGCTTCTTTCGTCGTGATGGTCGCTCATCCGCTTTTGAATAAGCTCGCGTCGAGCCCGGAGCTCGTTGTAGGTGACCGACTCCGTTGAACGGTCGACGCCGAGACTGTCTTTGAACGATGTGAGGTCTACTTCGATTTTCTGACCCGCCTGTCCCATCTCTGAGGCGAGTTGCTGACCGTGGTTCTGGGCGAAGTAGGTGGCGATGTGAGTGACCTCGCCGAACAGATCGAGGTCGGGTGCGAGCGTGCCGATCGCTGCGTCTACGAACATCAGGTTCTTGACGAAGAGCATGAGTTCCTTGGGCAAGTTCGCTCCATACCCAAGAAGCTGTTTGACGAACTTCTGAAGCTCGACGATGAGCTCGTCGGGGGTGAGGGCAGTTGGATCGAGTGGCGCTTGATCGAGCCCAAGGTCGGAGAAGACCACATCGAGGTCGGTATCAGGGGGTAGGGCGCCAAGGTCTCGGATGGCGGCCAGTTGGCCCTTCACGTCGCTGATCATTCCGGACATGAGCAACCGAAGAAATGCCTGACGCTTCTTCTCGCTTAGACGGCCGGTGATACCAAAGTCGAATAGCGCCGTGCGTCCGTCGGGTTGCACAAACAAGTTGCCGCCGTGCAGGTCGCCGTGGAACACGCCGTGGATCATGGCCCCTTCGAGGAAGCCAATCATCGACGTTCGAACGATCTCATGGGTGTTGACGCCGGCGGCCTCGATGCCGCTGACATCGTCGAACGAGAAGCCGCTGAGGCGTTCCATCACCAACACCCGACGTGTGACGAGGGTGGGATGTGGGCGCGGAATGACGTAGGCGGTTTGGCCAAGCTGACGTAGCGACATGGCGACGTCGAGCATGTTGTCGGCTTCCAAGCGAAAGTCGAGCTCTTCGGCGATGGTCTCGGCGAACACCTCAACCAGAGCCGGAGGGTTGGCCAGAGCAGTCACCGGAATCCGGCCGATGAGAAAGGGGGCAAGCCATGCCATGACCTTCAGGTCTTGGTGGACGAGCTCGCTGACCGTTGGCCGTTGGACCTTCACTACGATCTCTTTGCCTCCGCCGGGAGAGATGTGGTCGGCGAGCACCGCACGATGTACCTGTGCGATCGATGCTGCTGCCAGGGGAGTGCGATCGAACTCTTTGAACACGGCGTTGAGGGGCTGGCCAAGGTCAGATTCGACCACAGCTTTGACGGTCTCGAACGATTCGGCTGGAACCTGGTCTCGGCACTTGATGAACTCGTCGACGAGCTCGGTGGGGAAGATCCCTTGGCCACTGGAAATGATCTGCCCGAGCTTGATGTATGTCGGGCCCAGCACCTCAGCAGCTTCACGCAAGCGCAGAGAAAGGTCGGCGGTTGATTTGTTCACGTCGCCCACACGCCCCTTGCGGCGTCCAACGACATACCAAAGTCCGATTGCCTTGCCGAGTCGGCCAGCCACTTCGAACAAACGGCCACCCGCCGGAACCTTGGTGGGCTTGATCAGCCCGGGGATCTGGCGTTCGACGGTTGAGCGAATGGTGTCGACCCGGTCGCGCCAACGCGCGTCGTCGAGGGTGACCTGCCACGGTCCCTCGTCGCTGAATGCTGCGAGCGCAAGGTCGCCCTTGTACTCGGGCGTGTCGGCAGAAGAATTGGCGACATCGGTCATGATTCAATTCTGGTGCGCAGCCGACGCGATTGTGTGCCGCAGCAGATGTGACGTTCAGGACATCTGTGCTGAAGCCTGCTCGACAATCCACCCAAAAACGGGGTCGTCGTCCCTGGTATCCATCATCTCGGGATGCCATTGCACGGCGAGGATTGGCAACGTTGCGTGCTCGAGGCCTTCAACGGTTCCGTCATGGGACGCTGTGATGTCAAAGCCGTTGCCGACGGTCGCCACGGTTTGGTGGTGGAGTGAATTGACCTGGTGGGTCGCCCCGTACAACTGGGCCAGGGTCGAGCCAGCTTCGATTGTCACCTCGTGGATCGGCCCGCTGGGTGAGATGTCGTAACGGGCGTGATCGGGGACGTGTTGATGCAACGTTCCGCCAGCGTGGACGTTGATGAGCTGGAGCCCGCGGCAGATTCCAAGCACCGGAAGTGCAGCTGCGGTGGCCGCGTCGAGTAGCGAAAATTCGAAGTCATCTCGTTCGTCTTCGGTGGACTCGGTGTTGGGGTCACGTTCGGCGTTGTAGCGGGTGGGCGACACGTCGGCGCCGCCAGAGAACAGCAACCCGTCGAGGCGGTCGATGTAGTCAGCCGGTGTCGCATCGAGTGGTAGGTGAACCGGGAGGCCTCCGGCGGCAAGGACGCCACGGGCATAGTCGGCGTAGTACCAATCGCCTTCGAGATGCTTTAGCGCGTCGGGTTGGCCTACGAGTTGAGCGCCGGTCTTTCGTCTACCGGTAAGTCCAATGAGTGGTCGCATGATTCGAGCTTTGTCCATCGTGGTCCCATCGGACCAGTCGCGTGGGCCTCCGGACGTACCGGGGCTCGGCTTTTGTCAAGGTTGTGTGAAGTTCCGTCAGATTCTCGCGAACTTGTCGAACGTTGCTGGCACTAGCAGCCGAACCGTTCTCTATGAAACTGTCGACCATCCCCGAACGCCCACGTGTGCTTGTCATCGACGACGAACCCGTGACCTCGGCCCTCCTTGAACGGGTGCTCGACTTGGAAGGGTACGACGTCACGATCGCCCTCGACGGAGCAAGCGGCATCGACGCAGTCCGTGCCGATCAGCCCGAGCTCATCGTGTTAGATCTGAACCTCCCCGACCTCCACGGGTATGACGTGTGTCGCGCTATTCGCAAGGAGACTGATACTCCGGTCTTTGTGCTGTCGGGAGACTCCGACGCGGTCGAGGCGCTCGACGTGATCGATATCGGGGCCGATGATGCGGCCGTAAAGCCATGTGCCCCACATGATCTAGCGGCCAGGATCGGCGTGCTTCATCGCCGTCAGGTCGAAGCTGCTCTGCGTGAGAAAGCACGAGCGTCTCAGCGTCGCATGGCCAAGACGGTCGGCGCTGGCTTTGCTTTGACAATGGTGGCGTTGATCGGTCTGGGCATCACGTTTGCCAGCCAACCCGAACCGGTGGACGTTCCAGCGATCGACGATGCTCCGGTGACGGTGGTTATCGATACCGGGACAATCGTTTCTCCCGAGGGTGATACCGAGATTTCGGCCAAGACCATCTCTCGATAGGCCAGGCAGCGTTAGTCGGTAGCAGCAACATCGAGAACGCCCAGTGCGCGGCCTGCTACTTTGAGCGTTCGTGGACCACATCCTGTTCGTTGAAGATGAACCGGTATACGGCGCAACGATGTCGCGCTACCTCGGCGACGCTGGATACGAGGTGCAGATAGCGGCCAACGGCGAAGATGCACTGACAATCTTTCTCGACGACGAGCCCGACGTCATCCTGCTCGACCTCGGCCTGCCCGATATCGATGGCATGGAGATCTGCCGGCAGATCCGGTCGAACTCCGACACCCCGATCATCATTCTGTCCGCTCGAGACGACTCGGTTGATCGGGTGCTCGGTCTTGAGTTGGGGGCCGACGACTTCGTCGACAAGCGCATGGCGCCACGAGAGCTGCTCGCCCGTATACGGGCGGTGACTCGCCGCTCGGGTTCGCGCCACAGCGGCAACATGAGCGAGGAGGTTGACGGCTACGTAATCGACCGAGTTGCTCGACAAGTTCGGAGTCACGGCGGCGACATAGTCGAGCTCACCCAGATCGAGTTTGAATTGCTCTGGCTATTCGTAAGCCACCGAGGCGAGGCGTTGTCTCGGGAACAGATCTTCGAAGCGGTCTGGGGTAGTGACCTGGTTGGAACGAGTCGCACGATCGATACGCACGTGCGCACGGTCCGAAAGAAGCTCGATTCCCTGCGCCTGACGACAGTTCGCAGTGTCGGATATCGGCTTGAGCTCTGACCCCACCCGACCCCAGCTAGTGGACGGCAACCCAGTTCTCGAGGGAGTCGACTACCACCGGTAGTTCGGTAAGAACTTCATCGAGGTGAGCCTTTGCATCGCCGTCCGATCGAGCGATGCGCTCAACCGTTTGAATTTTCTCGAGGAGCGACTCGGGTCCTACCTGGGCGGTGGCTCCTGCGAGCCGGTGCGCGAGGTCGGCGAATTGGGTTCCCGTGAGGCTGTCGAACTGTGTGTTCATAAACGCATCGGACTGAGCTCGATAGAGCGCGATGAGATGCGCGATGAACTCGGTGTCGCCGCCGATGTCGTGGTGGAGTCGAGCGATCTTCTCCAGTTCGGTGTTGCCTGACCTGGTCACCCGTTTCAATCGACCTGATCGGGAGCCGAATAAGCGCGGCGACGCGATTTCGTTCGCTAGCCCCCTGGTCGTGCGATGGTGTCGATGAACCAGTCCACGAAGGCGTGACACTGCTTGGTGTTGCGCGGCTCGTGCTCACCCATCTCGGCGAGGATGGCATGGCGATCCTGCCCGTAGGTGGCGAGATACTCGTCGTCTGCGGTCTCAAGCCAATCGGTAATGTGCTGTACATCGACTTCTGGGTGGAACTGGGTACCAACCATCTTGCCGACGGTGAAGAGCTGGACGGCCGTGTCGGTTTCGGCGAGAACCTCGGCGTCGGCAGGTGGGACGATTCGATCGTGGTGCCACTCCATCCAGGGGCCGGGGCCTGCAGGGTTGGTTTTGCCGTCGGTTTCGCGAATCTCTCGCCACCCGATTTCGGTCTCGGGGGAGAGCTCGACCGAGCCGCCGAGCGCTTCGGCGATGAGCTGGCCCCCAAAGCAGATCCCCAGAATGGGCTGGCCCGCAGCGTGAGCATCGCGGATGGCATCGAGTTCGGAGTGAACCCAATTATCGATCTCGGGCTTGTTTGTCAGCGAACGGATCGAACCCATAATCGCAACGACGTCAAAGTCGGCGAAGTCGGGAAACGGCACCGAGTCGTTCGGTGATTTGAGGTCGTGGGTGACCACGTGGGTGTGAATGTCGTACCCGCGTTCGCGTAGTCGAATAGCTACCTGGCCACCGGGGCCGTCGGCCTCGTGTGCAATGACCAGCGCTCGCCCTGCGTGCATTCCGTTCCCCTTCGTCACCATGACTCACCACCATAATCGTTCGCTACCAAACGATTATGGACTGCGTTACCGAAGCCCGGCTGCAGATTGCGTTGCGCTCCGAATTGCAATTCACGCTGGCTTGCATATTGTATACAAAATGACTGTGCCGGTGTTCACATCGAATGCTGGCACATCTTCACCGAGGGGGAAGAAATACCGTGAAACTACGACAGTTATTCGCACTGTTGCTGGCGCTGGCTCTAGTGGCCGCTGCATGCGGCAGCGATGGCGGAACCGACACCGCAGAGGCTGAGACCGATTCGGGCGACTCAACCGACGAGGCCATGGAAGACGATGAAGCCATGGAGGACAGCGGCTCTTCGGCAGGCCTTGACATCGACGCCATCATGGCTGCTGATCTCAGCAACTGCGCTGACGCGCCCACCGGCGATCCAATCAGGGTCGGCATGGTCATGGACTTCAGCGAAGCCGCAGGCTTCGTCGACGTTCCCGGCAGCGAGTTCACGCCATACGTGGCAAGCCTGATCAACTGCAACGGCGGCATCAACGGCCAGCCCGTCGAGGTTGACGTTCGCGAATCCGGCGACGACCCGGCGCTCGCAACCCAAGAGCTCATCGACTGGGGTGCACACTTCTTCATCGGCCCACCGTTTGCCGACGCAACACTGCCGATGCAACAAACCGGTGGTGGCGAATACGCCATCTTCGCCGCAGCATCAACCGAACCGACGCTCGCTGACGCAGCGAACAACACGTTCCTCGTGACCTTCGATGACGTGGGCCAATCGACCGCGTCAGCTGAGTTTGCACTTGAGCAGGGCCTGACTCGGGCGATCATCTTCACCGAAGGTGAAGGCGTTCCGTACTCGGGCGTCAACCCCGACGCGTTTAAGGCAGCGTTTGAAGCTGGCGGTGGCGAAATCGTCAGCGAACAGACCTACGCGTGGTTCGTCGACACCGACTTCTCAAGCCAAGTCAACGAGATCGCAGGCGTCGCCGACGGCACCGAGGTCTTCTTTTCCGCCGCTGCGCACTTCCAAATCACCGCACTTCGAGCTCAGATGGAAGGCCAAGGCCTCAACGACATCACGTATATGGGCACCGATGCATTCGACGCCACCGGAGCTTCGGCTGACCCTACGGCCGAGGGGTTCGTTCATACGCCGCACTACCTCATCGAGCCAGGCGGCACCTTCGAGTCCGTTCTCGCAGATTCTGGTGTTGCAAGCGACGCCCCGGCGTTCATGCCGCTCTACATCGATTCGATGTTCCTTGGAATCCAGGGCATTCTCGACTGTGGTTGCGACGACCCAGCGGGAATTGCCGAGGCAGTCAAGAACATCTCGGGCTTCGAAGGCGTAAGCGGAACCATCACGTACGCCGGCACCAACGGCATTCCACCGAAGGCCGTTCCGGTCGCTCAGGTCCAAGCCGGCGGTGGCGGAAGCGTCCTACTCGACACGATCGGCTAGTTCCCTCCAACATGCTCGAAGTGTCGGGACTTACAACTACATACGGTGCAATTGCTGCACTTCGAGATGCAAGCCTGACCGTTGGGGCAGGTGAGGTCGTTGGCCTCATCGGCCCCAACGGGGCAGGAAAGACAACGTTGCTCGGTTCGATCGCCGGGCTCCTGCCAATAAGCGCCGGCACGATCACCTTCGATGGTGGCGACATCACGTCGACAGCGCCGGAGAAGATTCTGCGATCGGGATTGGCGCTGGTGCCGGAGCATCGGCGGATCTTTGCCGACATGACGGTCGAAGAGAACCTGAAGATCGGCGGTATCACCACCAAAAGCTCCGAACGAGCCCAGCTGCTCGACGAGATGGCCGACCTGTTCCCGGTGCTACGTCAGAAATGGGACACGCCCGCGGGCTATATGTCGGGCGGCGAAGCCCAGCAACTCGCCATCGCCCGGGCGCTCATGTCGAAGCCCAAGCTCATCATGATGGACGAACCGTCGCTCGGCCTGGCCCCGATCCTGGTCGACCTCGTGTTCGAACTTCTCGAGACCCTCCGAAGTCAGGGCCGCACCATTGTCGTCGTTGAACAGAACGCGACCCGAATGCTCGAAGTCGCCGACCGCGCCTATGTGCTTCGCAGCGGTGAGATCGTCGCTGACGGCACGGGACAAGAGCTCCTTGACCGCTCCGACCTTTTTGACACGTTCGTAGGGGGTTAAGGCATTGTCGGAACTTCTCCAGAACCTGATCGATGGCTTAGGCCGAGGCAGTATCTATGCCCTGCTCGCACTCGGGGTCGCCGTTGTGTTCGGCATCATGCACTTGCTCAATTTCGCCCATGGCGAGCTCATTACCATTCCCGGTTACCTCGCGTACTGGGCCTTCACCAACGACTGGACCTGGTGGGCGCTCGCCCCGGCCATCATCGTGAGTGCAGTTCTCGCCTCGCTCGTCATCGAACGGATTGCGTTCAGTCGAGTTCGCGGCGCCACCGACTTCACGATGCTGCTCACGTCATTCGGGGTGCATTTCATCGTTGCGGCCGGGTTCTTGTTGTACGTGGGGGCTGGGGTGAAACAAATCGAACGACCCGGTTGGTTCGCAAACACCGTGAGCCTCGGTTCGCTCAACATTGAAGTGTTTGACCTCATCGTGATCGGGGCTACGTTCGCTGTTCTTGGGGCCACTACGTGGTTGCTTCAGCGCACCATGTTCGGTCTGGCCTTGCGCGCCGCCGCGTCGGACTTTGACACCGCACGCCTCATGGGGGTCAAGTCCGACTCGGTCATTCGCGGAGCTTTTGCGTTGTCCGGGTTTCTCGCCGGAATCGCAGGCGTTTTTTGGATCATGCGCGAGGGGCAGGTCACGCCAAGTGCCGGCATCAACCCCATGCTTCAGGGTGTGCTCGCAGCCCTCATCGGCGGCCTGGGGAGCTTGCGAGGCGCCGTGCTCGGTGGGTTCGTTCTCGGCCTGGCAGAAGTCCTGTTGCGCTCGTGGCTGCCAGTCGACATCCAGAACCTGACGACCGGCTTTGTCTTCGTCATGATTGCGTTGCTGTTTATCTTCCGTCCCGGCGGACTGCTGTCGGTGCCGCAGGTGGAGCGCGTCTGATGCTCTCGCGTTCCTTTCCCCAGACACGGCGAGATGTCGCGTTTCCAGTTATCGGGTCGATCGTCCTGTTCATCGTCCTTTTGGGCGGCGGGATGCTGTACCAAACCATCCTCGGCAACGGCTCGGCTGAGCGACTCGTCACCACAATGCTCATCGACGCAATCATCGTCGTCGGCATTCAGATCTACATCGGCAACACCGGCATTTTGTCGTTCGGTCACATTGGGTTCGGCGCAATCGCCGGCTATATCTTTGCGGTTTATGCAATCTCCCCGGAGGAAAAGCTCAAGCGCATTCCGATGGCCCCCTTCGGGCTGACCGACACCCAGGTGAGCCCGACGGTCGCAATCGTGATCGCCGTTGCAGTCACCCTCGTGTTCGCACTCATCGTCGGAATCGGCCTCGCCCGGTCGGGGGCCCAGTCGGGTTCTGTGGCTGCGACCGTCATCACGCTCGCGTTGCTGTTCGTAACCCACGAAGTCGCCAAGAGCTGGCCCGAGCTCACCGGCGGCAACCGTGGCGGAATCTCTTTCGGAATCGGCGAATCGCTCAAGACCCGGTTGCCGATTTTGGCGATGTTGTTCGCTGCGTTGCTGGTGGCCAGGCTCTATGGGCAATCGCGAAGCGGCAAGCTCGCGGTCGCGGCCCGAGAAGACAACCTTGCGGCTAGGGCCATGGGGGTCAACCCCCTCGTCCAGCAGATGGTGGCGCTGCTGATCTCGGTGATCGTGGTGTCGGTTGGGTCATCGCTGCGGGTCTGGCAGATCGGCTCGATCCTTCCCGACCGTTTCTTCTTCGACTACGCGATGCTCACGCTCGTCATGCTCATCGTCGGTGGCCGCAACTCGGTCACCGGTGCTGTGCTCGGGGTTGCGGTCATGACCGCTGCCCGCGAGCTTGCCCGCCGACTTGGCCAGGACGGCTTCGAGGTCTTCGGTATCGGGCTCGACGATGCCCCCCTCGACTGGGTGTTCCGCGAGAACCTGAACAGCGTCGTACTTGGCCTTGCCATGGTCGGGTTTATGATCTGGCGGCCAACGGGCATTCTTGAGGATTGGGAGTTCGATCAGTGGCTGTACTCCAAGTTCGGACGCGGCGACGAGAGCGAACCAGAGCGTCTTGCCGAACTCGACAACATTCCGGACGTTCGATTCGATGCTTCGGGGATCAATGTGGCCTTCGGTGGCTTTAAGGCGCTGACGAATGCAGGCATCGAAGCTGCGGCAGGGGAGATCGTCGGAATTATCGGCCCAAATGGCGCCGGTAAGACAACGTTTGTCAACGTGATCACTGGAATGGTCGAGCCTCAAAGCGGTGAGTTTTCGATCGACGGCGAAGACCTCGCTGGTAAGGCCTCGTACGAACTTTCTCGAAGTGGTCTCGTCCGGACGTTCCAGAACCTCCGACTGTTCGGGGCTCTCACCGTGCGCGAGAACGTCGAGATCGCCGCATTGGTTGCTCAAGAACATCGGAGCGAACGAACCCTTCGAGACGTCGATTCGCTTATGGCCGAGGCTGGGCTCTGGGAGCACCGCGATCGCCGGGCCCGCGAGCTCGACTACGGCAATTCGCGCAGACTTGAGCTTGCTCGAGCCGCCGCGATGGCGCCTTCATTCATGTTGCTCGATGAACCAACGAGTGGCATGAGCGACACCGAGTCGATCACAATGATCGAACAGGTGCGCCATATGGCGGCAACCGTTGGGGCCGGTGTAATAGTCATCGACCATGACCTCGCCTTTATCACCGGCATCTCCGATCGAATCTACGTGTTCGACCAAGGTGAGGTAATCGCGCAAGGAACTCCAGCTGAGGTGCAGGCGAATCCTCAGGTGCAAGCCGCGTATCTCGGATCGGCGGCCATGACGTGACTCGTATCACCCGAGGCGGCTTGGCCGAGGAAGTCGTAGCCCATGTACGCGACCAGATCTTGCGTGGCGAGCTGCGACCGGGCCAGAAAATTGATCAGGAACAGATAGCTGAAGACCTCGACGTCAGCAGATCGCCGATCCGCGAAGGTCTTGTTGTGCTCGGCAAAGAGGGGTTGCTCGAGATCACTCCGCGTCGAGGAGCGTTCGTCGCCGAAATCTCTCGCGCCGACGTGGTCGACCACTACGAGCTCTTTGGGCTTATCGCTGGGCGGGTGGCAGCTATGGCGGCCACGACGTTTACCGACGAGCAACGAGCCGAACTTCAGCACATTCATGTGCTCTTCACTGAAGCGAGTGACGACGAAGCGGCGAGACTCAATCATGAGTTTCACCAGCTGATCAACGGCGCAGCGCCGCGCCGTACCCGGTGGCTTATTAGGCACTTGGAGCGTTCGATTCCAGCGGGCTTCTTTGAACGAACCCCCGGCTGGAAGTCTGAAGCAGTCGCCGATCACCAAACCATCGTCGACGCAATCGTGGACCAAGATGCCGACGCTGCCCGACAGGCAATGGAATTGCATCTTCACGAAGCGGGAGTAGCTGCTTCGAACGCGCTCGAGGCATCCGGTTTCTGGGAGGAGAGCGAATGATCGATAGGACAGACGAACAACACGACGTCATCCGGTCTGAAGTTCGACGGTTGTGCGACAAGTACGGCAACCAGTACTGGCGCGGCCTCGAACCGTCGACCTACCCCGAAGAGTTCGTTGCCGAGCTCACATCCCAGGGCTGGCTCGGGGCGCTCATCCCCGAGGAATACGGTGGTGGTGGCCTCAGCCTTGGCGGGGCGTCGGTCATTCTGGAAGAAATCTCTGCCAGCGGAGGCAACCCGAGCGCGTGCCACGCACAGATGTACGTCATGGGCACGGTGCTTCGGCACGGCTCCGAAGAGCAAAAGCAGAAATACCTTCCCCAGGTCGCCGACGGCCGCAAGCGCCTTCAGGCGTTTGGTATCACCGAACCCGGCGCCGGGTCGAACACCACTGCCATAACCACCCGAGCCGTCAAAGACGGCGACGTCTATCGGGTGAACGGCCAGAAGATTTGGACGAGTCGAGCCGAACACTCCGACCTTATGGTGTTGCTCGCTCGCACGTCACCGGCCGATGAGGTCGAGAACCGACTCGATGGCCTGTCGGTGTTCCTTATCGAGATGCGCAACGACGATGGCACTCTTGTCGATGGGCTGACGATCAACCCGATCGAGACGATGATGAACCACAGCACGACCGAGGTCTTCTTCGACGGCGTGGAGATCCCCGCCGACTCGCTGATCGGCACGGAGGGGCAGGGGTTTCGCCACATCCTTGGCGGTATGAATGCCGAGCGCATCCTTATTGCATCGGAGTGCATAGGTGACGGGCGGTTCTTCATCGAACGTGGCAGCGCATATGCGCGTGAGCGTGAGGTCTTCGGACGGCCGATCGGCCAGAACCAGGGCGTCCAGTTCCCCCTTGCCAAAGCGCACATTCAGATCGAGGCTGCGGACCTGATGCGGTGGAAGGCCGCCGACCTCTACGACCAGGGCGAGCCCCATGGAGTAGAGGCCAACATGGCCAAACTGCTTGCGAGCGAAGCATCGTGGGCGGCAGGCAACGCCTGCCTCGATACCCACGGGGGTTTCGGGTTTGCTGCCGAGTACGACATCGAACGCAAGCTTCGAGAAACACGGCTGTACCAAGTCGCCCCGATCAACAACAACCTGATCCTGGCGTTCGTTGGGCAGAAGTGCCTCGACCTACCAAAGAGCTACTAGAGGAGAACCCATGCGTGCCGTTGTACTCGATGCTCCCAACACCGCACTCCGAGTGGTTGATGACCACGCGGCCCCCGAAGCTCGGGACGGCCTTGTCCTCGATGTCACCGCGTGTGGCGTGTGCCATTCGGATCTTCACGTCGCCAATGGTGACTTTGGCACGGGCAAGCCAATCATCCTCGGACATGAGGTAACGGGCGTTCACCCCGAGTTGGGTCCCGTGATGCTCTACGCCCCGTGGGGGTGCTTGGACTGCCAAGAATGCGCCGAGCATAACGAGATGATCTGCTCGAACTCGACCGAGGCGGGCCTGTTCACCAATGGCGGCTACGCCGAGCAAATGTACGTGCCCGACGTCCGCTACCTCGCCCCGCTTGACGGTCTGGACTCGTTTGCCTCGGCACCGCTTGCGTGTGGAGGTCTCACCGCATATCGCGCGGTGCTTCAGGGCCTCGACAGGCTCCGCGAACGCGGCTCGGAGGCTAAAGCGCTCGTCATCGGGGCCGGCGGCCTCGGGCAATTTGCGATTCGCTACCTTCGGCTCTTGAGCGACGCGCATGTCACTGCGCTCGACCTTTCCGAAGCAAAGCAAGCCACTGCGGTCGAGATCGGAGCGCACGCCTCGACCGGCCAGCTCGACGGTGATGCCCGGTTCGATCTCGTCATTGACTTCATCGGTGCCGAATCAACCCTTCGAAGCGCCGCTGAGTCGATCGCCAAACTCGGCACCGTGTGTGTTGTTGGGCTGGCAGGTGGTTCTGTGCCGTTCGGATTTGGCGCTGTGCCGCTCGAAGCGCGCTTCGTTGCAAGCGTGTGGGGGAGTCGAACCCAGTTGGACGACTTGCTCGACCTCGCTCGCCGCGAGCCAAGCATTGTGCAGCCCGTTGAAGTCATGGACCTCGCCGATGCCCAGGCTGCCCACGATCGTCTTAGATCCGGCGACGTTCGGGGACGTATTGTTCTCGACATCGGAGGCGGTCGTGATTGACGTAAGTGCGAGACGGATGTCGGGTAAGAGTCTTGGCGTCAAGAGGTGCAAACACGGATGTCGAGCGGAAGTCTCGACAGAAGAGATGTTGGCGTCAAGAGGTGCAAACACGGATGTCGAGCGGAAGTCTCGACAAAAGAGATGTAAGACGGATGTCGAGCGGAAGTCTCGACAAAAATACAGGAGCAAATAATGACAGGAATTTCGGAGTCGATCGACAGCTTCAGTGCCGCGGTCGCCGCCAATGACGTTCACACGGTTGAGTTGGCGGTGCCCGACACCCAGGGTCATTTGCGCGGCAAGCGAATTCCGGCTCAGCGGTTTGTCGACAGTGTGTCGTCGGGCGGGGCCAACATTGCTGACGCGATGTTCGTGTTCGATATGCAAAACGATCTTCCTGACAACGAGTTTGTCAACATGGATACCGGCTATCTCGATGCCCACATCGTTCCCGACAACACCACCGGCCGTATCTTTAGCCACCGCCCCGGTTACGGCCTTGTGTTCGGCGACGCGATGAACGAACACGGTGATCCGCACCCGCTGGCGCCCCGCTCGGTGCTCGCAGCTCAGATCCAGCGCTGTCGAGATGCTGGCCTCGAGCCTGTCGTGGCTACCGAGATGGAGTTCTACCTGTGCAACGACGACTGGACGCCAGTCCAGGAGCACATCCAGTACAGCTCGCTGACCGATGGAATGGACTTCGAACCGGTGCTTGCCGACATGCGTGCTGCCCTTCTCGGCGCGGGCATTGAGGTTGAGGGGTCGAACGCCGAGTACGGGCCAGGTCAGTTCGAGATCAATGCCGGGTCTGCTGATGCAATGACCGCTGCTGACAACACGGTGCTGTTTAAGTCGATCGTGAAGCAGGTGGCGATGCAGCATGGGTTCAAAGCAACGTTTATGCCTAAGCCTTGGGCTGAACAATCGGGTTCTGGAATGCACGTGCACACCAGCCTTACCGCCGACGGAACCAACGCGTTCTCGAACTGCAACGACGGCCAGCCAAACGAGCTGATGCGGCACTGGATGGGGGGCTTGCTCGAACATGCTGAGGCGATGACTTTGTTGGGTGCTCCGACATCGAATGGCCCCAAGCGCATCCGTCCGTATACGTTTGCGCCGACCCACGTGTGTTGGGGTCTCGATAACCGTACGGTGCTTGCTCGATGCATTGCCGAGAGCGGTTCGGGGGCGAACCGGGTCGAGTTTCGATCGGCTGGGGCTGACGCTAACCCGTATCTCATGATCGCTGGCATTCTGGCGGCCGGCACCGACGGCATCGAGCGAAGCCTCGACCCGGGTGCGATGTCGGAGGGTGACCTCTACGGCAACCCTGGCGATCACGCCGCGCTGCCTACCGATCTGGCCGGTGCTATTGCCGCCTTCGACGGCAGCGACCTGGCGTCGCGGCTGGGCGATACCTTCAGCCGAAGCTACGTGTCGATTGCACAAGCTGAGGTCGCAATGGCTGCGGACAACAACCCAGAAGCTGATGACGTGAACGATTGGGAGCGCGAGCGCTTCATCGAGCACTGCTAATGAGCGCTCCGCCACTGTCACCAAACGTCACCGACGACTCGCTGTATGCCAATGGCATTCCGCACGAGCGGTTTGCCGAGATCCGAGACGCGGACGGACTGCTTTGGCACGACTATCACGACGGCGGGTTTTGGGTCGTAGGTCGCCATGCCGACGTCAAGACCGTGTCGAAAGACGGCAAGGTGTTCTCTTCGGCGGTTGGACACACCAACCTGTGGGACCTCGAAGCTGACGCGCTCGAAGCTCGGCGTTCACTTATCGACACCGACGCGCCCGACCACACGCGCCTGCGTCGATTAGTAGCCCGGGCATTTACTCCAAAGAACATCCGACGCTGGGAAGACACCGTTCGAGACATCACGGTCAACCTCCTCGAGGCCTACGTCGAGCAGGGCGAGGGTGACTTTGTGGAAGCGGTCGCGGCGCCACTTCCCATTCAGGTGATCCTCACGATGCTGGGCGTGCCCGTTGAAGATTCGGGTTACCTGGTCGAGCTCTCAAACTTCCTGGTGGAGGGCACGAGCGAGACGCAATCGATCCCCGCCGATGCGTTTGGGAATACCACCGAGCTTCGGTTGCTGCCGTTCAACAGCCCGGCGAGTCATGCCCTGTTCGAGTACGGCGAACGCATTGGCGAACTGCGCCGCAAGGATCCCCAAGACGACCTTGTCACCTCGCTTGTACAGGCCGAAGCCGAGGGCGGCGACCGGCTCAGCGGCAGCGAATATCGAAACCTGTTTCATCTGCTGGTGTTCGCCGGCAACGAGACCACCCGCACGTCCCTCAGCCATGGGGCTATGGCGTTGGCGGACAACCCGGATCAATGGCAACGGGTTCTCGACGACCCGTCGATGATCGATTCAGCGACCGAAGAGGTGTTGCGGTGGTCGACCCCCGTGCTGCACATGCGCCGCACCACCACAGAACCGGTCGAGGTGGGCGGGACCCATCTCGAGGCCGGCCAAAAAGTGGTCATGTGGTACGCCTCGGCCAACCGCGACGAGACGGTGTTCGATGATCCGTTTCGCTTCGACGTGGGCCGTGAAGACAACCCGCATTTCTCCTTCGGGGGAGGAGGCCCACACTTGTGCTTGGGCGCATACCTCGCTCGGCTTGAGATTCAGGTCTTGCTCGAAGAGATGGCGAAGAGGAATCTGCAACTGACGAGGCTGGGCGAACCTGTCCGAGCCCCATCAAACTTCGTCCACGGAGTGTTGTCCGTGGACATGGCCGTAGAGGCTAAGCCCTGACATTGGACCCAAACACTGACATTGGACCCAAACACTGACATTGAACCCAAGCACAGACATTGAACGTGACATGCAAGGACGAACAGATATGACAGCAATGAGTGACTACCCAACACCCAACACCGACCGGCTCGCAGCCGAGCGCGACACATGGGTTGCCCAGGGCGTCGTGGGCAAGCCGTTCTTCGTCGAACGAGCCGAGGGCGCCCGAATTTGGGACGTCGATGGGCGAGAGTTCCTCGACTTCGTCGGTGGCATCGGCACCGCCAACCACGGCCACTCGAACCCCGAGGTGGTCGCTGCGGTGAAGGAGCAACTCGATAGCTACCTGCATCAATGCTTCTCCTTGCACAGCTACGAGCCATACATCGAGGTATGCCGGCTGATGTGTGAGTGTCACCCGGGCGACTTCGCAAAGAAGGGGTTCCTTGCGAACTCGGGAGCTGAGGCGGTTGAGAACGCGGTCAAGATCGCCCGCTACTACACCAAGCGCACCGGCGTTATTTGCCTCGACAACGCCTTCCATGGTCGCACGCTGATGACGATGACCATGACGGCAAAGAAATCGTACAAGAACGGTTTGGGGCCATTTGCTCCCGAGTTCTATCGGTCCACCGGGCCGTACCCGTTTCGAGGCATCTCGAGCGACGATGCAATCGATGGGCTGCACCGTTTGTTCGCGAACCAGATCTCCCCGGAGAATGTTGCAGCGATCATTTATGAGCCGGTGCAAGGCGAGGGTGGGTTCATCCCAATGCCCGACGACTTCCCACTGCGGCTTCAAGAGATCGCGGCCGAGCACGGAATTTTGACGATCGCCGACGAGGTCCAGGCGGGCATGGGTCGGACGGGAATGCCGTCGGCGAGCGAACATTACGACACGAGCCCAGACCTGATGACGTGGGCCAAGTCGATGGGCGGGGGACTACCGATTTCGGGTGTGAGCGGGCGCGCCGAGGTGATGGACAGCGTGTACAAGGGCGGCATTGGCGGCACCTACGGCGGTAACCCGCTGTCGTGCGCGGCCGCGACCGTTGCGATCAAGCAGGTCCTCGACCCTAGCTTTCAAGACTCCGCCAAAGCACTGGGGGCTCGCATGCGCAGCCGCCTCGACGGTATGGCCGAGTCGGTTGACGCCATCGGCGAAGTACGTGGCCTCGGACCGATGCTCGGCATCGAAATTGTCGACGCTGATGGTCGCCCCGACCCGACAACCACCGCAGCGGTCATTGCCAATGCGTGGGACAAAGGGTTGATCGTTATGGGAGCGGGCGTCGACTCGAACGTGATCAGGGTCTTGGTCCCGTTGGTCGCAACCGAGGCTGATATCGAAGAGGGCATGATGATCCTCGAAACCAGCTTCCAGGAGGCAACAAGTGGCTGATGAAACAAGTGATGGTGTCGAGCTCGTCGGCGTGCAGGTCAACGAAGACACATGTATCGGCGCAGGACAATGTGAGATGCTCGAGGAAGACACCTTCTATGTTGACGACGACACGGTGATCGCTGGCGTTATCGGCACGGGAATGCTGCCTCGGGACCGAGCGCAGAAGGTGGTTGACACGTGCCCGTCCCGAGCGATCACTATCGTCGAACCAGCCGCAGAGGAAGAGCAGTGAGCCCGCTCGAAACCCATACGTGATTGGCTGAGTGAATGTTGTCTCGACAGCCAGGCTTATTGATGATCCTCACCGAGCTTGAGACGCTGGTTCCTCGTGAGGATCTGAGAGCGATAGTCGAGCTGGCGGTGCAGGCCGAAGAGGCGGGCTTCGATGCGGTAATGCTCAGTGAACACGTTGCGCTCGGCCCTTCGGCGAACGAGTTTGGAGTGCCCGAGAACCCTCGTGAGTACGCCGCTCCTGGAAATCAGGACCCGAACATGTTGTGGCCGAGTTCAATCGTCATGGCATCGGCCATCGCTGCGGCAACGACCAGAGTCCGGATTGTGCTCGGTGCGATCATCGCCCCGCTACGACATCCGGTATTGCTAGCGAAGGAACTTGCAACCCTCGACCAACTGTCGCGGGGTCGATTGGTTTTTCAGCCAACCGTTTCGTGGCACCGAGACGAGTACGACGCTCTGGGTGTGCCGTTCACCAAGCGGGGCAAGATCCTCGATGAAGTTCTTGAGGCCATGATGTTGCTTTGGGCTTCGTCTCCAGCGAGTTATCACGGCGAGTATTTTGACTTCACCGACGTGTACTCCGAACCCAAACCGTTCCGCAACGGGAAACCGACGATGTGGCTTGGTGGGCAATCGATGCACGACCCGCTCCTTCGTCGAATCGTCACGTACGCCGATGGGTTTCATCCGTTTGGATCTCCGAGCCAGGCCGATCTCGACAAGCTCCGAGCGGGTATGGCTGCGGCCGGCCGGGACCTGAACGAGCTCGAAATGATTGGTGGAACCCGGGCCACCTTTACCGGTCCCGATGATCTTGCCGACGTCGAGGCCTCCATGACCACGTTCGATGATCAGCTACGAGCCGGGTACACCACCTTTTGCATGAAGCCAAGCCAACACACCAACGACATTGGTGAGGTGCGCTCCATCTGCGATTACATGGTTCGACAACTGCAGACACTCTCCGGACTGGCCTCGTGAGTTCGACCGCAGCGGTGAATCTTCACAACCCGGCGGTGTTTCAGGCTGGTATTCCGCACGAGGTGTTTGCCGAGATGCGCGCCACGCCGGGCCTCACCTGGTCTCCCGAACATGACGGCACCCGTGGCTTCTGGTCGGTCACCCGCTACGACGACTTGGTTACCGTGTCACGCGACATGAGTACCTACTCATCGGGCGTCGGCCACATACAGATCTATGACATCGATGAGGACGCCCTCGAGGCCCGGGCGTCGATGATCGATATGGACCCGCCCGTTCATACCAGGCTTCGCCGCATCATCTCTTCTGCGTTTACGCCGCGCCACGTCAAGAAGTACAAGGGCGCCATTCAGGCTCGGGTTGGAGCATGTCTTGACGAGTTGGAAGCAGCTGGTGGTGGCAACTGGGTGGACGTTGTGGCTAAGCCGATACCGATCGGCGTTATCTGTGACCTCATGGGAGTGCCCGAACAGGACCACAACTACCTCATTGGGCTAACCGACCATCTGGTGGCTGGCACGGGTGCAGAACCACTTGAACCAACGGCCTATGGCAACACCACCGAACTTCGGCTGCTGCCGTTTAACAGCCCGGCGGCGTGGGCCATGAGCCAGTACGCGACCGAGCTTGCCGATGTTCGTCGTGCGGCGCCCGAGGACGACCTGATCACCAAGCTCATCGAAGCCGAGATCGATGGTGAACGACTGGCCACCGAAGAGTTCGCAAACTTCTTCCGGCTGATGATCTTCGCTGGCAACGAGACGACCCGATCGTCGATGGCCCACCTTGCGTTGTATCTCGAGCAGTTCCCGGATGCGTTCGCAGCCGCACAACTCGACCGTTCGCTCATACCAGCGTTGACCGATGAGGTCATTCGCTACTCGTCGGCCATCTTGTATTTCCGCCGAACGGTGACCGCGCCGACCGAGTTGTCGGGCACGGCGTTGGACGTCGGCGACAAGGTGGTCATGTGGTACTGCTCGGCCAACTTCGACGAAGCGTACTTCCCCGACCCCTACGCGTTTCGCGCAGATCGGCCAACAGCGCCGCCACATGCAGCCTTCGGTGGGGGCGGGGCGCACTTCTGTCTCGGCGCATCGTTAGCGCGGTTGGAGATTGCAGAGCTGATCTCCGACGTACTCAACCGTGACCTCTCGTTCGCAAGCATTGGACAACCCGAGTTTGTTGAATCCAACTTTGTGAACGGCATCGAGCATCTCGAAGTCACCCTGTGACCCATCCCAAGGCAAGGACGGACATGACATGACCTGGACACTTACCGAGGCACAGCTGGCACTTCAGGCGAAGGCAAAATCGCTAGCGACAGAGGTGATCGGGCCAAAGGCAGCTGACGTCGACGCAGCCGAGGAATACCCGTGGGACAACGTGCATGCTCTTCGAGACGCCGGTTTCACCGGAATGACCGTCCCCAAAGAGCTCGGGGGTCCTGGCCACTCGTTTCTCGACGCGGTTCTCGTTGTCGAGCAGATGGCGAAGGTCTGCGGCGTCACCGGGCGGATCGCGGTTGAGGCCAACATGGGTGCGATCAGCGCAGTCATGGCCTACGGCACCGAATCGCAGAAGAAGCTGGCCGCCGAGTTGGTATTGGCAGGAGACAAGCCCGCAATTTGTATCACCGAACCAGGCGCTGGCAGCGCGGCCTCGAAGATGACGACCCGAGCCGACCGGCAAGGCGACAAGTATGTGCTGAATGGCATGAAGCACTGGATTACCGGTGGCACCGTGTCCAAACTCCACCTGATCTTTGCTCGAGTGTTCGACGAAGAAGGTGTGGATCTTGGCATCGGCGGCTTTCTTGCCATTCGCGACGAGACACCTGGTCTGAAGTTCGGACGACGCGAGCCAACCATGGGCCTGCGGGCTATTCCGGAGATGGAAGTGATCTTCGAGGACATGGTGGTCGAGGCCGACATGGTGGTGGTCCCGCCATCGGGGTTCCGCAGAGGCTTTGGCGACTTGATGAACGCATACAACAGCCAGCGGGTTGGCGCCGGAACCGTTGGGCTAGGTATCGCCACGGGTGCGTACGAACTCGCGCTCGACTTCGCCAAAGAGCGGGAACAGTTCGATCGGCCGATTGCGGAGTTCCAAGGCCTGCAGTGGATGCTCGCTGATATGTCGGTTCAACTCGAGGCGGCGCGCAGCCTCACCTATAGGGCGGCTGAGTCGCGTGGGCCGAATGGTTCGCCGTTCCCCGATGCCAATATGGCGGCGCAGGCAAAGATCTTCACTGCGGAAGCGTCGATTCGGGTCGTGAGCGACGCGTTGCAGGTGTTTGGTGCCGCCGGGTACAGCCGACGGAATCCGCTTGAGCGCATGTACCGAGACGTTCGAATGTTCACCATTGGCGGAGGCACCGCACAGATCCTTCGCACCGTTGTGGCCTCGAGAATTCTCGACATGAAGCTGCCGCAGGGCCGAGGCGGGTTCCTCCCGAAGGAGAACTAGGTCCGCGTTGGCGTAGCAGCCAATTTTGATAGATGGTTGATTTATCAAGACCGACTCATTTTTGGGGTCCTTGGGTCGAATGGATCTTATGACTAATCGCCGCAACCGCTTGTCCGTGCTCGCGCTCTGCTTCGCTCTTTTTGCTGCGTCATGCGGCACTGCGACTAATGGTTCGACCGATGCTTCGGATCAGACGACCACAGACGCTCCTAGCGCCATCGCGTCGACCGAGAACAGTTCGGCGACGCCGATGCAGGTGATTCGAGTGTCAGCGCTTGGCACCCTCGACTCGTCGCCGTTGTGGATTGCCGACTCACAGGGCTTCTTCGAGGAAGCTGGGATCGACGTACAGTTTGTGCCGCGATCAGGAGCGAATGCGGTTGGCGCATCCTTGCTCGATGACACGGTGGATGCGATTGCGATCTCGGCAACGCAGGTGGTGAAGCTTGTTGCGGCAGGGGAGCCAATCCGCATAACAAATTATCTGAACTCAACGAGTCCCGAGGCCGCTCGGCACTCAATGACCCTCGTGGCCGATGAGTCGAGCGAGCTCGAGACCGGCTGCGACCTTGAGGGTAAGAGAGTCGGCATTAACGAAACCGAGTCCTTGGTTGCCCACGCAGTGACACAGATGGTCATCAACGACGGCTGTGACGGCAACTCGATCCAGTTTGTCGAGGGGCCGCTCACCGACCAACCAGACCTTTTGGTCAACGATCAAGCTGATGCGATTGCGGTCTTTGAGCCGTACACCGCTCGGGCCACACGTCTCGGATTCGTGGAGGTTGCAAACCTCGACCGAGAGCTTTGCCCCGGCTCAAGTCGCTGCCCCATTGGCGTTGTGGCGATGCAAGACAGCTTCGTCGAAGAAAACCCGGTCGTGTCCGAGGAGTTTAACCGTGCGATCAGCAGGGCTCTTCTCTGGATGGAGTCGAACCCGGTAGAATCGCGCGCCGAGCTCGTGCTCTGTTGCGGCATCACTGTCGAGGACGCATCAGAGATTCGCGTCTTCGACTGGGTAGCTAACTTCGCTGCTCTCGAGCGTGACATGGCTCGTCTACTCGACGTCCTCGAAGCGCAGGGAAAGCTGCCAAGGCGGCCGGCCCTAGACGATCTTCTCGGGTAAGAACCAGCACGTCCCCCGGATTGACGATGGCTGAGTGGTTGGGTTATCACTAGCTATCCGTTGGCGACTTTGAGGGGAAACTGAGCGGTGCATATTTCATTACGGAGCGCTCAGGCACAGGCTGCGGCAATCGCGGCCAAAGAAATCTCGGCTTCGGAACTACTCGATCAAACCATCGAACGTTACGAGCGCTTGAACCCATCGATCAACGCAGTCATCTCCACCCAGCTCGAACACGCGCGAGGTCGAGCAAAAGCCGCCGATGGGGTGACCGCGGCCGGTGAATCGTGGGGGCCGCTGCACGGTGTTGCGATGACCATTAAGGAAGCCTGGGACTGGATGGGTTCAGCGTCGACGAGCGGTCATAGCGAACTCGTCGATTGGCGACCCGAAGCGAATTCTGAGGCTGTTCAACGGTTGCTCGACGCTGGCGCGGTTATCTACGGCAAGACCAACCTTCCGGTAGGCATGGCCGATTGGCAGACGTTCAACCCGGTGTACGGCAGCACCTCGAACCCATGGAATAACGAGATGACGCCCGGCGGCTCGTCCGGTGGAGCTGCTGCGGCCTTGGCCGCTGGGCTGACCCCGCTCGAACTTGGTAGCGACATCGGAGCGTCGATCAGAAACCCGGCCCACTACTGCGGCGTATTCGGGCACAAGCCCACCTACGGTCTCGTGCCTACTCACGGTCACGGCAACCCCGGGAGCCCGGTCGAGCTCGACATTGGTGTTGGTGGCCCGTTGGCCAGATATGCCTCAGACCTCACGCTCGGACTCAATATTGTTGCGGGCGCTGGCCATCTCGATGCACGCGGGTGGCGCCTCGAACTGCCGGCCGCTCGCCAGACCGACCCGCGCAAGCTCAAGGCAGCGGTCATGTTGGAGAGCGAGCAGTGTGCACAAGATGACGAGCTCACCGCCCAACTCGCAGCCACCGTGGCCAAGCTTGGCGAGCTGGGGGTGCAGCTCGACTATGACGCCCGACCAGACATCGACTTCGAGCGGTCCCACCACGACTACATGATGTTGTTGCGAAGTACGACCGGCACCGAGGCATCACCCGAGGTGTATGCCCGGCAGGTCGAGCACGGCGCTCGGTGGGATGATGGCGATCGCGACTATCGAGCTCTCATGGGTGCTGGAGTGAGCATGAGTCACTGGCAGCGTGCTCAGCACCACGAGAACCGAGAGCGGGACCGTGTGAAGTGGGATGCGTTCTTCGACGAGTACGACCTGCTGCTGTGCCCGATTGCGGCGTCGGCTGCCTACATCAAGGACGAAGAGGGCGCCCGCGCTGATCGCACGATCACGGTCAACGGAGAACAACACCACACCACCGACCAGCTCTTTTGGGCTGGCCTGTCGTGTGGGGTCTACTTGCCCGGCACCGTCGCCCCAGCTGGGTTCACTGCATCGGGCCTGCCGTGTGGATTGCAGATCGTCGCTGGACACTTGCGCGATCGTGAAAGCTTGGCCTTTGCAGAATTCATGGAGCGAGAACTCGGCGGTTTCGTAACCCCACCTGGCTACGAGTAGCAATGAAGACAGCGACCACTATTGCGGCGGCCGACGTTGATCTCGAAACACGGCTCCAGTGCGCCGAGTTGTGGGAAAAGGTGTGGCCGAGCGCGCAGGATAGCCAGGACCTGGAGGCCCGGCTTGAACGTGTGGCCACGGCCTACGCCGCGCAAGAACAACAGCAGTGGCACCTGGGCATCGATGACCACAGGGTTGTCGCTGTTGCCCGCACGTTCCACCACACGGTGAGGGTTGGCCCCACGTCAACCGCCGTGCTTGCGTTAGCGAGTGTTTGTAGCGACCCAGCGGTCCGTGGTGACGGGTGGGGCACCGCGGTAGCCGCCGCCTCGCTCAAACGCTCGATCGACGAGGGTTGCCCTGCTTGTTCCAAACAGGGGTGCCGGACTTCTATGGTCGGTTTGGCGCTGTGCTTCTCAACAACGAGATCATCACCAGCGTGCCCAATACAGAACCCTTCGACGATCCATTCGCCATGGTCTATCCCGCCACGACCTCGTGGCCCGCAAATTCGGTTGTCGACCTGCTGGGCAACGGGTGGTAGCCAGAGAATCCAGGTCGCGCGGGTTCTTCAAACAGCAAGCGCGCTAGTGGTATGGCAGGTACATGTCGAGCTCGAACTGTGACAGCTCGTCGCTATCGATAGTTTGCCCGGTTGCTTCGAAGCGCTCGGCCTCGTGGCGCTTGTTCGCTACAAAGTTGTCGACCAATAGCTGCCCGACCGCCTCGGTGAAGGGCGCATCGGCTTCGAGGTCGTCGAGCGCTGCCGCCAGTGACGTGGCCGAACGGCCAACGCCGTCACCCCCGTCTTCAAACCCATCGCCTTCGTAGGCGGCTGTGGTTGGGTACTCGTTGACCACTGCGAGGCGAGCAGCTTGCAGAACAGCAGCAACACCGAGGTGAATGTTCATTGCGCCGTCGCCGAGTCGGCTCTCGATTCGCATGGCATGGCCGCCCTCGGCAGGTATGCGGTTGGTGACATTGCGGTGGTCGACGCCCCAGTTCGCCCAGCAGCCAGCCAAGGTGCCCGGTTGAAGCCGACGGTACGAGTTGACGTTTGGAGCGCACAGCGCGGTGAGTGCGTTGTGATGAGTCACGAGTCCGGCAACGCACTGGCGGGCGAGTTCGCTCATGCCATGGTCGTCGGATTCATCGGCTAGCGCCGGGTTGCCGTCACTATCAACAAGGCTGAAGTTCACGTGCACGCCCGATCCGGAAACTGCAGGGAAGGGTTTGCCGAGGAAAGTGAAGTCGAGGCCTCGCTTGATGGCGATCTCGCGCACCATCGTGCGGAAGACAAAGGTGTCGTCGGCGGCGGCCATTGCGTCGTCGTACCGAAGCGTGAACTCGAACTGTGACTCGTCGAACTCGACGTTTGCCGATTCGACCAAGAAGCCGCATTCGATTGCGGTGAAAAGGACCTCGTCGAAGAAGCCGGATGGATCGCCCAGCGGGCCGGTTCCGTACACCATCGACCGGGGGTTCGAGTACTTCTTCCAGCCACCCTCGTCGTCGGGTTCGAGGAGGTAGCCCTCGAGCTCGATACCGACCTTCGCGGTGTAGCCGAGCTCGGCCCAAGCGTCGATTGCTCGTTGCAGCGCGGATCGCGGTGACACACCATATGGCTCGCCCTCAAAGCTCAGGTCGGCGACGACGATGCAGGTATCGTCATCTTCCCACGATGGGCGCAGTGTTGATTCGACCGGCGACCCGTGCACGTCTTTGAGGCCCTCGAAGAACGATCCACCTGGTGCAGGGATCAAGTCGCGATCGTGGGCCATTGCGAACGTGGTGACGCAAAACGCCGAACCCTTGCCGGCGAGGCTTGGCGGCAGGTACTTGCCCCGCGCGAGGCCGAGGTGGTCAGGCCACAGCATGCGCACGCGCTTGTAGTCAGAGAAGGTGGTTTCGTTGCTCATACGAGATCCGATCGTAGTGTTCCGGAATCGACGACGACATCTCCGTCGAGCGCGACGGTGCAGTTGCGCATCGGCAGATCAAAATGCCCTCTGCAGAACCGGCCTGCGACTTCGTTGGCGCCTGTCGAGAACACAACGTTGCCCGCAAAGGCCCGTAATTCGGTGCCATTGAGGGCTGACTTGTCCCACATCGCCAGCGACTCCCAGCGTGCGGCCGGGTTCATGCCCCAGCCGATGTGGCTGATTGCGTAGGCCTCGGGTTCTTCGAATGCAGCGAGGTACGAGCGCATCAGTTCGGCGTCGTGATGATCGCCCAAAATGGCGGTGACGTAATCGTTGACGAGGGTGAGCGTGATTGGCTCTCGCAGGTACTCATTGAAGGTCAGGTTGATGTCGCCGGGCGCAAGTACGACCGTGCCGTTGACGGTGTTCGCTGCCGGGAACGCGAGCACGAGTCCGCCGGGCCAGTGGGCGATGGAGCCAGGTTCGGTGCACCAGCCGTATGAGCCGGCGCGAAACGCGCCCGTGAGGTCGACGGTGAGGTCTGTTCCTGCAGGTGAGGTGATCGTCATGGTCGACGCTGCTTCGATCAGTGCCACACCGTGATCGACCTTGTCCTTAAAGCTCGGGTCGTGGGCCCAGCGTTCGGTGTTCTCGGGGTGTTCGGCTGAGATCATCAGGACGCGAGCTCCGCCTCCGAGGATGTCGCCCAGCTCGGGCGCGTGGAGCAGCCCTTCCGCGGTGCAATCAACCACGAAGTCCGCTGTAGCACAGGCGGCGACCGCCGACCGGTGGCCCGCAAGTGCCTGCGACGCGCCAGTTGACCGAATCGGCAACGGCCCAGGGTTCATAGGCGTTGGCATTCGGACGTCAGCGACGGCGGCGCCCAACATCTCGAGTGCCATACGGGCAGTCTCGACAATCAGGGGACTGCTCGACGCTTCGTGCAAGAGCACCGCAACCTCACCGGGCTGCAGATTGCACGCTCTGAACTGTTCGGCGTAACGGTTTACCCAACGCCATTGCGCGTGGTCGGTCATCCTTCCCCCTCCAGGTCTTCGAACAATCGAACTTGGCCGAGACGCTGCAAGCAAACCTCGACGCTCCACGGCAGCATCGTGGCGCCGCATCGCGCGTCGCGATATGCCCGTTCGATGTAGCTCGGTCGAAGCATCGAACGTCCACCACAGATGCGAACTGCGGTGGACGCCATCTCGGGGGCGCCCTCCATGGTGGTGACAAGCGATGCCCACGCGCGAGTGATCTTTTCCTGCGAAGGGTCGACCTGGACATCGCTTAGGCAGCGGTAGCAGAGGGCATGGGCTTGCTCATACCGGATATTCATCTCGGCCCAGCCCTGCTGCTTTATCGGGTGCTCGCGACGCGAGCTGGTTTTGAGGTACTCCTCGGTGTAGTCGAGGATGCCGCGCATTAAGCCGAGATACGAGAACGACAGTGTCATGTAGAAGTAGGGCCACCGGTCGGCGGCGGCGTTGAACACGCCTGGGGGGAGCCATTCGTGTTCGTCAGCTACGAACACTTTGTCCATGACCAAGTTGCGCGAATCGGTGCCTCGCATGCCGAGCGGGTCCCACTCGCCCTCGATGGTGACGCCCTCGCCTTCGTGGGGCACGCCCATAAGTCGTAGCCGGTCGTCACCTTCGACTTGGCACAACACGTTGTGCCAATCGCAACCACCCGACAGTGAGGCAAAGATCTTTCGGCCCGACACCAAATAGCCGCCGTCGACGGGCTCGGCGCGGGTGGCGTAGCCGCTGGTCGCTCCGGCCGAAATGCCCTCGGAGAAGGGCTGGCTGTGGACGTGGCCGTCTTCGATGACGCCCCGATAGAGGGTTTCGCGTCGAGCGTCGAGGATCGCCTGATCTTGCGCACTGATGCCGAGTGAGCCGGCGACTTCGCCCACCAGCAACGTTGTGGCCACGTGCATGTTGAAGGTCAATGCGGTTGCGGCACAGTGGCGGGCCAACTCCTCAGAGGCAAGCGCATAGGCCACAAAGTCGCCGCCGAGCCCACCGTGGCTCTTCGGGATCACAATGCCAAGCATTCCCGCATCTTTGAGGTCGGCCCAATTGTCGTAGGGGAAAGCAGCGGCGATGTCGACGTCGACTGCACGAGCAGCGATGCGGGGGCCGATTTCGGCCATCTTGTCGACTATGGCCATGCGTTCTGGCGTCAAGATGTCGGTCATGGTTTCTCCTCGGGGGGTGCCAGAAACTCGGCGATCAGTTGGTTGAACGTTTTGGGCGCTTCGGCCGGGCTGAGGTGGCCGACGCCGGGGATGATGTGCAGCTCGTGCGCGTTTGGCATGTGGTCAGCGAGAACCTTGGCGTAACTAATGGGGGTCTCTTCGTCGTGCTCGCCCACGATTACCAGGGTCTCGTGGGCAATCGAGGCCAGCTGGTCGCGAACGTCGTTGTGCGGTAGGCATTCGACCGCGGCACGGAACCCGCGGGCGCTGATTCGGCCAAACGCTTCGATGGTTTCGTCGCGTATCTGTCCGGCGAGGGTGACAAAGGAGATGGCGTCGACAACCACCTCGGCTGCGTCAGCCGGCGTATGGCCCTCGTCGAGAGGTGCGAGGCGGGCTGCCTGCCAGTCCTCTTTTGTCGTGCCGTCCATGCCGAAGGCGGGGCTGCTGTCTGCAAGCACCATCTTGTTGATGCGGTCGGGGTGGTGGATGGCGGTGTGCAGCGCATGCATCCCGCCAAACGAGAGGCCAACCACGTCGGCTCGCTCGATTTCGAGCGTGTCGAGAAACGTAACGAGCGAGCTGGCAATGCCTTCGTAGGTAAGTGGTTCGAGCGGGGCGGAGTCGCCGTACCCAGGCATGTCCCAAGCAATGCAGCGGAAGCGGTTGGAGAGCCCGCGAAGTTGGGCACCCCACGAGACTCTGGTTCCTCCAAGCCCATGCAAGAAGACGATCGGAGGGCCATCACCGGCTTCCCGCCATGCGATGGGGCCGCCGGTGACGTCACGATGTTCGACACCAGCGGTCATTCCGCGAGCCTAGGACGCAGCTGTTGCGTCAGAGACATCAAGCAGCCGCATGTTCGAACCGCTCTCAGGGGTAACGTCGGCTTCATTTCGTGGATGTGAGCATGTGGGTGGCGTACCAACTAGCGAATAGCGCCACCGACGG
>CALHTB010000063.1 GCA_938038785.1 uncultured Acidimicrobiales bacterium
ATCGACAGACTCACCTTCAACGCCCACATCATCGAAACCGGAACCGACAGCTACCGACTCAAAACCAGCCGCACCAAAACCTGACCAAGGTGGGGCCAAAATTCGTCAGCACACCGGGGCCAAAATTGGTTGACATTCCCACGGAGAGTTCTTCTCTCGTCAACTTGCCTGCCTCGACTAGCTCTAGAAGCTGCTGCTCCTCCGCCGAGAAGAGCCAGCTGTCGCAGTCCTCGGCGACGGCCGCATCTGTGGCCTCAAATTGGTTGCCATCCTCTGCTGTGAAGATCCCAGTGATAAAGCCTTGATCCGCCAGCGTGCCGGTGTATTCGAACGTTCCCGATATCTCTCGCTTCCCTCGCCATGAAGCGGGCATGTTCGGCTCGCTACTTTGCAGCCGCTGGTCGTCGACCCAGACGTGCCCCAAATGCGTCCGCGGACGCATTTCAGCTACAGAAAGTGGAGTACTGAACGCAGTGGGCGGTCAAAGTGCGTCCGCGGACGCACTTGGTTTGCAAGTGGCGCCGAGGCCTCACGCGAAAGCCCCCTCCGAAACACAGAAATCCCTCGCCTTCGGGGGATTTTGACGTTGCGGGTCGTTTAGGGGTGGCTATTGCATAATTATACCGGCTTCGGTACTATTTAGATATGTCCATACTGGGAGTCTCTGAAGCTGCAGTGCAGCTCGAAGTGAGCCCTCGGCGCGTTCGAAAGATGCTGGCTGACGGGGTGATCTCTGGGGATCGTGTCGGCCGAGCATGGCTGATCGACTCCAACGAGCTGAGTCATTTCCAACGAAGCCGGCCCCAGGTTGGTCGCCCGTGGAGTCCATCTTCGGCATGGGCCGTGCTGGCCCTGGCCGAAGGCCGTGACCCGGATCTCTCGGCTGTCGAACGATCACGAGCTCGTAAGCGTCTAGCCCAAGGGCTGGATCAGGTCGCCGGTCGTCTTGTAGCGCGTGCAGAGCTCCGCCGCTTCTACGCTCATCCCAGCGTGCTCGATCGGTTGGGCGATGTCCCTGTCATCGTACGAAGCGGCGTCAGTGCTGCGTCCGAGCACGGAGCAGATCTCCTGGTTCAGGACGGATTCGAGGGTTACGTGCGTGCTAGTGATCTCGACGAGCTCGTGGCGAAGTTCGGCCTCGACAACAATGCCGCTCGACCGAACGTGGCCTTGCGTGCAGTTGACGCTGCCGTGTGGCCGTTTGACGATGGCCAAGTCGCCGCAGGGAGGGTGGTCGTCGCTGTGGATCTTCTTGAGTCCGATGATCCACGCTCGCGCCGAGCCGGCAAAGAGTTGCTGGCAGTTGTATGACCACTTGGCCGATCATCGACCGCGAACCCGTCCTCCTGCCGACGCTGCCAGGTCACGATGACGACTTGTGGACTGCGCTTATCGAACTGTCAGAGTTACGCCCGGGGGAGTGGACACTCATCGGTGGCCAGATGGTGTTCCTCCACGCAATGGAGCACGCAGCGCAGCCACCGCGAGTTTCGACCGATCTCGATGTATTGGTGAACGCTCGGGTTGTAAGCGGCGGGGTGCCCGAGTTCGTGGCTGCAATCGAGGCGATCGGTTTTGAATTGGTGGGGTCATCGCCCGAAGGGATCGCTCATCGCTATGACCGGGCCGGCGTGAGCGTGGATGTTCTCGCTCCTGAAGGCCTCGGGCCTCGGGCCGACCTAACGACAACACCGCCGGGTAGGACGTTGCAGGTCCCGGGCGGGACGCAGGCACTTCAACGAACCGAGCTTGTGCCGGTGACCTTTGGAGACCGCCACGGCTATGTGCCTCGGCCTTCGCTTCTGAGCGCAATCGTCGGCAAAGCGGTCGCGGTGGACGTTGACGATGTTCCAGAGGCACAGCGTCTAGATCTCGCCCTGTTGCTAAGCCTTATCGAAGACCCAATCCTCCTTAAGGGTCAGCTCACGAAGAAAGATCGGCATCGACTTCAAGCACGTTCAGAGATGGGAGACCGGGACCAGCGGGCATGGTCCAGCCTGGCCCTTGCTGACGCTGACCGCGGACGCGCTGCGTTCCGACTTCTCACCAGCTAAACATCCAGGACCGTGCATCGATCACAAGTCGTGACCTAAGTGGACGACGCGTGCTCCTGATTCGGCTTGCTTGCCCGGAAGTGGCTCTGCAGTAGACCGCCGTCGCTGAGGGCGACGTAGCGGACCTCGCACCACTTCCGAAACGCATCGAACCCGTCGTCGCCGAGCGAGTCGACAAGCGCGTCGTGCAGCTCGGTGTCGGTGCGCTCAAGCAGCACGCGGGAGAACTCGGTGAAGGCAGCGGTCCGGTCGACCAGCGACACGTCAACAAGGCCTCCTGCCTCAACTGCTGCCACGAACGTCGCAGTGTCCACGAAGTGGAAGCTAAGTCCTCGTTCCCGCAGTAGGTCGTCCCATCCACGGAATGCCGCGTTGTCCTCTCGCACGAGCCATTCCGATCCGACGAGCACACCACCTGGTCGCAGCACTCGCCGAATCTCGGCGAAGAAGTCCGCGAGGGCTTCCACGTGGCAACTCACCGCGTTCACGTACACGTAGTCAAAGCTCTGCGCCTCGAAGGGCAACGGGCCCGCCGTTCCTTCGACCAGGGTTGCACGCGACCGCATCCCCGTTTCGGCCACCAACTCCTCGGCCCGCATGAGGTTCCCTGCATCGACGTCGAACCCTGTCACGTGCTTCGCTTCGAGCCGGGTCAACAATGCGACGGTCGCTCCTCCGAGGCCGCACCCGAGGTCGAGGACCTCGGCGTCGCTCAGGTCGATCCCGTCAAAGATCAGGGCGACCTCGTCAGGGCCACCGCCCGAGAGGAAACCGCGACCGTAGAGCATCTCCATGTTGTCGACGTTGCGGCGGTCGTACCGATTCTCAGAGCTCATCGGCCCAAACGTAGCCTCACGGGACCGTCCGGCTCCTGCTAAACGTTCTCTCGGCAGGTGGAAGAACGGTCTTACAGGTTGTTGGCGACGTGCGCGGCAATGGCGTCGACTTCGGCTGGAGAGAGCCGGCCAAACGAAGGCATGTTGCCTGGAGGGTTCATGATCGCCTCGGACACCACCGCGCTGGGCAGACCTTGAATACTCGGGCCTCGGCCGCCCGAGCCATCGCTCGAATGGCACCTGGCGCAGTTTGTTTCGAACAGTGAGCGCCCGTCGGCTGTAGGCGCTGCGGTAGTGGTGGGGGCAGCGGTCGTAGTGGGTGCAGCAGTCGTCGTGGCCGCAGCGGTCGTAGTGGGTGCGGCAGTAGTCGTGGGCGCAGCCGTTGTGGTGGGCGCCGCTGTCGTTGTGTCGACGGGTTCTGCGGCTGTGGTCGCTGGCGCAGCGGTGGAGGTAGTTGTTGCTGGCGCCGCGGTTGTCGTAGCGATCGTGGTTGTGGTCGGCGCCGCTGTCGTGGTGGTGGGTTCAGCTGTTGTCGTGGGTGCAGCGGTAGTCGTCGGCGCAGCGGCCGTTGTTGCCGTTTCGGAAGTCGCTGTTGTCTCCGTTGTCGTGGTCGGGGCCTGCGTCGTGGGAGCTTCCTCCGCTGACTCGGCATCGTCAACTGTCGGTGTGGGGGCCGCGTCTTCATTGGCGGCTGACCCGCATCCAGTGAGGACCAACAGCGAGAGGGCGAGCACAACGATCTTGAGTTTGACGGACGTTCCAAAAAGAAGATTCACAATTTCCACTGCGCAACTCTCCCACGATTGGTTTGCCAAAAGGTTGAGGTCTCGGGCAGTCACGACCCTATTGCCAAAATTCCCCTGTACGGGTTGACCTTGACACGGTGGTAGCCCTTACCGTCGTCGCATGTTCATGATTGGCGACTTTGCTCAACTTGCCCGGGTGTCGTCTCGGGTGTTGCGGCACTACGACCGCATCGACCTGTTCAAACCAGCCCACGTCGACGGCGCCACGGGGTACCGCTTCTACGGTGCCTCCCAGCTTGCCGACATCAACCGAATCGTCGTTCTGAGAGACCTCGGATTCGGGTTGACCGAAATTGGCGAGATGACCCAAGAGCCAATGTCGTCAGCTGAGCTCCGGGCCATGCTGAAGCTGCGCCAGGCCCAGGCATCGGCCGAGCTAGAAGCTGCCGAACAGCGTCTTCGCCGTATCGACTCGCGAATCAATCAGCTCGAGGAAGACGCCCCGGCCGTCGACCTCGTGTCAAAGTCGGTCCCTGCGATCAGCGTGTGGTCGATGACCTATCCGACAGGCGGTCCCGAGGAAGCGTTCAACGCGTTGTCGGCGCTGGTCGAACGAGTCCGCGGCTTCATCGATGACCTCGTCCCTCCGTATGCGATTGCACGCTGGACCACCGAGTTCGACGAGGAGGACTTTGCCGTCGAGTTCTCGGTGCCGGTCGATGATCGGCTCATGGAGGCGGCGTCGGGCCTCGGGCTCGAAGAGGTTGTGCTTCCTGCCGTTGAGGTTGTCTCGACTGTTCGATCGACCGACCCGGATCTTCTCCATGTAACCAACGGGGCGATCGGTCAGTGGATCGAGGGTGAATCGTTACGGATCGCTGGCCCGATTCGCGAGGTCCTTCTGGCCGACCCCGCAGCCGGCGACCCCGAGCAGGTTGTCGAAGTTCAAGTTCCCGTTACTGCCGAATAACCGCCTCGTCGAGAAATCCCGCCCAACCCCTTGACCTTCACACGGTGTCAATCCTTACCGTCGTTTAGGTGATCAAGAATCTCATCTCCAAGACCCTCCCGTTGCTGGCAGCAGTTGCCCTGATGTACCCCGGCACCCGCAAGCTGGTTGATGCCACCTGGCGCGAGGAACTCACCACCACGTACCAACTCGGTGACCAGAGCTTCGGCGGCTGGTTCTTCGTTTTGGTCGGCCTGCTCGAGCTCGCCATGGCAGGCCTGATCCTGTGGCCAAAGACGCGTGTGCCAGCAGGCCTCGCCATGGCTGGCTTCTTCGTCGGTGCCCTGGTGTTCAACTTGGGCTTTCGGGTGGACCAGGACCTGCTCCCAGCCGATCGACCGACCCTCAGCACACTGATCCCGCTCGACATCTCCCACCTCCTCATTGGCCTTGCGGTTGCGTGGCTGTGGCGGAGCGCCGGGAAACCATCCGACTTCTGGGTTGCTCGCCCAGCAACCCCGAACGCATAGAAAGCAGGCGCACATGGAAACGACGATCTACACCGACAGAGCGGGACACGCGCTGCAGGGGCACGATCCTGTCGCGTACTTCACCGTTGGCGCCCCCACCAAGGGAAGTCCGAACATCAGCCGTGAATGGAACGGAGCGACTTGGCTCTTCTCGACAGCCGAACACCGCGACCTGTTCGACGCCGACCCTCACAAGTACGCCCCAGCCTTTGGCGGGCACTGTGCAGTTGCTCAGGTGTTTGGGACAGATCTCAAGGGCTCGCCCAAGCGGTGGCATATCAAGGACGACCGGTTGTACATCAACAAGAACCTGCTGGCGTCCTCGATGTTCGGGCCGCTCGCTGACCGCATCCAAAAGCTCGACGAATCCGCACCGGTTAATGCGACGCCTTAAGCTCAGGCCATGAAGATTGGAGAGCTCGGCGATCGGTGCGACGTGACGGCGAAGACGATTCGCTACTACGAGTCGCTTGGTCTTCTCGACGAGCCTGAACGAACGGCAAGCGGGTATCGCGACTATGGCGATGAGGCTGTCGAGCGGCTTCGGTTCATCCGTGATGCCCAGGCGACGGGCCTGACGTTGGCCGAGATCGCGTCGGTGTTGGAGTTGAAGGGCGCAGGTGAGCGATCGTGCTCGCACACGATTGCCCTGATCGAGGCACACGTGGCGTCTATCGATGCACAGATCCAGCAGTTGACGGACGCTCGGAGCGAGTTGTCGCGGCTCGCGGAGCGCGCAAACTCGCTCGACCCAGCCCTGTGCACCGACCCGAACCGTTGCCAGGTGATCAGCGACCGAGTCGACTAACAACTTCGTGCTTGACCTTCCAGCTAACTGGAAGGAATAGAATCTCGGTTGTGTCGGCTGACAGTGTTATGCGAACCGATCTGAACGTGGACGGAATGACGTGCGCGGCGTGCGCGAACCGTATTCAGCGACGGCTGGGTAAGGTCGACGGCGTTGAAGTGGCACAGGTGAACTTCGCGACCGGTCGAGCCACGGTGACGCACTCGTCGTCGGTGGCTGAGGCGGCGCTTACAGCCGAGGTCGAAGCCTTGGGCTACGGCGTTATCGACGACGGCGACGACAACGAGGCCGAACAGGCTCGCGAAGCCCAGCTTCGCCGTCGCCTGATCGTCGGCATTGCCTTGACGGTGCCGGCGATGCTGCTGTCGATGATCGCAAGCCTGCACTTCGACGGTGTCGAATGGGTTATCGCGGCGCTCGCAACGCCGGTGATTCTGTGGTCGGGTTGGCCGTTCCATCGGGCGGCATGGATGAACCTGCGTCACGGGTCGACCACGATGGACACGCTGGTTTCCATGGGCTCGCTGTCGGCGCTCATTTGGTCGACGGTGGTGCTGCTCGGCGATGTAGGCGGCGGCCTCGTCTACTTCGAAACCGGCGCGGTCATCGTCACGCTCATTCTTCTGGGCAAGTGGTTCGAGCTCCGGGCCACTCGACGCTCGGGTGACGCAATCCGGGCGCTGGCCGACCTCGGCGCAAAGACCGCCCAACTAGAGGACGGTCGGGAAATCTCACTCGATGACCTCGCTGTTGGGATGCGGTTCGTGGTCAAGCCCGGCGAGAAGATCGCCACCGATGGGGTAGTGGTCGACGGACATTCAGCTGTCGATGCATCGATGGTGAGCGGCGAGCCAGTGCCCGTGGAGGTCGGGCCGGGTGATGAGGTGATCGGTGCCACCATCAACGCGAACGGCTCGCTGGTGGTCGAGGCCACCCGGGTTGGTGCAGATACCGCGCTTGCCCAGATCATTCACCTCGTCGACCAGGCTCAGGGCAGCCGCGCCGAGGTGCAGCGCCTCGCCGATCGGGTCTCGGCAGTGTTCGTCCCCGTCGCCATTGCAGTGGCCCTCGCCACGATGATCGCATGGCTTGTGTTGAGCGGCGACACCGACGCAGCGTTTACCGCCGCCGTCGCCGTGCTAATCATCGCCTGTCCCTGCGCACTCGGCCTGGCCACACCGCTCGGAATCATGGTCGGCACCGGCCGCGGCGCGCAGCTGGGTGTGATCATCAAGGGCGGCGAGGTACTCGAAGACACTCGGACCATCGATGCCATCGTGGTCGACAAGACCGGCACACTGACTGAAGCGGCCATGACCGTCACCAGCGTCGACGCCCCGGAGATGACCACGGCCGAGCGCTACCGAGTGGTCACGCTCGCTGCGTCCGCAGAAGCAAAGTCCGAGCATCCAATCGCCGCCGCAATCGCGAAGCATTCCAGTGAGCTCATCGAGGTCGACGCCTTTCATAATCGGCCAGGCTCGGGAGTGGTCGCCACGGTCGACGGCGACGAAGTGCGGGTCGGACGCCGAACGCTCTTCGACAGCGTCCCCGCCGAGGTTGAGGCTGCAGCAGCCACCGCCGAAGAGTCCGGTGCCACCGCGGTGCTCGCGGGCCGCGCTGGCGTTGCCGAGCTCGTGTTCGTCGTGGCCGACCGCATCAAGGACACCTCGGCCGACGCCGTGGCGGCCTTCCATGATCAGGGCCTCACCGTCACCATGCTCACTGGCGACAACGCTCGCACAGCCGCAGCAGTCGCTGCGGCGGTCGGCATTGGAACCCGGCCCGGCGACGATGTGATTGCCGAGGTGTACCCCGACGACAAGGCCGCAGTCATTACGCGTCTCCAAGAGACAGGGCACCGGGTGGCGATGGTCGGCGACGGTATCAACGATGCGCCAGCGCTGGCCCAGGCCGACCTCGGAATCGCGGTCGGCACCGGCACCGACGTAGCGATCGAGGCGTCGGACCTAACCATCGTGTCCGGCGACCTGCGAGCGGTCGCCGACGCAATTGGACTGTCGCGGCGCACACTCGCGGTGATCAAGGGCAACCTTTTCTGGGCATTCGCCTACAACACTGCGGCCATCCCGCTCGCTGCCCTCGGTATCCTCAGCCCGATGATCGCCGCTGGTGCTATGGGGCTGTCCTCGTTGTTCGTTGTCTCCAACTCGCTCCGGTTGCGCCGCTTTGCTGGCTACCGATCTCCTACCTCCTGAGAGGCCCCTCATGACACACACCTACTCCGTCCCCGACATCAGCTGCCAACACTGCGTTGATTCCATCACCACCGAAGTCTCAAAGGTCGACGGTGTCACCAACGTGAACGTTGACCTCGACGCAAAGACTGTCGCTGTTGACGGCGGTGACGACGCAGAGATCATCTCGGCAATCGACGAAGCGGGCTTCGACGTCGCGTCCTAGTACAGACGCGACCGCGTCACGCCGACGACGCGGCGATGAGGAACGCCGTGACCACCGCGACCGCGATCAGTGCACCAGCTTCGATAGTCACGACTGAGCGGAACCGGTCGATCGTTGGTTGGTCGTCGGGGTTGCGGTCGAGGGCGGGCACAACAATGCGATGGTTATAGGCGCCACCGGCTGCCGCTACGGCTACGAGTGCGACCTTGACGAGGAGCAGGCGCCCCCAAGGTGTCGACCACGCTTCCGAGATCGAATCGAGAACAACGAACGACAGTGTGAGCCCGGCGACACCAGCAGCGATGAGTGAAATCGTTGCGATGACCGAGAACCTCATGGCGAGCTGGAGAGCCTGCGTCGGACGATCATGGCGCTTGCGACGCCGGATCGTGAGAGCGAGCATCGCAACACCGCCCGCCCAAGTCGCGGCGGTCGTCACGTGTGTGAGGTTGGTGATGGCGTGAAGCCATCGTGGGCCCTCCGATGCGGTATGGCCATCGAACATGAACGACACCGCGACCAGGGCGACGCCGAGTAACCCCGCCCGCGAGCGGCTGTGGTCCCAGGCATTGTCCTTGGTGTACACGAATGGCTCGTCGGCGTTTCGACCAGGTGGGGGAGCGCTGTGGCCGGCTCCGACTGTTGCGAGCTGGCGGGCGACCATCACGGGGTCGCCGACGCTGGCTGCGCTCGTCGTATGCAAGATCATCTTCGATGCTGCGAGCACACCGCCACTGAAGCGAAGTGCAACAGCGAAACCTGCGGACGACCAGAGCGCGTCGATCAGCTCGTCTAGCGATAGGAGGGACGCCCATGCACCTGCCAGCGTCACGGTCATGGTGGCCGCCTCGATGATCGCTCCGAGTGCGACGAGCGCGCCGCCTCGTCGCACCCAAGACAACACTGCACCAACGTCACTCGTGTCCCCACGGAGCCCGAAGGCAGCGAAGGCGGTGGCACCGATCACTAAAACCGCACCCAGGACTGCAAGTATTCTTGCTCCGGCAGCGATGACGCCGGCTCTTGATGGCCATTCCTCATCGGTTTCGAGGAACGACTCGAGATCGACAGGTTGTGTCTCGCTCGCTGGGTTTGTTTGCTCGGTAGTATCTGCTTGCTGAACGGATGTTGGCCCGACAGGCTCCGGCGTGTCAGCTGGGCTCGGAGTGATCCCGGGCGGCGCTTCAAACTCAGCGGTGACGGTAAAGCTGAGGCTCCCGGAGATTGGATGAGCGTCGGGAGCGGCGACCATCCAGCGCACACCGATCTCGCCCCCAACGAGGGGCTCATCGAATCGGAGGACCCATACGAGGTCGTCGATCGAGGAGACTTCGTCAGGTTCGCGGAGATTGCCATTTGCGTCCAGTACAACGAAACCTTCGCCTGCTGGGGTTGCCTCGCCAGAGAATGTCAACGTGATCTCTGCAACGGGCTCGTCCACAACCTCGCTGTCAGCGGGGGATGACGATTCGAACCCAGTGTGAGCAGCGGCAGGTCCAGCGGCGAAGGTGATAACGAGGAGGCCAGTCAGAATTCCAGCGAGGCAGTGAGCCTTGGTTGGCAGGCGAATGGCGGTCATCGCGGCCATCTTGTCATCAAATATTGTCTTTCCTAGATCATCCGCGGTTTCTCTCATCATCACTGATAGCACTCAGAGCTCGCCGCTGTCGAGCTCGGACAACACGAACTCGGCTCGTGAGCGGACGTCTGGCAGATCGCTGAGCCGGCGCATGGCTGCCAGTTGGCGGCTCATTCGATGGTTGCCGGCTAGTACCTCTTCGTTGCGGGCGAGGAAGTCCCAATAGAGGGTGGTGAATGGGCACGCGTCGTCGCCAGTTCGCTTCTTCGGGTTGTATCGACAGCCCTTGCAACTGTCGCTCATCTTGTTCAGATAGTTGCCGCCCGACGCGTAGGGCTTGGTCGACATTTGCCCGCCATCAGCGAACAAGGCCATGCCAATGACGTTCGGCAGCATCACCCATTCAGCGCCGTCCACAAAGCTCGCCCACATCCACTCGACCATGGCCTGCGGGTTAACGCCGGCGGTGAGTGCAAGGTTGCCAAGCACCATCAGCCGCTCGATGTGGTGGGCGTATCCGTGCGCATCGACATGGCCAATCACGCTCGCCACGCACGCCATCTGGGATGCACCCGGCTCGGTGAAGGCCGGCGGGATCGCCCGGTTGGCTTCGAGTGCGTTGGCGTCGCGGTAGTCGGGCATCCACAGCCAATACAGACCCCACACGTACTCCCGCCAGCCGATGATCTGACGGATGAACCCTTCAACAGAGTTGATGGGAGCATCACCGTTTCGGAACGCAACTTCGGCGGCTTCGACGATCTCGGAAGGGTGAAGGAGGCCGAGGTTCATCGATGAGGCAAGCACCGAATGTGCCAGCTTCCACTCGTTGGACATCATGGCGTCTTCGTGCGGGCCGAACGGGGCAAGCCCATGTTCGATGAACTCGTTGAGCCGTGTGAGCGCTTGCGCACGGGTAATCGGCCAGACGCCGTCGGGCTCTGCGCCCCAGACGTTGTGACCGAACCCGTCGATGATCGATCGGTCGATGTCGTCGAGCTCGAACTGGGTAATCTCCGGCCACGACCGGCCGTCCTTGGGAGGTGGCTCGCGGTTGTCGTGGTCGAAGTTCCACTGTCCACCCGTCGGCTCGCCCGACTTCGCCCCCGGCTCCATGAGGATGTCGAGCCGCCGCCGCTGCCACCGATAGAAGTCCTCCATCTTCAACGAGCGACGGCCGTCAGCCCACGATGCAAAATCGCGGTAGTGACACAAGAACTGATCGTTGGGAAAAACGTCTACGCCTGCACGTTCGAGCATGCTGAGCCCATCCCAACTCATGGGCTCCATCGCTAGCACGCGTTCGACGTCGAACTCGTCGCAGTGGGCCCGCAACCCCGACGGAAGTGACGGTGCAACTCGGTGGTCGACTGTAAAGCCTTCCTCGCGAAGCTCATCAGCAAAATGGGCCATGGCGGAAAGCACCAGATGCAATCGCTGACGGTGCCAACGCTTGCTGGCTACCTTTGTTTCGCTGGTCACGAGAAGCACCCGGCAGTCGCCCGGCTCCATCGATGCAAGCGGCCCGGATCGCCGATTCAACTGGTCACCAAGAACCCACACGGTTGGCATCGAATCGGATGGTTCGGGCATCCGTGCAGTATGTCGTTCATCAGGCCATTCGTGGCTGACCGAGCTGAAGTGGAACGTTCCTACATCAGTCGCAGGGGGGTATCTGATCAGCTACCAACAGCCGTGGGTAAAAGTTCATTTCCCTTGCCCCGGCAGCATCACTACTCTCATGGGGTAGCAAATATTTGGGGGAACTTGTGATCCGAGGCGCTTTTCGTGCTTGTGTACTTGCTGGAGCGGTCGTTGTGGCTGGATGTTCTTCGGGCGGCGCCGACCTGAACGCCGATGCCGGTGACGACTTTGCCGTCGACGTCGGATCAGCACCGACGTTTGACGGATGTGGCTCGTCGGGGGACATCTCCAACTACCAATGGACGATTACCAGCGCTCCAGAGGGGTCTGGCGACGCGGGCAAGGTTCTTCGCGAAACGGCGGGCGACTGCCAATTCGAACTGGAATCGTCGATGCTCGTCGATGATGTCGGCGAGTGGACGATCGAGCTCGTCGTAACTGACGGTGACTCCACCGCTTCAGACGAAGTCGTCGTCACCGTTGCGGGCTAGCTGACCCAGGCTCGGCCTAAGGGTCTTCGACGATGACCTTCGATCAACTGACCGTTGCGGCGGTTGCTGTCACGAGACGTATGGCCGCCCGCATAGCAAGCACCGCTCTGGGCTCGGTGGCTGAGGTGGCCGAGGCTGCACTTGCCGCCGAACGAGTTCGACCTCCGAACGACTGTCCGCTTACTGACGCGAAGAAACTGGTCCCAGACGAAACCCATCCAGACACGGCGTTGCTCGTTGAGGCGTTTCAGTCGGGTCTCGACGACCTCGCCTGGTTCCGCAACGACGCAGTGCCCTCGGATTTTGTGACGCAATCGGCCGCGGCCGAGCTCATCGGACCCGATGGTGCCCTCCCCAGCGACACCTTGCGATTCGGGTTCTTCCTTATCGCGCCCGACACCGAATACGTCCGCCACTGGCACGCAGCCGTTGAGCACTACATGGTCTTGGCCGGGTCAGCCGTGTTTACCCTCGATGCTGGTTCGAACCGCCATGGCGCGGGCGAGGTGGTGTCCATCCCATCGATGGCACCACATGCCATCACCACCGACGACGCTGGAGTGCTGATCCTCTACAGCTGGACCGGCGACATCACCTTCGACACATACGGCTACTGACGAGCGCTCCTAATCCAGAATTGCCAGAATCAGAGGTTTCGTAGGACGAGTGCGACGCCACCGAGGCCAGCGACGACAAGGATCAGCGGGCGGAACCATGGCCGGTCGAGCAGTGGACGTACATACCGAGCAAGGACGAGGCCGGCGACCGTACCGGGCACGAGCAACGCGAGAAGACGTACTTCGTGTGCACCGAAGTTGCCTGTAATCGTCAAGGCAATGAGCGAGATCACCACGAGCGAACTAAGAAACACCGACACCGTTGCCCGCATCGCTGCCGGTCGAAGGTCGCTAAAGGCAACCACAAAGGGCGGGCCAGGCAACGCTGCGGTGATCGCACAAAAAGCGGTTGCTCCGCCTGCGATGACTTCGATCACTGGCGTTCGCCGCACCTTGAAGCCAACGATCATCGCTACTGCGGCAATGGCGGTCGCCGCTCCGACCGCAACGCCGAGTACTCGATCGTCCATGGCGCGCAGTACTGCGAGCCCCGCGAACAGCCCGAAGGGCAACCCAATGAAGCTTCGCCCGACCGCGGCCCGTTCGATCTCGTCGAACTCGGCAAAGATGTGGCGGGCGCTGACCACCACTGCAATGACAAGCATCGGGCCAGGGATGAACGCCGTGTCGATTGCGGCCAGGCCAGGTCCGGCCACGAGCCCGTACCCAATGCCCACCGAACCCTGCACTGTTGCGCCTGCTGCCGCGAGCAACAGGACGAGCACTACTTGGCCGGTGGTCACTTCACGAACCCGTCTTTGCTGTGGATACCTGTAATTTCACAAGGTGCTCCTCTGGCGCTACTGCGAGCCCAACGATCAACATTCACGACTAAACCTAACGTCGACGAGCTTGAAGATTACGCCCCTAAAGCAGATGTGCGGCGGCATCGGCTGCGGCATCGGCTTCTTCCCAATAGCCAATGAACACGCCCTCGCGTGCGTCCTGCCCGATTCGATCGGGGTCGTCCGATGGCTCGATGCGAGTGACCTCGTTCGTTCGAGCTCGGTACCACTCGAACAGCCGCTCGTGAAGCTCGGAGCGAACGCCAGCCAGCGCCGGGTCGTCGATTCGGTCGTCGAGCTCGGTTGGGTCCTGTTCGAGGTCGAACAACAGGTTCGGGCCGATTTCGGTCAGGATGTACTTGTACTGGTCGGTTCGAATCATCGTTGCCCGAAGCTGGCCTTTCGTGCTGGCAACGAAGTCATTGTGGAGCTCGAGCGAGCTGAATTCGGCCTGGCAGATCGCAGCCTCTCGTGACGCTGCGGCGTTGATGTCGCCAGGGCTGGCGGCGCCGGGGTTTACGAGCGGAAGCAACGACTGCCCTTCGAGCCACAAGTTGTCTTCGACGCTGCCGCCGAGCGCTTCGACAAACGTCGGTGCCAGGTCGATCGACTCGACGAGCACGCTGCTGATTGTGCCTCTCGTGGCATCGGCGTCGGTTCGTGGATCGACGACAATCAGCGGGACGTGGACGATCTCCTCGTGCAGCCAATCCTTCTCGCCCAACCAGTGGTCGCCCATGTAGTCGCCATGGTCTGAGGTGAAAATAACCACGGTGTTCTCGGCAAGACCCAGCTCTTTCAACCGCTGCAACACGCGGCCTATTGCGTCATCGATCATGGTGATCATGCCATAGGTCAGCGCAATGATGGATCGTGCCTCGTCTGCCGTAACCGCAAAGGGGTTTTGGTTGT
>CALHTB010000064.1 GCA_938038785.1 uncultured Acidimicrobiales bacterium
CTCGCGGTCATGTGCTTGTACTTCTTCGCGAGCTCGACTTCGTCGTGCAGGTAGGTCGACTCGCACACCATCAGGTCGACGTCGCGGGCCAGCTCAAGGATCGAATCACATGGCAGCGTGTCCATGATGAACGCCATCGACTGGCCCTTCTTGGGAACCGTGATGTCGTCCGCCTCGACACGCCCGTTCGGACCATCGAACCATCCCCGGCTAAGCAGCTTGCCAACGTCGGGCCCTTCGATGCCGGTCTTCGCCAGCAGCGCGGCGTCGACCGCACGGCTGTCGGGTTCGTCCAGACGGTAGCCGTAGGTGGTGTCACGGTGTTCAAGCGGCTGGGCCGACAAGGTGAGTTCGCCGAGTTGAGCTTGGTCGCCGAGCTCGAAGATCGGTCGCTTCTCGACGTTGCTGGTGTCGTGGAAGATCGACGCATGGTGCAGCCGCTTGAAGTACTCCTCACCATCGCCTGGGTAGAAGATCGGCAGTGTCTTGGTGGTGTTGGGCTTGTTTGTGTTGTCGAACGAACGCCGTTGGATAATGCCGGGCAGGCCGAGGCAATGGTCGCCGTGGAAGTGCGTTACGCAAACCGCAGTGGCACGAGCGATGGCGACGCCGGCCATAGTGCACCCGCGCTGTGCTCCTTCCCCCGGGTCAAAAAGGATGAGCTGCTTGCCCCACCGAAGGGCATAGCTGTTGTGCGCGCGGTAACGCGTCGGCAGCATCGACGCCGTTCCTAATGCGATGAATTCGGGTCCACCCATCAGACGAGTATCGCCGATCTCGAGGGCGTTGCTTACTCATGCCCCGATCTGGCTGTCAGTGCGCCTCGCTACTGTCGAACTACGCCTCGTGGAACTGGCCATGTTCCTCCGTTCACTACACGCCCCTCGACGGGGTCATCAGAATCTGGAACACTGAAAATGGCAATCACCGAACGCGACCGACGCAACATCTTCAATAGCCTTGAAGAAGCCATCGGCACCGACGACGCCACAAACCTTATGGAACTCCTCCCCACCACACCCGCAGATCATCTCGTTACTCGAGAAGACATGCACGCCAACACCGCGCTGCTGCGAGGTGAGATGGCCGAGCTCCGCGCCGAGCTGCGTAGCGAAATGGCAGAGCTCCGGGCCGACATGGTGGCAGGCTTTGCCACCGCCAAGGTCGAAACCCAGCAACTGATCGTTGCTGGCTTGGTCGCGAATGCAATCGCCGTCATTGCCGCACTACTTACCTAGCCCGAGACATCGTCCAAGGCGGTGATCTTGGTCGGTGTCAGCCGGACAATTCGCTCGCCCGACACTCCGTTGCGCTCGCCGAATTCCTCGGCCCTATCAGCACCCATGTATCGGCCGCCTATCCTCGTCGCCACCGCGCGAACCGCGTCGGGATCGTCGTCGAACGAGATCATTCCATCCACTTTGACGAATGCGTACGGCGGAGCCTCCATGTCGACAACCAGGCTGGCCCGACCCTCGCGGGCGAGCGCTTTGGCTTTGCCACTATCGCTATGCGTGTTGAAGATGACGTCGTCACCATCGAGCACAAACCAGATCGGAGCAACGTGCGGAGCTCCGTTCTGACTCACCCACGCCAACTTTCCTGTTCGGGTTCCTTCCGATAGGAACGCCCGGGTTTCTTCGGTGGTCATTTCGCGCATCTGAACTCCTTGTCGGAAGACCTGTCTAGCCCACAGACTATTAGTCGCCACTACTTGACAACCTGGTTAATTAACATTTAGGTTAACTTCCGATGTCTTCGCACCCGCTGAGCCCCGACGAACTCGACCTCGTGTTCACCGCGCTCGCGAACTCCACCCGACGGGCAATCCTGTCGACCCTCGCCGACGGCGACGCAAGCGTCAGCGAGCTCGCCGAACCCTTCGACATGTCGTTGCCCGCCATTTCTCGCCACATCAAGGTGCTCGAACGGGCGGGCCTCATCACCCAAGGCCAACGAGCGCAATATCGCCCGTGCACCCTCAACCCCGACATCCTCGGTGCCGTCCAAGACTGGGCCAAGGACTGCCGCGACACCTGGCACGCCAGCTTCGACCGCCTCGATTCCTATCTCGATCAACTACAAAACCACGAATGAAAGAACCAACCAATGACTAACGATGTCGTCATCGAACGAACCTTCGCCGCTCCTATCAAAACCGTGTGGAACATGTGGACCGTGGGCGAGCACTTCGCCCAGTGGTACGGCCCCATGGGCGCCACAATCCCGAAGGCAGACATCGACGCAACCGTCGGTGGAAGCCGTCTCATCAACATGGCCATGCAGACGCCGAACGGCGAAATGCAGATGTGGTTCACCGGCGAATTCACCGAGGTCACTCCGGTCACCCGACTCGTCTACACCGACATGATGTGCGACGAGAACGGTAACCCCACTCCCCCCGAAGCCATGGGTATGCCCGAGGGCACCGACATGACCACATCGGTCATCGTCGAACTCGAGGACCTCGACGGTTCGACCAAGATGACGATGACCCACGTCGGCGTTCCTGCCGATTCGCCTGGAGGTCAAGGCTGGAACATGGCCATCGACAAGCTCGAAGCTGCCCTCGCGGCGTAGCGGTCCTACTGATCTCGTTCGCGAAGTTCGACGCGGCGGATCTTGCCGGAGATGGTCTTCGGCAGTTCCGTCACGTATTCGATCTCGCGGGGGTACTTGTAGGGAGCGGTCGTGGTCTTCACGTGCTCCTGGATTTCAGCGGTGAGCTCGTCGCTGCCCTCGAAGCCGGGGGCGAGGATGACGAACGCCTTCACGATGTTTCCCCGGTCGGGGTCGGGCTTGCCAACCACGGCGGTTTCGGCGACGGCCGGGTGTTCGATCAGCGATGACTCGACCTCGAAAGGCCCGATGCGGTATGCGGCCGACAAGATGACATCGTCGGCTCGGCCGACAAACCACAGGTAGCCGTCTTCATCGCGGAAGGCTCGGTCGCCGGTGTAATACCAGCCGTGGCGGAACACCTCTGCGGTTCGTTCGTCGTCTTGCCAGTAGCCCTGGAACAGCCCGATCGGGCGGGGTTCGGTCGACACGCAAATGTTGCCCTCAACGCCGGTCGCGCACACGTTGCCATCGTCGTCGACGACGTCAACATGCACGCCCGGCGCTGGCAGCCCCATCGACCCTGGCTTGACCGGCTCGGACGGATAGTTCGCAACCAGCACCACGGTTTCGGTTTGCCCGTACCCGTCGTATGGCGTGGTGCCTGTCGCACCGCTCCACGTCTCGATGACTTCGGGGTTCAGCGGTTCGCCCGCGCTTGTGCAATGGCGCAGCGTCGACCAGTCATACGACGCAAGGTCCATCTGCGCGAACGCTCGGTACAGGGTCGGCGGAGCACAAAACGACGTGACCTCGAGCTCGCCCAACAGCTTCAGCATCCGATCGAAGTCGGGCTTACCGATGATGTTCCACATCACCAACGTCGACCCGATGATCCACTGGCCAAACAGCTTTCCCCAGGCGGCTTTCGCCCAGCCGGTATCCGACACGGTCCAGTGCACATCGTCGGGCGTGAGGTCGTGCCAGAACCTGGCGGTGATCTCATGGCCAAGCGCGTACACCCCGACGTGCTGCACCATCTTTGGGCCGCCGGTCGTTCCCGAGGTGAAGTACAACAGCAACGGGTCGTCAGGTGTGGTGTTGGCTACCTCTGCAGGCTCAGCCGGCATCGCCGCCTGACCCTGGTTGAAGCCAACCCAGCCTTCTCGTTCGTCACCGACGATAAAGGCAGCGGTGACGGTTGGACACGAGTCGCGAACGGTGTCGAACCGCTCGGCGGCAGCCTCGTCACAGACCACCGCTACGGCGCCCGAACGCTCGACCCGATACTGCTGGTCTTTCGCCATGAGCTGGTTGGTGCCGGGCATCGGAACCGCTCCGATCTGGAAGCAGCCCAGAAGCGCGGCATAGAACTCGACGATTCGCGGGACTTGAACAAAGACCTTGTCGCCCTGGCCAATGCCCTGGCTCCGCAGTAGATGTGCGGTGCGGTTCGACATGTCGGCCAGCTGCCCAAAGGTGTAGCGATTGATCGTGATGCCGTCTGGTTCGATGGCGATGAGGGCGACTTTGTCGGGTGTCTCGGCAGCCCGAGCAAACATGACGTCAGCGGTGAAGTTGAACGTCTCAGGAATATGCAGCCGAAAGTTCTCTCGAGTCTCGGCGTAGCTCGTCATGTTTGGCATCGATAGGTTCCCCCCAGTATCTGGGGAGAACCTATGCGACGCATCTCGGGCTTGGCACCGCCAGTCGGCAGGTTTTTTCTACCGCTGGTTGCGGCGCCGCTTTCCGTGTCGGTCACCATAGGCGAGCTCGTCCTCTTCCTTGCGGGCGAACAGCACGAGTGCTGCGCCGAGGAAGAACAGGCCGAGTGCCCAGCTGAGGAACACGATGGTCCAGGTGGTTCCGGTTACCGCGAGCGGTGGAGCTGGCGGCGTCTCAGTCGAGACAAGAACCACGGTGGCAAGGTCGTGGTCGTCTTCGTCGCCATTGGCGTTGTCGACAACATCGTCAACCGGAGTCTCCGAATTCGAATCGTCAGCAATCGAGTCAACATCAGGCACTACAAGACCGTTGGCCAAGACCAGAACGACGCCTTCTGCATCGACCGGGTCGGCCGATGCAATCTCTGCCAAGTTCGTCAGGTCGCTGCCGTCGACCACCGTCGTGGTGATATCGACTGACGCCGATGCACCCGGAGCGATTGGGCCGGCAATGTTGATTACCGCGTTGCCATCAGCATTCTCGGTCCAGGCGCTATCGGCGAGGTCGAGTCCAGATGGGATGTAGTCGATGACGTCGATGTTGGCGGCGTTGACCTCGCCCTGGTTGAACACGGTGACGGTCCAGGTGACAGTGTCGCCGATGGAGACAGTCCCCGAATTCGCACCGTTCTGGAGCCGCTTGCGAAGCGCCAGGTCAAAGACTGGGACGATCTCTTCGACGACCATGAATGGTGCCGGGTCGTGATCGTCTTCATCGCCGGCAGCGTTGTTGATCTCATCGTCGGTGATCGGTCCATCGTCGTTGACATCGGCGTTCGGGGTCGAGTCGATGTCGCTACCGTCGTCGTTGGAGATCTCCGCTGCGTTGAGCTGAGCTCCGATCGTCGGGTTGTCGGCGGTCAACGTGATCGTCACATCCACAGAGGTGCCAGCGGCGATGGCAGCGATGGTTGTCATTGCGGTTCCGTCGCCATTGTCGGTCCACGCAGCATCGTTCAAGCTCAGTCCGGCTGGCATGAAGTCAGTGACTTCGATGTTGGCGGCATCGACGGTGCCCTGGTTGTAGACGGTGATCGTGAACGTAATGTCGTCACCGGCGGTGATCGTGCCATCGGTCGAGAGACCATCAGCACTCGTGTCTGACGTGTACACCTTGCGCAAGGCCAGGTCGTATGCGTCAACCGTCAGTGGTGCGTCGTCGATGTCGTCCTCGCTTGGAGGGGTGCCATCGTCGTTCGGGCTCGTGTTCGGTGTCGAGTCAATATCGTCACCTTCATCCGAGCTGATCTCCGCCCAGTTCACCAACGGACCAGCGCCTGGCGTCGCCGCGGTCAACGTGATCGTCACCGACGTCGACGCACCCGGAGCAAGCGGGCCAGCAACCGATGTGGTTGCCGTGTTGTTGCCATTGTCAGTCCAGGAGGCATCGTTAAGCACGAAGCCAATCGGCAGATAGTCCGTGATGTCGAAGGCTGCCGCAGTCACGGTTCCTTCGTTCGTCACGGTGATAGTGAACGTGGCGTCGTCACCAGCCTGAATCACACCGTCGGTCGAGTTGCCATCAGCACTCGTGTCGGAGGTGAAGTCCTTCACCAACGCCAGGTCGTAGACGTCGACGGTGAGTCCAGCGATGTCGTGGTCGTCCTCATCACCAGCGGCATTGTTGACCTCATCGTCGGTCGGGTCACCCGGTGCAGTCGGCTGATTGTCATCAGCTGGGTCGTTATCGGGAGTCGAGTCGATGTCGGTCGCAGTGTCCGAGCTGATCTCGGCACCGTTTACCAATTGACCTGCGGTCGTAGCATCGACCGTTAGCGTGATTGGAATGTCGACGCTTGCGCCAGCGGCCAGCGGACCACCGGTGATTGTGGCGGTGCTGTCGCCGTTGTCGGTCCAGGCTGCATCATTGAGGGTAAGACCCGCAGGGATGTAGTCGGTGACGTCGAACGTGTCAGCGTCGAGCGTGCCCTGATTGGTGACGGTGATCGTGAACACCACATCGGCACCACTTTCGACGACACCATCGTTCGGGGCGTCCTGAGTATCGGATGTGTACACCTTGGTGAGTGCGAGGTCGAACTCGCCGATCGTGACACCCGCGATGTCATGGTCGTCAGAGTCACCAGACACGTTGTTCGTGACATCGTCGGTTGGGTCACCCGGTGCAGCCGGCTGGTTGTCGTCAGCTGGATCGGTGTCGGGAGTCGAGTCGATGTCGTTGCCATCGTCTGCACTGATCTCTGCACCATTGACCGACACACCAGTCGCCGCTGCGTTAGCGGTCATGGTGATCGTGATGTCGGTGCTGTCGCCAGCGGCCAGAGGACCGCCAGAGATCGTGGCCGTGCCGTCACCGTTGTCTGTCCAAGCAGCATCGTTCAATACGAAACCAGCAGGGATGAAGTCGGTGACATCAAACGTGGTGGCATCGATCGTGCCCTGGTTGATCACCGTGACAGTGAATGTCACGTCAGCGCCGTTCTCGGTGAGGCCATCAGCCGGATCACCGAAGCGGTCATCGGTCAGCACCTTGATCAAGGCAAGGTCGAAGTTCTCAACACCCACGGCAGCGGGGTCATGGTCATCCTCATCACCAGCGGTGTTGTCGGTGACGTTGTCGGTTGGGTCCCCCGGGCTCGAAGGCTGGGCGTCGTTGGTGACGTCAGCATCTGGGGTTGAGTCGACATCGTTGCCGTCATCGGCGCTGATCTCGGCCCAGTTCACGTAGCTGCCCGGCACAACGGCACCCGCAGTCATCGTGATCGTGAAGTCCTGAGTTGCCCCAGCAGCCAGCGGGCCACCAGTAATGGTCGCCGTGCCGTCACCATTGTCCGTCCACGCCGCATCGTTCAACGTGAAGCCTGTTGGGATGTGGTCAGTGACGTCGAAGGTCGTCGCGTCAACCGTTCCTTGGTTGGTCACCGTGATCGTAAACACGACGTCGGCACCAACATCGATCACGCCATCAGCCGGAGCTGCAAACGTGTCCGACGTGTACACCTTCGTTAGGGCGAGGTCGTAGAGCTCGACGCTGACACCAGCGATGTCGTGGTCGTCCTCATCGCCAGCGGCGTTGTTGACCTCGTCGTCGGTCGGGTCACCGGGTGCAGCAGGCTGGTTGTCATCAGCTGGGTCGGTGTCCGGAGTCGAATCGACATCGGTTCCATCGTCAGCACTGATCTCCGCACCGTTCACTGCGTCCCCTGGAACAACAGCGTCGGCCGTCATCGTGATCGGGATATCGAGTGTTCCGCCAGCAGGGATTGGGCCTGCGGTGGTGGAGGCAGTGCCGTCACCGTTGTCTGTCCAGGCGGCATCGTTCAATACAAAGCCAACAGGGAGGTAGTCGGTCACATTGATCGTCGTTGCATCGACGGTCCCCTGGTTGGTGATCGTGATCGTGAACGTCACGTCAGCACCGTTCTCAACCACACCATCGGTGGGGGCGTTGTGCGTATCGGATGTGTAGACCTTGGTAAGCGCGAGGTCGTAGTTCACGATCTGCACACCCGCAGGGTCATGGTCATCGCTGTCACCAGCGGTGTTGTCGATGACATCATCGGTCGGGTCACCAGGACCACCAGGCTGATTATCGTCAGCCGGGTCCGTGTCCGGTGTTGAGTCAACATCGTCGCCGTCATCGGCGCTGATCTCCGCCCAGTTCACCGAATCGCCTGGAGTCGCCGTCGTGGCGGTGAGGGTGATGGTGATGTCGGTGCTTGCTCCGGCGGCAAGTGGACGGCCAGTGGTTGTGGCCGTGCCGTCACCGTTGTCGGTCCAAGCAGCATCGTTCAACACGAAGCCAGCAGGGATGTAGTCGGTCACGTCGAAGGTCGTCGCATCGATCGTGCCCTGGTTCGTCACGCTGATCGTGAACGTCACATCGGCACCGTTTTCGATCACACCATCAGAGGTGTCACCGAAGGTGTCCGACGTGTACGCCTTGACGAGGGCGAGGTCGTAAATGACCACTTCAACGCCAGCGATGTCATGGTCGTCCTCATCGCCATTGGAATTATCAATGACATCATCGGTCGGGTCACCCGGTGCAGCCGGCTGGTTGTCGTCAGCTGGGTCGGTGTCTGGAGTCGAGTCGATGTCCGCGCCATCGTCAGCACTGATCTCGGCACCGTTCACATTTCCACCCGGTGCCGGGGAATCAGCGGTCATCGTGATCGTGATGTCGGCGGACGCACCTGCGGCAAGCGGGCGGCCTGCGATTGTGGCAGTGCCATCACCGTTGTCGGTCCACGCAGCGTCGTTCAACACGAAGCCAGCAGGGATATAGTCGGTCACGGCGAACGTGGTGGCGTCGATCGTTCCCTGGTTCGTCACGGTGATCGTGAACGTCACGTCGCTACCAGCCTGCACTACACCGTCGGTGGCAAGACCGAACGTGTCGGAGGTGTAGACCTTGGTGAGCGCGAGGTCGTAGTTCGCAACCGAGACACCTGCGGGGTCGTGGTCATCCTCATCGCCAGCGGCGTTGTTGACCTCGTTGTCGGTCGGGTCACCTGGTGCAGCCGGCTGGTTGTCGTCAGCCGGGTCGGTGTCCGGAGTCGAATCGATGTCGTTGCCGTCGTCGGCGCTGATCTCGGCCCAGTTCACGTAGTCACCTGGCGTAACGCCGTTGGCCGTCAGGGTGATGTCGATGTCTTGTGTCGCACCGGTCGCAAGCGGGCCACCAGAGGTGGTCGCCGTGCCGTCACCGTTGTCAGTCCAGGCAGCGTCGTTCAACACGAAACCAGCAGGGATGTAATCAGTGACGTCGAACGTCGTCGCGTCGATCGTGCCCTGGTTGGTGACCGTGATCGTGAACGTCACATCAGCACCATCGGCGATGATGCCGTCAGCTGATGCTCCGAACGTGTCGGAGGTGTACACCTTCGTCAACGCAAGGTCGAACGAACCAACGCTGATCGGCGCAGGGTCGTGGTCGTCGCTGTCACCAGCGGTGTTGTTGACCTCGTTGTCGGTTGGCGCTCCCGGACCTACGGGCTGAGCGTCGTCAGCTGGGTCGGTGTCGGGAGTCGAGTCGATGTCGTTGCCATCGTCAGCCGAAATCTCGGCCCAGTTCACGTAGTCACCATCGGCTGCGCCGCTGGCGGTGAGGGTGATGGTGATGTCGGTCGACGCACCAGCAGCAAGCGGACGACCTGCGATGGTCGCCGTGCCGTCACCGTTGTCCGTCCAAGCAGCATCGTTCAACGTGAAGCCTGTTGGGATGTAATCGGTCACCTCAAACGTCGTCGCGTCCAGCGTTCCCTGGTTCGTCACCGTGATCGTGAACGTCACGTCGGTGCCGTTCTCGATAAAGCCGTCGGAGGCGTTGCCGTAGGTGTCAGACGTATACACCTTGATGAGTGCAAGGTCGTAGTTCGCAATGCTTACGCCGGCGACATCGTGGTCGTCTTCGTCACCAGCGGTGTTGTCGATGACGTTGTCTGTCGGAGCTCCTGAAGCCGCTGGCTGGTTGTCGTTGGCCTGAATTGCATCGGTCGTCGAGTCAACATCATCGCCGTCGTCGGCGCTGATCTCCGCCCAGTTCTCGATCGTTCCTGGCGTTGCTGCGGTTGCCGTCAAGGTGATGGTCATGAGCTCTGAAGCGCCAGCGGCCAGCGGACCACCGGAGATGGTCGCGGTACCGTCACCGTTGTCGGTCCACGCCGCATCGTTCAACACGAAACCAGCAGGGATGTAGTCGGTCACTTCGAACGTCGTCGCGTCGATCGTGCCCTGGTTGGTCACTTCGATGGTGAAGGTGACGTCAGCGCCGTTCTCGATGATTCCATCGGTTGGCGCAGCAAACGTGTCCGACGTGTACACCTTCGTCAACGCGAGGTCGTAGGAGGCAACGGTGATGCCGGCAGGGTCGTGGTCGTCGCTGTCACCAGCGGTGTTGTCCACAACGTTGTCGGTCGGGTCACCAGGACCAGCGGGCTGAACGTCGTCAGCTGGGTCGGTGTCGGGGGTCGAGTCGGTGTCAGCACCATCGTCGGCAGAGATTTCTGCCCAGTTCACATGGTCGCCGTCGGGGGCACCGTTTGCAGTGAGCGTGATGGGGATGTCGATCGATCGGCCAGCAACGATCGGGCCAGCGGTAATGGTCGCGGTGCCATCACCGTTATCGGTCCAGGCGGCGTCGTTCAGGTCGAAGCCAGCAGGCAGGTAGTCGGTGACCTCGATTGTTGTCGCGTCAACCGTTCCTTGGTTGAACACAGTGATCGTGAAGGTCACATCGTCACCAGGTTCAACCACGCCATCGGTTGAGGCGCCCGAGGTGTCGGACGTGTAGACCTTCGTCAGTGCAAGGTCGTAGTTCGCAACCGTGACGCCAGCGGGGTCGTGGTCATCGCTGTCACCAGCGGTGTTATCGATGACGTTGTCGGTCAGATCCTCTGGACCAGCAGGTTGGTTGTCGTCAGCCGGGTCGGTGTCCGGGGTCGAGTCGACGTCATTGCCATCGTCAGCGGAGATCTCGGCCCAGTTCACCGAATCGCCAGTCGGCGCGGCAGTCGCGGTAAGCGTGATCGAAAGTTGAATCGAACGGCCAGCAACCACCGGACCAGCCGTGATCGTCGCTGTGCCGTCACCGTTGTCGGTCCAGGCGGCGTCGTTCAACACGAAGCCAGCAGGGATGTAGTCGGTCACGTCGAGCGTCGTCGCATCGATCGTGCCCTGGTTGGTCACCTCAATGGTGAAAGTTACATCGTCACCGTTGTTGATGACACCGTCGGTTGGCGCACCCCCGGTATCTGATGTGTACACCTTGGTAAGTGCGAGGTCGTATGTGGCAACCGTGACGCCAGCGGGATCATGGTCGTCGCTGTCCGCGATGCCGTTCCCGTCAGGTGCGTTGTCGATGACGTCGTCGGTCGGGTCCCCAGGCGCAGCAGGCTGAGCATCGTCAGCCGGATCGGTGTCAGGAGTCGAGTCGATGTCATTGCCATCATCGGCGCTGATCTCAGCCCAGTTCACGTAGTCACCAGCCGGCGCACCGTTCGCGGTCAGCGTGATCGTGAAATCCTGGGTTGCGCCGGCGGCCAGCGGGCCACCGGAGATCGTCGCCGTGCCATTGCCGTTGTCAGTCCACGCGGCATCGTTCAACACGAAACCAGTCGGCATGTAGTCAGTTACATCGAAGGTCGTCGCGTCCAGGGTGCCCTGGTTCGTCACGGTGATCGTGAAGGTCACGTCCGCGCCGGGCTCAATAACCCCATCGTTCGGGGCCCCAGCAGAGTCCGATGTATAAACCTTCTGCAACGCGAGGTCGTAATTCGCAATCGCTACAGCCGCCACATCATGGTCGTCCTCATCGGGGTCGCCGTTTCCGTCAGCAGTGTTGTCGATGACGTTGTCGGTCGGGTCACCAGCGGCAGCTGGCTGGTTGTCGTTCGCCTGAGTTGCATCAGCGGTCGAGTCAACGTCTTGGCCATCGTCGGCGCTGATCTCGGCCCAGTTCTCAAAGCTGCCTGGCGTCGATGACGTTGCCGTCGTCGTAAGCGTGATGTCAACGGAAGCACCAGCAGCCAACGGACCACCAGAGATGGTCGCCGTGCCGTCACCGTTATCGGTCCACGCACCATCGTTTAAGGCAAAGCCAGCTGGCAGGTAATCGGTGACCTCAAACGAGGCAGCATCGAGCGTTCCCTGGTTCGTCACCGTGATCGTGAACGTCACGTCCGCGCCCGACTCGATGATGCCGTCAGTTGGAGCACCAAAGGTGTCGGACGTGTAGACCTTCTGAAGCGCAAGGTCATAGGTGGCGAAGGTGACACCAGCAGGATCCTGATCGTCTTCATCGCCAGAGGTGTTGTCAATCACATTGTCAGTCGGGTCCCCAGGCGCAGCAGGTTGGTTGTCGTTGGCTTGATCGGTGTCGGTTGTCGAGTCAACATCGTCGCCATCATCAGCGCTGATCTCGGCCCAGTTGACGTACACACCTGGCACGATGGATCCAGCGGTCATCGTGATTTGAATGTCCGTTGATGCGCCTGCGGCCAATGGGCCAGCGGTCGTTGTTGCGGTGCCATCACCGTTGTCGGTCCACGCCGCATCATTCAACGTGAAGCCCGACGGGATGAAGTCGGTCACGTCGAACGTCGTTGCGTCAACCGTTCCTTGGTTCGTAACGGTGATCGTGAACGTCACGTCGCCGCCTGCCTCAACAACTCCATCCGTTGGGGCGCCCGAGGTGTCGGACGTATAGAGCTTGATAAGGGCCAGGTCGTATTCAACGACGGTAACGCCTGCAGGGTCATGGTCATCACTGTCACCAGCGGTGTTGTCGATCACGTTGTCAGTCGGGTCACCCGGACCAGCAGGCTGAACATCGTCAGCCGGGTCGGTGTCGGGAGTCGAGTCAACATCGGAACCATCGTCGGCCGAGATCTCGGCCCAGTTCACCGAGTCACCAAGCGGTGCGCCCGAAGCGGTAAGCGTGATCGGAATGTCGATCGATACTCCAGCGGCAAGCGGGCCACCAGAGATGGTCGCCGTGCCGTCGCCATTGTCCGTCCAGGCTCCCAATGCGACTTCGCCCGCACTGAGGACAAAGCCGACAGGGATGTAATCGGTGACGTCAAAGGAGGCAGCGTCCAGGGTGCCCTGGTTCGTCACCGTGATCGTGAAGGTCACGTCTGCGCCGTCGGCAATCTCACCGTCGGTGGCGTTGTTGTAGGTATCCGATGTGTACACCTTGGTAAGTGCAAGGTCGTAGTTCGCGAGCGTTACACCCGCGGGATCGTGGTCATCGCTATCTGCGATGCCATTCCCGTCAGGCGTGTTATCGATGACGTTGTCGGTCGGCTCGCCCGGACCTGCAGGCTGAGCATCGTCAGCCGGGTCGGTGTCTGGCGTCGAGTCGATGTCATTGCCATCGTCAGCCGAAATCTCGGCCCAGTTCACGTAGTCACCAACCGGCGCACCGTTCGCGGTCAGCGTGATGGTGATATCGGTCGACGCACCGGCAGCCAAAGGGCCACCAGTAATGGTCGCCGTGCCGTCGCCATTATCGGTCCACGCTCCCAATGCAACTTCGCCCGCACTAAGGACAAAGCCGGAAGGAATGTAATCGGTCACGTCAAACGTGGTCGCATCCAGAGTTCCCTGGTTCGTCACCGTGATCGTGAACACCACATCAGAGCCGGGCTCGATGACCCCATCCGTTGGGGCCCCAGCCGAGTCCGACGTGTAGACCTTCTGCAACGCGAGGTCATAATTCGCAATCGCAACAGCCGCAACATCATGGTCGTCTTCGTCGGGGTCGCCGCTCCCGTCAGGTGAGTTGTCGATGACGCCATCTGTTGGGTCACCAGCGGCAGCCGGCTGGTTATCGTTCGCCTGGTCGGCATCAGCAATCGAGTCAACGTCCTGACCATCGTCATCGCTGATCTCCGCCCAGTTCTCAAAGCTCCCTGGCGTCGATGACGTTGCCGTCGTCGTAAGCGTGATGTCAACGGAAGCACCAACAGTCAACGGACCACCAGCGATAGTCGCCGTGCCGTCGCCATTATCGGTCCAGGCCGCATCGTTCAACACGAAACCAGCAGGGATGTAGTCGGTCACGTCAAAGGTGGTTGCGTCGAGCGTTCCCTGGTTCGTCACCGTGATCGTGAACGTCACGTCGGCACCCTGTTCGATGATGCCGTCAGTTGGGGAACCAAAGGTGTCGGACGTGTAGACCTTCTGAAGCGCAAGGTCATAGGTCGCCACGGTGATGCCCGCAGGATCGTGGTCGTCCTCGTCCGCTGCCCCGTTCACGTCAAGTGAGTTGTCGATGACATTATCGGTCGGGTCACCAGGCGCAACAGGCTGGTTGTCGTTGCCCTGGGTCGAGTCAGGAGTGGAGTCGACATCGACGCCGTCAGCCGAGCTGATCTCGGCCCAGTTGACGAAGTCGCCGTCTATCCCGGCGTCAGCTGTCAGGCGAATCGTGAAATCGGTCGACGCGCCAGCGGCAAGTGGGCCGCCGGTAGTCGTTGCCGTGCCGTCGCCATTGTCAGTCCAGGCCGCGTCGTTCAACGTGAAGCCAGCAGGGACGTAGTCAGTCACATCAAAGGTGGCTGCATCGAGCGTTCCCTGGTTTGTGACGGTGATTGTGAACACCACGTCATCACCTGGAGAAACGACTCCGTCGGCAGTCGGTGCTGTCGTGTCTGAGGTGTAGACCTTCTGCAGCGCGAGGTCGTACTCTGCAACAGTTACGCCTGCAGGATCATGGTCATCACTGTCACCAGCGGTGTTGTCGGTGACATTGTCGGTCGGGTCACCCGGACCAGCAGGCTGCGCGTCGTCGGCCGGGTCGGTGTCGGGAGTCGAGTCGACATCGGAACCATCATCGGCAGAGATCTCGGCCCAGTTCACCGAGTCACCGAGGGCAGCACCCGAAGCGGTAACCGTGATCGGGATGTCGATCGATACTCCAGCGGCAAGCGGGCCACCAGAGATGGTCGCGGTGCCGTCACCATTGTCAGTCCACGCAGCGTCGTTCAACACGAAACCAGCAGGGATGTAGTCAGTGACGTCGAACGTTGCAGCATCGAGCGTGCCCTGGTTGGTCACTGTGATCGTGAACGTCACGTCTGCGCCATCTTGGATGACACCGTCGGCTGGCAATCCAGACGTGTCCGAGGTGTAGACCTTGGTCAGCGCGAGGTCGTAGGTGCCTACGGTGATGCCAGCTGGGTCGTGGTCGTCCTCATCAGGGTCACCCGCAGCGTCGGCGGTGTTGTCGATGACGTTGTCGGTCGGGTCACCTGGGCCGCCGGGCTGGTTGTCGTTGCCCTGGGTCGAATCAGGTGTCGAGTCGACGTCGTTGCCGTCGTCCCCCGCAATCTCTGCCCAGTTCACGTAGTCGCCTTGAGCCGCGCCGTCGGCAGTCATGGTGATCGTGAAGTCTTGGGTAGCGCCAGCTGCGAGCGGGCCACCGCTGATCGTGGCAGTGCTGTCACCGTTATCGGTCCACGCCGCATCGTTCAACACGAAGCCAGCAGGGATGTAGTCAGTGATATCGAACGTCGTTGCGTCCACCGTTCCCTGGTTCGTGACCGTAATCGTGAAGGTCACGTCGGTGCCGTCGTCGATCACGCCGTCCGTAGGAGCGCCGAACGTGTCGGACGTGTACACCTTGGTGAGCGCAAGGTCGTAGGCATCGACGGTTACGCCAGCGATGTCATGATCGTCGGAGTCTGCCGCGCCGTTGCCGTCAGGTGTGTTGTCGATAACGTTGTCGGTCGGGTCACCCGGGGCAGCAGGCTGGTTGTCGTCAGCCGGGTCAGCGTCGGGAGTCGAGTCGACATCGTCGCCGTCGTCGGCGCTGATCTCGGCGGTGTTGATGAGGTCGCCAGCGCCACTTGACGTCGCGGTCATCGTGATCGGGATATCAACTGAAGCCCCAGCGGCAAGTGGGCCTCCGGTAATCGTTGCGGAGCCGTCACCATTGTCGGTCCAGGCCGCATCGTTCAATGTGAAGCCAGCGGGGACCGAGTCGGTCACGTCGAACGTCGTCGCGTCGATTGTGCCCTGGTTCGTCACCGTGATCGTGAAGGTGACGTCAGCACCCATTTCGATCACGCCATCGGTGGGTGCACCGAACGTGTCGGAGGTGTACACCTTGATCAGGGCGAGGTCGTAGCTCACGATCGTTACGCCAGCGGGGTCGTGGTCATCGCTATCACCAGCGGTGTTGTCGATGACGTTGTCGGTCGGGTCGCCAGGGGCGGCTGGCTGGGTGTCATCAGCCGGGTTGGTGTCGGGAGTGGAGTCGACGTCGTTGCCATCGTCGTCAGAGATCTCTGCCCAGTTCACGTAGTCGCCATCTGCCGCACCTGTTGCGGTGAGAGTGATTGTGAACGGGGTTGACGCTCCAGCAGCGAGCGGGCCGCCCGATATGGTCGCAGTGCCATCACCGTTGTCAGTCCACGCCGCATCGTTCAAGACGAAACCAGCAGGGAGGTAGTCGGTGATTCCAAACGTGGTTGCGTCCAGGGCTCCCTGGTTGGTCACCTCAATGGTGAAGGTGACGTCAGCACCGTCCTCGATCACGCCATCGGTGGTGTTACCGAACGTGTCCGACGTGTACACCTTCGTGAGTGCAAGGTCGTATGGAAGCGTGAATCCGGCGTCGTAGCTGTGGTCATTCTCACCGGGGTCGCCGGTGGTAACCGAAATCGTTGTGCCGACAAGATCGGAGTCGGTCAGGTCAGGCGCCGAGGTTGAGCCAACGTCGGACATCGTGGCGACGAGGTCGGATGCCGCAGCACCACCAGGAAGCGTCGAGGTGGTCGTGGTGGCGTCGAAGCCCACGACGTAACTCGTATTCGGGTCGACGCCATCAGCTTCGGTGAAGTAGTACTCGCCATTAGCGTCGGTGGTCGTCGTCGCAAGAACGGTGACCCCATCGGCTGCGTAGAGCGTGACGGTAACGCCCTCAAGCGACAGCTCGCCTGGGTCTTGGATGCCGTCGTTATCGAGGTCGAGCCAAACCCGATTTCCGATCTCGACGAGCGAAGGGGTGCACTCGTATGGGTTGAACACCGAGACATCACCGGCCACACCCTTGGGGTCGTTTGGAGCGCCGTAGTCGATTGCACCGAGCGGGTCCACAAGTGCAGTGCCCCCGGGTACTAGATCCTCGAAGACCGCCAGGCCATGTGGCCCCGCCTCGACGAGGATGTCCGCCGATGTCACCGCGTATTGGGTGGTTCCCGTCGTCGGGTTCTCGTAGTAGTCAACGCCGCCGTAGTTGTCTTCGAGACCTGCATCTCCGGTAGCGCTGACGTTCAGCGAGCCTTGATCATTTCCATAGATTCCGGTGCCGCCATCGGTCAACACGTGTGTCTGGCCTTGATGGTTGTAGGCACCGTGGGGGTTGTCGCTACAACCGATCCGCATACCGACCATCATCTCGCCACTCGGGAGGATCTCGAGGTCAGAGACGAAGTGCATAAGGTTGTTGTTCAACCATGCTGGGTCGAGCTCACCAGCCAACGAGACCGGGATGACCTGGTTCAGAGTTTCCGAGGCCGAATTCTCGTAGACGGTGACACCGCCAATGGTCGATGGCGTACCAGTGAAGCCACCGCTGCTGTCGAGATCGATCGACCAAACCTCTCGGCCGAGCACCGTACCGAAGTAGATACGCGAGCCGTCATTTGCGGTCTCAAGTGCGAACGGTACCCTGTCAGTCGCCATACCCGCAGCGCCATTGTCGGTTTGATCTGGGTCGTAGGCATCGAGAATGTTGCCATTCATATCAAGGCGATAGATGAATCCATCCTCCCAATTGCTGACAAAGAGCTGATCGTTTGCCGTGTCATACACAACGTTGCCCAAACCGGGGCCAGTCGTACGGTCAATGGTGGTGTTACTTTCGCAGTCGATGTGGGTGATGGTCGACGCCTGCTGCGGTAGCTGCACGAAGACGGATGGAGCGCCGGTTACAGCATCCATCTTGTAGAGCGTTCCTGCAGCGCCAAGATCCTCTGCGCCACCGCCAATCGCGCCGTACTGAACAATTGCGGCCTGGGTGGCTACGTCAGGCGTGTTGTCGTAGAAGACCTGGGAGTAATTGCTTGAGGCCGCAGCGAACATGTCGCCTCGAGTGTTGTCAATGGCGGTACCAAAGACGTTGCCGATCTGGTCGATGTGCCAGTCCGGATGATGAAACATCGGAGTCGCAGTTGTCTGATCGACTCGGCCGGTAGCCGGAACCGTTGAGCTGATGTCGAGCAAGCCGAACGAGTCTTTTGGGTACGCGGGGTCAAATACCGCCGAGCATGAGACAGCGGCTGCGTAGGTCTGGATGAGGGCGTTGGCAGGAACCTGTGGGCAGTCTTCGGGGACGATGACACCAAAGTCGACACCGGAAGCTTCTGGCGTCGCAAAGGTCACCGAGGTCTCGGAGTCAACACCACTCGGACCGTCGGTGTATCCAGCGGGGAGACCGGTGAACTCGACTCGATATTCGGTTCCGTCGGTAAGTCCACTAATGGTGTAGGCGCCAGTAGCGTCAGACGTCGCTGACCCAACTGCGGCCCCTGACGGGTCGTACGCGGTGGCGGTGACACCGGCAAGGCCCTGCTCACCGGCCACGGCGCCATCCTCATCGGCGTCGAGGAAGATGGTCCCGCTCAGTTCCCCTGGCGCAGCCAGGGCGACGGTTGCTTGAATCGCTAGTCCCGCAGCACCTACTGCGAGGATAAGGATGCTTAGAAAGAAGCTGCGTCCGAGATTTCTCAACAACATGATTGGTCCTTCGTCGAGGCTGTGCGCCGGTCGCGCTGCCTAGATCGACAAGAGCCAATCGACTCATACCCATCAAAGTTGACACCATTTTTGGGCACCTCGCCCATAGGCCCAATAGTGGTAAGACTTCAGGTACGAGATGTACTCGAGTTGTCCTTTGACTAGTCGGCGAGTCTCAGGTTGAGATTGCCCGAACGTAGGCCTTCAAGATCAAGAGTGACGTACCGATACCCCGCTTGCTGCACCGCAGAAATGACAGCTTCGCGTTGCTCGATTACTCGAGACAACGACGCTACGGGAACCTCGATCCGGGCAATCTCCTCGTAGTGACGAACTCGAATTTCTGGGAAGCCCATGTGCTTGAGGGCTAGCTCAGCACCTTCGATACTGGTGAGCCGTTGGATCGTGACCGGCGTTCCGTAGGGAATTCGTGAGGACAGGCATGCCGCAGCAGGCTTGTCGGCGGTGGCCAGGCCGAGTGATCGGCTGGCCTCACGGACGGCGCTCTTGTCCAGACCCGCGTCGACCATCGGGAACTTTGCACCCCGTTGGGCGGCGGCATGCTGGCCGGGCCGGTGGTCGCCCAAGTCGTCGAGGTTGACCCCCAACACGACCGTCGCGTTCAGCTCATCGGCGATCGGCTGGACGGCGTCCATGAGGGCGTCCTTGCAGTAGAAGCAGCGATCGCCATCGTTGATTCGGTACGCGGCATTTTCCATTTCGGAGGTGTGCACTTCGCGCCAGTCAAGACCCCAGGTTCCGGCCAGGCTTTCGCAGTCGTTTCGTTCGGCACCAGCCAGCGATGGAGACACTGCTGTCACGGCGATTGCGTTTTCTGCGCCGAGGGTGTCGGCGGCGACATAGGCAAGCAGCGCTGAATCGACGCCTCCGCTAAAGGCGACGACCACTCGCTCGAGTTTGGCCAGTTCATCGCGCAGCGATGTGAGAGCTTGCATTCGTACAGTCTGGGGTGTGTACGCCAAGTCATCCACCTGGCCGCCGAAGTTGACCAGCTCGTTCACTCCGAGACCTAGAGTTTGTCGATGGACGAGACCAGCTTTCCCACGATTCCCAAATCATCGGTCGGCTGGCTAAGCACCGAGCAAATGATCGAAGTCGACCGGATCATGATCGAAGATCTGCACATCGAACTGATCCAAATGATGGAGAACGCAGGACGAAACTTGGCTCGCCTCGCACTCACCCGCTTCTCCCCCGCCCACGTGACCGTGTGTGCAGGTTCGGGCGGAAATGGCGGCGGCGGCTTGGTGGCTGCTCGTCATCTCCATGTTTCCGGTGTCGATGTTGAGGTCGTGTTGTCGAGCCCCGCCGATCGTTTCGATGGTGTACCCAGCCACCAGCTCGACATCATCGAACGGCTCGGAATTTCCCCTGTCATGGGCATCTCTCCTCAGTCCGATCTCATTCTCGACGCCATGATTGGGTACTCGCTCAAGGGTGCTCCCACAGGACGGGCCGCCGAACTGATCGTTGCGGCCAATGACCACCCGGCGCCGATCCTTTCGCTCGACGCACCCTCGGGGATCGACACCGCAACCGGTACCGCCTACGACCCACATATTGCTGCGGCTGCGACCCTCACGTTGGCACTGCCCAAACACGGCTTGAGCGACCAACCTTCGGTCGGCGATCTCTACCTCGCCGACATCTCGGTGCCGCCATCGGTCTACACAAACATGGGTGCGGGTCCGGCCCCTGACTTCTCTGCCGGGCCAATCCTCAAGATCACCTAGAGACGGTACGGCAACAGTCGCTCGTAGGCAGCCTCTGATTCGGCCAAGGCGTCGGCTATAGAGGGTAGGAGCTCAGCGTTCTTGGGCTGATGTGGCTTCCACCCGGTCGACGCCCATACTCCGTCGTACCAGTACTTCGCCCACACCCCATCTTCGGGTTTAGGGCCAGCCGGCCACGACAGAACCGCAGGGTCGAAGTCGATCCCGATCCGGGCGCACACTTCGGTGAGTATCTGCGTCGGGTTCTCGAGCAGTCGGGTCGTCTCGATGACGATAGGTTCCTGGCCCGCTTCGATGAGCAGGTCGACGATTTGCAGCAGTTCTAGATAGCCGGTGTCGGCGATCGTGGAGTCGGGCATTTGGATCTGCCACGACGTGAGCAAATCATGAGGGTTTCGGGTGAGGATGACGTTCGTACACGAGGTCAGAAACGACATGTCGAGACCACCGATATGTTTGGCGATCTGCTTGAAATAGACGACCGGCGTGTCGTAGTCGCCGAAGATCACCTCGTCGATCACCGCTTGGCCGTCTGTGCGTTGTGAGGCCAGCGTTTCGACCCTGTCGGGATGCTCCCGGCCTGACCGTTCGAGGTAGTAGGCGTACAGCGGCTCGTCGACAACGGTGGTATCAGCCCGTTGCCGCCAGGAGTACATCATGGCCGTCGAAAGGCTGCGTGGCCCCGACCACATGTTGATCCGCAAGGTCATCGAATCACTACCCGAGGGCGGCCTTTGTTGGGTCGTCGTAGCGATAGATCGAGCGCTCGATCGAACCGCTCAGCTCTCCGAGCTTTTCTCGAAAGACCGGCATATGAGGTGCGACAAAGTGGGCCTGGATGTGTGCATCGGATTCCCATTCCTCGAATAGGTGAAACAACGTCGGGTCCGCGAGATCCGCCGAGAACGTGTACGAGACACAACCCTCTTCCTTGGCGGTCTCGGCCATCATCCACTGCATTGCCTCAATTGCGGCATCACGGTCGGACGGGTCGATTTTGAATGTTCCAGCAACGAGCAACATGAGGTGTCTCCTAGTTCTTGATGTCAGCGGGCGACGTCGGCGGCGATTGCCTCGCGGTAGAGCGTGACGAGACGTTCGGTCATCGGTCCACCACCCGTGCCATCACCGATGGTGCGGCCGTCGACCTCTCGGACGGGCGTTAGTCCGCCGAAGGTGCCGGTCACGAAGACCTCGTCGGCTGCGTACACGTCGGTGAGCGAGAAGTCCTTCTCGAACATTGGGATGCCGGCGTTTCGCGCCACCTCGATCACCAGTGCTCGGGTGATTCCGGGCAGGTTGTAGAACCCGGTCGACGTCCACACCTCACCCTTCTTGACGATGAAGAAGTTGGTGGCGTTGCAGGTAGCCACTGCCCCGTTCACGTCGAGCATGAGCGCTTCATCAGCTCCGGCGCCCACGGCCTGTATCAGCGCTATCACCTCGTGAAGCTTCGAGTGGCAGTTCAAGTTCTGGTCGAGCACGTCGGGGCCGGGACGGCGCACCGTGGCAGTAAACAGCGAGATGCCTTCGTTGGTGACAGTGGGGTCGGCTTTCTTGTGCTCGGCGATGATGACGATGTTCGGCCCACCGATCGTGTTGGACGGATGCTGTGATGGGGTCTTCTTCGTACCGCGGGTGATCATGAGACGGACATGCACGTTGTCGTCCATGTTGTTTTGGTCGATCGTGGCCCTCAGCGCTGCGGTGATCTCTTCGCGTGTGCCGATGTCGAGGTGAATTGCCTTGGCTCCGGCAAATAGGCGGTCGAGGTGACGGTCAAGAAACGCAAAGACGCCGTGGTGCAGGCGGATGCCCTCCCAGATGCCATCGCCAACCAGAAACCCGCTGTCGAAGACGGAGATCTTGGCCTCATCGCGAGGGAAGAACTCGCCGTTGATATAAATCTGCACGTCCGCATTGCGATCGTCGGCCACGGCAGCATGGGTGCTCTTGGTCATTGTTATCCCTGTGGTATTCGAGCTCGAACGTATTCGCGGAGTAGATCGAGACCGACCGACCCGACGCCGAGCACTGTCGAGTGAAACAGCTTGGGATCGAAATCGCCAGCCGTACGCCACTCTTCGCGGAGATCGAGGATCGCCTGCTCACCGACTTTGTAGCTAATCGCCTGCCCCGGCCATCCCATGTAGCGGAGGATTTCGGAGGTGGCTTCATCTTGGCTGAGCGAGCCTCGGGTGCACATGAGTTCGTGTGCGAGCTCGAACGTCCACGACTCGCCGGGGTGAAAAGTGACGTCGTCGGGGATCGGCAGGTCGAGGTGAATACCGATGTCGATGGCAACACGCGCTGAGCGCATCAACTGGCTTCCCAGCAGGCCCACTCGATATTCGGGCCGTTCGAGATACCCGAGCTCTCCCATCAATTGCTCGGCGTAGAGCGCCCACCCTTCGCCCGAACCCGGGTACCACACCAACGAGCGGTGATAGCGAGACAGTTCGTCGTGAAGCGTGTTCTGCACACCCACCTGGAGATGATGGCCAGGGAACCCCTCGTGATACGCCGTGGTGATCTCGCCATAGAGCGGGATGTGATCTCTGCCCTCCACGGGGTACCAAACCGAGCCTGGCCGGCTGAAGTCTTCCGACGGCCCGACGTAGTGCGCAGCAAGTGCGCCACCGGCTGGTTCGACCTGCACGTCGATCGTACGAATCTCCTCGGGTACGTCGAAGTGCACGCCCTCAAGGTTCGCGAGGGCCTGTTCCTGGCGGTCCTTCATGACCGCAATGAAGTCGTCAACATTCTTCGCTGCGTACTCATCGCTGGTGCTCAGCCGATTGAGAACGTCTGCTGTCGTCGCGTCTGGGTCGATCTCTGCGCAGGCGCTTTCCATCGTCTGCCAGAGACGCTCAACTTCGTCCCATCCCCACCGGTAAGTGGCATGAAGATCGAGTTGAGTTCCGAGAAACATCTCTGCGGCCGACTGGTAGCGGGCCTCGCCGACGCCGTCATTCTCGGCGGCGTCGGGTAGGTATGACTCAAGGAAGTCGTTGAAGTCAGAGAACGTTTGCTTGGCAGATTCGATTGCGGCTCGCAGGCGCTCGTCGTACTTGGCGGTGTCAACAGGTGACTCGGCCAACCGATCAAGAAGCGCGTGAAAGGACGAATCGTCGCCAGCAGCCGAAACCCCTTGTTCCATGACCGCCTCGACCTGGCGGCGGCTGACAACGTTGCCGGCCACGCGTCCCTCTTCGAGCGTTGCTCGATATCCCGCCATCATCGACCCAACTCCCTCCAAGCGCTGAAGCAGAGTTTCCCAGTCGTCGTTGGTCTGGGCGGGCATGGATCCGAAGATGAACCTGGCCCATTGATGCGGGGACTCGATGTTGTTCAGTTCATAGTGGTGGCCGTTTGCGTCGAAGTGGCGAATGTGTGAATCGCAATCCTCGATCAGCACCCTTTGGGCGAGAACATGACGGTCGTCGGGCGTATCGCATGCCAGCGCGTCAGCCTTGAGCTGGGCGTAGAACTCTCGTGCTGCTAGGTGTCCATCGGGTGAAAGGTCAGGCCAGGCATGGTCGTGACCGGGTATGCCCGAATAGGTGGCCGATACCGGGTTCACCGCGGCGGCCCTATCAACCGCTACCTCGCTCAATGCGAAAATGTCCATGGCCGAAACCTACTCCGCCCAGATCAACTCAGCCCTTACCGGCTCAGGTCGAGAAGACGAGCCTTGCGGCCGCAACGTCTTCTAGGGCGAAACCGGCGGATTTGAACATGGTGATCTCGTCGTCGCTCGTGCGTCCCGGGTGCACTCCTGCCACCAACTCGGCGAGGTCACCGGCTATGTCTTCGAGCGAGATGATGCCAGCGGCGAGCGGTTGGGCCAGGTCGCCAGCCAAGGTGCCATCGGCACGGGTGTCGGCGAAGACCGTGGAGCGACGCACGACGTCATCATCGGATTCGCGCATCTCGGGGGTGAAGGCGCCAATCAGGTCGACGTGTGCACCAGGCTTCAGCAGCTCCCCCTTGATTAGCGGACTCTTTGCTCCGGTGCTGCAGGTGATCACGTCGGCCTCGGCAACCGCAACGTCGAGGTCATCGGCCACCCGTGCCGAGATGTTCTCGGTGATCAAGCTGTTCGCTACTCGGCGAGCCTTGTCCGAATCTCGGCCCCACACATCAACGACGTCATAGTTGCGCACCGCGCAATGGGCGCGAGCGGTCATCGGCGCGAGCGCGCCGGTGCCGACGACGAGAAGTTGTTTCGCGTCGTCTCGGGCCAGGCGTTTCGCCGCAACCGCTGAAGCGGCTGCGGTTCGGCGGGTGGTTAGAACATTGCCGTCGCACGCTCCAAGGAAGGTGCCGTCCGCTCCCGAAAACAACAGCACTCCGGCGTTGATCGTCGGCAGGTCGAGCAGACCGTTGTTCGGGAAGAAGGTCACGGCCTTCACCGCAATGACGTCGCCGGCCACCCACCCGGGCTTCATAAGAAACGCCGCGTCGTTGCCATCGCCGTCGGGCACGGTGTGGACTGTGCGTTCCGGTGCGAACGCTCCCTCTTCGAGCACAACCTGTTCGATCGAGGCAATCAGCGCATCCCACGGCAGCAATCGACCAACATCGTCGGGACCAAAGAATCGTGGATCTGGGTTATCGGCCATGGGACCTGTCGTATTCGTTGGCGGCGCTGGGTGTCCAGCCGGACATGGAATCATCGGTGCAATCGAAGACTTCGACCAAGAGCGGGTAGCACGCAGCCTCGTCGTCGCTATGGCTCGCTGAACAGTCGCCTCCAGGGCATGCCGAAAGCGCGCCGAGCAAGTCGATCTCGGCGACGAACTCGATGTAATCGCCAGGGCGAACGGGGCTGGCCTTCATGAAGTACTGCTGGGTGTCGCGGGTGAAGCCGGTACACATGAAGACGTTCAACACGTCGTGCACGTGGTGTTCGATGTCGGCCATTTCTTGCCCGGTCTCGTCGGCAAGTGCCCGGGTGAGGTTGCTGTGACAGCAGTGGTGATAGTCGGCGCCGTTAAGGGTTTGTTGGGTGTACGGGTCGCATCGGGTGCCGATGACGTCGTGCACTCCCCCGCCGTCATCGTCCCAGCCGTACCACTCGAGCGTGTCGTGGGTGATCGTTGCCATTGGGCGAAGGTGCGGCAGGTTGCTCCACATGCGGTCACCTCGGGTCAGGTGACTGGCATGGAGTTGGCGTGTCTTCCCGCTGAAGAACCGCTCGTTCAGGTCGTGCTCGTTGAAGAGGTTGAGGTCGCCGACTTGGGAACCCTCGACGCTGTTGATGCGAAAGAACTGTCCCGCTGCGACGTGGAATGTGCGCGCCTGACGGGGTGGAACAAGCACCTCGTCTACTTTGGCCAAGGACTGTCGTGCTCGTTCGTATCGGTCGAGTTCGACGGGCGGAAGATTCTCGACGTCGTAGCACACGACTGGCTCCGCAGAGCGACGCTCAGCCGCGTCGGCGGGTTCGGTAGCGGTCATTACGCATCCTCCTGGGCGGCAAGATTAACGGTGAGGAAACTGAAGTCGCTTGACGGGCTGCGCATGGTCCACGGCTGATTGCGCGGGATGGCGACCGAGTCGTCGACAGAAAGATCGTGAACTGCATCATCGGTGTCGAGTACGGCGACGCCGCTCAGCACGTACAGAAGGTGCAAGTCGCCATCATGAGTTTCGGTGAGCACGGCGTCGCTGGTTGTGGGGCGTAGCACCTGCACCGCGGCCAACCCGTTGGTGGCCGCCGCAATACCGGTGGTCCGCTGCTCCCAACCTGGAGCATGCTCGGCCCATGGCGTATCGACCGCTCGGTCGAAGCTGAATCGTTGGCCATCGAAGTCTCGGTGTGGGTCGACCGTCTGGGTGGGCAGCTCGATGTCGTGTTCGATAAACGTCGGGTGCTCGGCGGGCGAAGCGATCTCGATTACCTCAAGTCCGTCTGCGCTTGCGAGCACTCGATGTCGAATGTGGGGTGGCTGCAAAACGCAATCGCCCTCTTCCATCCAGAACGACTCGCCTTGGTCCTCGTAGACGACCTCAACGCGTCCTCGCCGGCAGTAGATCATTTGAAAGCGAATGTCGTGATGGTGGACAGAGTCCGGAACGGGGCCCGGCTCGGCTATCCGAATGTGCGACGCGATGACTCGCCCACCGTGACGATTCGGAATGAGGTCGCGATAGTGCATCCCGGCACGGCCCTGGCCGAACTGCCCGCCCCGTGTGATCACCAACTCGTCGGCGAACGCGGAATCCTCCGACGGACTTTCGGCAGCCACGAGCCGGGTGCCCCCCGATGTCACGAACTCGTTCTCGACTGCACGCAGCATGATCGTCGGCGACGACTGGGCCGACGCCGTATCGAGCCGAAGTTTCAGACCGTTCCCCGACATTCGGGCAACCCGCGGCTCATCGGCCGGAAAGATCACATCGAGCTGAAATCCATGAGCCTCGAGCAGCGCAATATCAGCAGTCAGATCCAAACTCGGAACCAAGACTTCAGCCGAAGAAACCATCGCGCCAACGTAGCTTCTCTCCCTACGCCTCGCCGAGGTAGCTCTTTCGCAGGTCTGGGTTTTGGAGCAATGCATCGGCGGTGTCGTCGAGGACGACCTTGCCGGTCTGAAGGACCCAACCGCGGTCTGCGATCGACAGGGCCATGTTTGCGTTCTGCTCCACCATGAAGATGGCGATGCCCTCTTCATGGATCTGTTGGATGAGCTCGAAGTTGGTCTGAACGAGCGCCGGGGCGAGACCCATCGACGGCTCGTCCATAAGAAGCACCCGGGGGCTTGCCATGAGCGCCCGGCCCATCGCAACCATTTGCTGTTCGCCACCAGAAAGCGTGCCCGCCTTCTGGGTGAGACGTTCCTTCACTCGAGGGAACATGTCGTAAATGCGTTCGAGGTCGTTCTTGATGCCGTCTTTGTCGTTGCGCAGGTACGCACCAAGCTGCAAGTTCTCGCCGACGGACAGTCGCTTGAAGAGGCGTCGGTTTTCGGGAACCATCGTGATGCCGCGCTCAACTCGGTACGACGTGGGCTTGTCGTTGACCACTTCGCCGTCGAGCACAACCTCACCGGTCGTTGGCGTGACCATGCCCAGAAGCGTTTTCAGGGTGGTCGACTTGCCCGAGGCGTTACCGCCGAGCAGGCACACCATTTCGCCTGGGTAGATGGCCAGGTTCACATCTTTGAGAATGTGCACTGCGCCGTAGTGCGTGTTGATGTTCCGGAACTCGAGGATCGGGGTCTTCGTTGCGTTACTCATGCCCGCTTCTCCAGTGGACGTCCGAGGTAGGCCTCGATAACTTCCGGGTTGTTCGATACTTCTTCGAAGCTGCCCTGGGCGAGCGTTTCGCCATGGTCGAGGCAAACCACACGATCGGATACATCGCGCACAACGTTCATATCGTGCTCGATCATGACGATCGTGAAGCCCCATTCGCTACGGAGCTTGCCGATGAGGTCGGTGAGCTCGGCGGACTCTTTGGGGTTCATGCCTGCGACCGGCTCGTCAAGAAGCAAGAGCCGGGGACTTGTTGCCATGGCTCGGGCGATCTCAAGTCGGCGACGGTTGGCGTAACTGAGCACCGACGCTGGCTGCTCGAGCCGGTAACCGATGAGGCGGGTGCCGAAGAATCCGAGGACCTTCTCGGCGTGCGCCCGAATCTCGGCCTCTTCCTTGCGAAAGCCTGGCGTGTTGAACAACGAGCTGAAGATGCCCTTCTTCGTGCGGCAATGCTGCGCCACCATGACGTTCTCGACGATCGTCATGTTCGCAAAGAGGCGGACATTCTGGAACGTACGGGAGATGCCGCGTTGGGTGACTTGGTTTGGGTCGAGCCCGATCATCGATTCGCCCTCGAACAGGATCTCACCAGACGATGGGGTCACCATGCCCGAGATCATGTTGAAGAACGTGGTCTTGCCAGCACCGTTTGGCCCGATGACGCCGACGATCTCGCCCTCGTCCACGTGGAAATTGAGGTCCTTCAATGCGTGCAGACCACCGAAGGTCACGCTGAGGTTATTGATGTCAAGGATGCGCTCACTCATGCTGGCGCCACCTCCACTGCAACATCACCGTCGTCGCCGGTATCGACCTCGCCCTTCAACCACGCATCCTGCAAGAACTCGTCTTGGTGGAGCTCACGGCTGCGTCGAGCATTCGGTACAAGACCTTCAGGCCGCTTCAGCATCATCCAAATCAGTAGCGCTCCGTAGATGAGGAGCTTGTACTCAGAGAACTCCTGGAGCAGACCTGGCTGCTTCGGGCCTCCGAGCACGCCGATAAGCACCAGCGAACCGACGATCACACCCATGATGTTGCCCATACCACCCACGATGACCACCACGAGGATGATGATCGAGACGAGGATCAGGAAGCTGGTCGGGAAGATCGAGCCAACCTTGGCCGAAAAGATCGCCCCGGAGAACGACGCGAGCACGGCACCCACTACGAACGCCATCAGCTTCATGTTGACCGTGTTGATGCCCATAGCTTCGGCGACGCTCTCGTCCTCTCGAATGGCCATCCAGGCACGTCCGAGGCGGCTGCGCTCGAGCCGCCACGAAACGTAGATCGCAATGGCCGAGAAGAACAGCACGAGGTAGAAGACCGACCGAGGGTTGATGCCCGACACGGTACCGAGCGGACCGAAGTCAGCGCTCTCGATGTTGGTGATTCCCTGGGCACCACCGAAGTAACCCGACAACCAGTCCGACAGGAACAGGAGCCGAATGATCTCGCCAAAGCCGAGGGTCACGATGGCAAGGTAGTCGCCGCGCATACGGATAACCGGCGCGCCGATAAGCAGGCCAGTGATCGCCGCGAAGATCACCACGAACACGAGGGCGATCAACCAGCCACCAACAACAGCTTCGCCATCGTCGGTGACAAAAAGCGGCACCCAACTCGGCCACTCGTCACCGCGGCCAGCCGACGTGAGCACCGCGGTGGTGTACCCACCAACAGCGAAGAACGCCACGTAGCCAAGGTCGAGAATTCCTGCAAGGCCGACCACGATGTTGAGGCCAAGGGCCAGCAGTAAGAAGATGCCGACGTTGGCAAAGAGTTCGTTGGCGATCTTGCCGGTAAAGAACGGCAGGATGATGAGCGCGAGTGCGGTGACAAACATCAGCACCGACGTTGACATAGTGCGTTGGGCGAGTGGCTTGTCGAAGTACGCCTTGCGAGAGGCCTTGAAACGACCCCTTGTTACATAGGAGCCAGCCAACGATAGAGCTGCGGCGACCACACCAATCAAAATCATGCCCTGCAGTCGAAGCCCGCCAGTCTGCGCGTAGACGAATTCGATGAGGCCATCGAAGACTGAGTCGACGCGGGGACGGCCGTCGTCGGGATCACCAAAGAAGTTCGACAGACGGCCCGGGTCGTTGATGGTCTCGCCAACGCCCTCGATCACGTCGTCGATAAGAAACTGGAAGATCGATACCGAAACAATTGCGGTCACCGCGGCCAGTACGGCCTTGCGAATGCCGTCGGGCAGGAGCCGTAACCCCGCACCGATCAACGCAAGCACGCCAGCCAGTAGCGGCCACACCCACAGGGCAAAGCCCCAACCGCGATTAAAGGTGAGCAGCACGTAGAGGTTCTCGTTCCAGTTCACCAGTGGGTCGCGAACGCCATAGACGAGCGCTCCCGAGTCCGGATCCATTTCACGATCAAGGCCCATAAGAAATGTGAGCGCAAAAACTCCGAGGCCACCAAGCGCTCCGACACCAAAGCCCGCTAGCAGGTCGCTGAAGCCTCGCTTCGTAGCTTGCATACCTTCGAGGACGACCTCGTTGCCCACGGCCCAACCCAGCAGAATCGGCCAGATGAGCAGTGACAGGTAGCCAAGGGTTAGGCCAACTCCATCGGGGTTATTGACGTACACGCCTGGATTGATCCAATACAGGATCGTGCGTTTGTCGAGCCCGACAGGCATTCCCGAAAGCGAGATAAACACCAGTGCCAGCGCAAGGATGCCGCCGAAGCGGGCGACCTTGTTCCAGTCGACGCTGGACTGAACCGGAGCTGCGGCCATGGCCGATTCGGCTGGGCTTGGTTCGAAGACGTCGTTGTCTGTGGTTGTTGTACTCATGCTCGGTCCTCCGATGAAAGACGTTCGCCGAACAAGCCGGTGGGCTTCACCAGCAATACCAGAATGAGGAGGGTGAACACGACAGCGTCGCGAAGCTGTGAGGGACCTTCAACGCCGAGGGGCTCAAGCAACATCAACGGAGCAAGCGCTTCGGCACTGCCGAGCGACACACCGCCAGCCATGGCGCCGCCAAGGTTTCCAACACCACCGACAACCGCAGCGGTGAACGCCTTAATGCCGGGGAGGAAGCCGGTTGTGGCGATGACAGACTTGAACAGAATTCCCCAGAGGATTCCTGCGATACCAGCCATTGCGCCGCCAACGGCGAATGTGGTGACGATCGTCTTGTTGACGTCGATGCCCATAAGCGAGGCGATCTCTTTGTCTTCGGCGACCGCTCGCATGGCCTTGCCGGTCTTGGTTCGTTCGACGAAGTACCAGAGACCAGCCATCGAAATTGCGGCCACGACGATCACGAGCAGCTTCTTCACCTCGATGCCGACGACCGGGATGGTCTCTTCAAGCCAATCGGGGTTTGGCGGGTAGCCCTTTGCGCCCGGTCCGAAGAGCAAGATGACAGCGTTCTGAATGAAGAACGAAACGCCGATCGAGGTGATCAGCGGAATGAGGCGGGGCGAGCCTCGAAGAGGACGGTATGCCACCCGCTCCATGATGACCGCGGTGGCGGTGGCAACGAGCGTGCTGACCAGAATCGTGATGAGGATGACGGGGATGAAAATCGGGCCATCCCACCAACCGGCCTCATCGAACTTGTTCGACATAATGAAGCCGGTGAAGGCACCGACCATAAAGACCTCGCCGTGGGCGAAGTTGATGAAGCCGAGCACGCCGTAGACCATCGAATAACCCAGGGCGATAAGCCCGTACATTGCGCCCTGGCTAAGGCCGGTAACGATGAGGCCACGGAACTGAGGCCAGCTCAGACGAGAGGCAGCCTCCCCGTCGTGGGTAAGGCGAGCAAACCAATTGTTCGGGTCGATCTGTTGGGCAATGAATGCCAACAGACCAATGGCGATTAGCCCGATGAGCAATACTCGCAGGAACAGCAGGAACCAATCGACACCCGTTCTCCGGGCGCCTTTCACTTTTACAGCAGCCGTCACGGACTACTCCCTCTCCAGTTGGCACCTTTGCCAAACATCAGAACCGCACTGCGACCCAACCCAGAGAATGGACGTGGTGTCGACAGCAATCAAATTGAGCGCTGAAATTCCCGTGATTTTTATGTCACGCGGAACCGAACGAACACAGCCCCGCCCATTTGGGCGGGGCTGCTTCGTTCTAGGACACGTTCATGTGAGCACGAAGCTCACAGACGTACGTGTCGAAAGTTGTTACTGAGGTGCGTACTCGAAGACAACGTTTGCCTGAGATGCAGGAATGTCCGCTGCGTCCAAGTGCTCGATAATGGTGATCTTCTGCGAACCGCAGTCACCGAAATCGTCACAGTTGATCGTGCCGATAAGACCTTCGTAGCCACGCACCGAGTTGAGGTGGTCACGAACGCCCTGGCGGTCGATGTTCAGGTTTCCGTCTCCATCGACCCATGATGCTGCGTCGATTGCGTCGAGAAGCAATGCGGTTGCGTCGTAGCTGTGACCCCAGAATGGAGCCTCTGGTGCCGAACCATTGTTGGCCTCGTAGGTTGCGAGGAAGTCTTCAGCGGACACGCCGGTGCTCTGGTTGGTGTTGGTGCCGAAGCGGGTGTCTGGTCCGGAGAAGTGAATTCCAACCGACTGCTCGAGGCCCATGAAGCCATCGTTGAGGAGGCCATCAGCCGCAAGAAGAACGGTGTCCTCAAGGCCAGCAACGCCGCCAGCCTGGTCGGCAACGAAGTCGCCAGCTGGCTGGAAGATTGGGAAGAAGAGTGCTTGAGGCGATCCTGCAGCAACTTCGGTGAGCACAGGAACCATGTCGGTGTCTTCCTTAGCTACGCCGGTCACAGAAGTGACCTCTCCACCGAGCTCGCTGAATGCGTTAGCGAAAGCGTCGGCAAGACCGTTGGTGTAGGGGTCGCCGTCGTGGATTGCAGCAGCGGAGGTGAGTCCCAGCTCGTTAAAGACGAACTCGGCCATTGCAGCGCCCTGGAAGAGATCGTTGTGTGCGGTGCGGTAGTAGCCAACGCGCCAGTCCGGACCGGCGTTGCCCTGCTGATCAGAGGTAAGTGCTGGCGAGGTGTTCGATCCGGAGATCATGACCATGCCGGCGTCGCTGATAAGTGGGGCTGCAGCGGTAGCTGCACCCGAGCACGAGGTTCCGATGATTCCAACGATCTGCTCGTCAGCAACGATCTGCTGAGCAGCAGCCTGGCCACCGTCAGCTGAGCAAAGGTCGTCAAGACCCTCGCCGCTGGTTACCGAGAAGCCCTTGATGTCGCCGTAGTCGACAACAGCCTGCTCGACGCCACGCTGGTTTGGAAGGCCAAGGAAGGCCACGTCACCAGAGATTGCGTTCAGCGAGCGGATCTGAACTTCAGCGCCATCCTCAACAATGACGGTTCCGAGGGAGCCATCTCCGAGGTGCTCAGCCATTGCGTCGCCGTCTTCCATGGCTTCGTCGTCTTCCATGGCTTCATCGTCTTCCATGGCTTCGTCATCTTCCATGGCTTCATCGTCTTCCATGGCTTCATCGACTGCGTCAGCTGCGTCACCGGCAGCATCGGTTGCAGTCTCCGCTGCTTCATCGAGTGTTGATCCACATGCAGCGGCGATTAGAGCAAGCGACGCAAACATGGCCAGGATCGTGAGAAATTTCTTCACTGTTCCCCTCCAAGGGTGTTGTGTTAGCCCTTACGAACGAAAGAGCTGGTATAGCAGAACGACGATAGCAGCAGAACTTCTGCAAGTATCGTCGCGTCATGTCTACACCCAGAGTTGAAGTTGCGGTAGTCGGAGGCGGAATCGCCGGTGTGTCTGCGGCTGCCCAAATCTCCTCCACACATTCGGTGGTGTTGTTGGAGCAAGAAGCCGAGTTGGCGTATCACACGACCTCTCGATCGGCTGCGGTGTACATCGAGAACGAGGGCGGGCCAGTATTTCATCGCCTTTCCACAGCCAGTCGTCCGTTTTGGGACAGTTCTCCCGGCTCGGAAACTCCACTCGTGACGCCGATGCCGGTGTTGAGCGTGGGAGACGCGTCCATGGGCGCCGACTTGCAAGCCGAGGTCGACGAAGCTTCTCAGGTCACGCCGTCGATTCGCTTCGTCGAAGGAGCCGAATTACTCGAACTTTGCCCGGTGCTCAATCCCGAGGTGGTTGCAGCGGGAATGCTCGAAGACACTGCGGGTTCCATCGACGTCATGGGCACTCACCAACTGTTCCTTCGCACCGCCCGACAAGGCGGCGCCGATGTTTGGCGGTCGGCCAAGCTCACGAGTGCGGTTCGCAATGGTGGGCTGTGGGAGATCCAGACCGAGGCTGGCCCACTCCAGGCCGAAGTGATCATCAACGCGGGAGGAGCGTGGGGTGACACAGTCGCCGAGCGATGTGGCGTTCAACCGATCGGCTTGGCGCCAAAGCGCCGCACCGCCTTCACCTCACCCATTGGGCAAGATCCGACAGGTTGGCCGTTCATTTACTCGGGCATTGCCGACATGGAGTGCTACTTCAAGGCCGAGGCTGGCCAGCAGCTGTTGTGTTCGCTGTCCGATGAGGCCCCCAGCGACCCCTGTGATGCCAAGCCCGAAGAACTCGACATCGCCCTCGCTATCGAACGCATCAACACGATCAGCACCCTGGGTATTCGCTCGGTGGCCACCACCTGGGCCGGTCTTCGCACCTTCGCCCCCGACCGGAACCCGGTCTTTGGCTGGGATGACACCGCCGACGGGTTTGTGTGGATGGTCGGCCAAGGCGGCTGCGGCATTGTCACCTCCCCCATTGCCGGGGAGATCGCCGCCAGCTTCGTTCGCGGCGATCCGCTACCCCAACGCGTCACCGAACTCGGCCTCACCGCCGAACAACTCGCCCCCCGCCGCTAAAGATTTGTACACAGAATCAGACCGCCCAGGTAGGCAAACCGTGTACAAATCCCGTCGACGGTTTTTGTACACAGAATCAGACCGCCCAGGTAGGCAAACCGTGTACAGAAGCGAGGGCGTCTGACACGATCTTCGCGCAGTAGCTGGCACGATCGTTGAGGTCCTTTGCGGTAAAGCGGAGGGGCGTCCATCCGGCGTTTACCAGTTGGTTCTGTCGGCCACCGTCGGCGGCGATCTGCGTGGGAGACGAGTGAAACGCCGCTCCATCGATCTCGACGAATATCCGCTCGTCGACCCAGGCAAAGTCGAGTCGGAAGCTGCGGCCACCGACCTTCACCGGTAATTGCGGCACGGGTCGGACAATATTGAATCGGTCGCAGATCTCGATGAAGTGAATCTCGAGCCCGGACTCAGCGAAGTCGACATCAGGCGGAAGCGCTTCTAAGGCTCGTTCGAGGACTCCGGTCCCATTTCGGCCTTGTTTGCTTGTCCGCTGGCGCATTCTCCAGACATCGACCGGGAGCACCAGTTTCTCGGCAATCGCATGGCGCAAGATTCGGAGCACTTCATGTTCGGGAAAGACAAGACCGAGATCGCAGATAGTCCGCTCGGGTGTGGTTGCCAAGATGCCGTCGACCTCGGTGATGTCGGCTGGCTCGAGATCACGAGAGCGATGCACAATTGCGCCTTCGACCATGGGGTTGCGAGGAAACCGAACCGTCACTTCGATCTCGCTGTCAACTGACCGAAACCCCCATAGACGGCTGGCGGCTCGGTGTGATGCGGCGCCTCGGGCGGCAAGCGCGGCTACGGCAATGTCTTGGTTCCAGGACGATTGGCTGCCCGCGAACTGCACCACCCCCTTCGCTCGTCGGACAAAGAGGCCTTGGCTCACACGCCGTGCCACCATCCGTTCGGTGAAGCCAGAGTCTCGTAGTTGCGCGGTCGAGACGACTCCATGTTGTCGAGTAGCCAGCCTGCTGAGTTCGGTGAGTTCGCCCATCCCACCGTTGTACTCATGCCCTACGACATCACGTCCAACGCGAGAGATTTGTACATCGTTTCAGACCGCCGAGGTAGGCAAACCGTGTACAAATCTCCGCATCAACTTTTGTACACAGAATCAGACCGCCGAGGTAGGCAAACCGTGTACAAATCTCAGGTGATGTCTACTGGGGTGCCTTGGGGGTTGTGGCAGGCTGCCCAGTGGTCTTTGCCGAACTGGCGGAACTCGGGGACTGTTGTCTTGCACACGTCTGTTGCGTGGGAACAGCGGGTGTGGAAACGGCAGCCGGTCGGTGGGTCGAGCGGCGAGGGCAGCTCACCGGAAAGCGAGCCATCGTTGTCGATACCCGAACCCGGCACCGCTGACAGCAGCGCCTGAGTATAGGGGTGCACCGGGTTGTCGAAGATCGCGTCAGCGTCGCCCACCTCGGCGACCCGGCCGAGATACATCACCAGCACTCGATCGCTCACGTTGCGCACAACGGCGAGGTCGTGGCTGATGAACAACATGGTTAGGTCGTGTTCGGTCTTGAGGTCGTCGAGCAAGTTGAGGATCTGGGCTTGCACCGACACATCGAGGGCGCTGACCGGTTCGTCGCAGATCAGAACCTTGGGGTCGAGCGCGAGGGCGCGGGCAATGCTGATTCGTTGACACTGACCCCCGGAGAACTGGAACGGCTTCCGATCTCGATATTGCGGATCGATGCCCACCGACGAAATGAGCTCGGTGAGACGCGCATCGGTCCACACACCGTGGGTGCCCCAAATCTCGACACCCTCGCTGATGATGTCCCACACCGAACGTCGAGGATTCAGCGCCGAGATCGGATCCTGGAAGATCATCTGCAGGTCGGTGCGTCGACTGCGCAATTCTTCTTTGGTGAGCGCCGCGAGGTCTTCGTCGTCGTAGCGAACCGTGCCCGACGTTGGTGGAGGCATTCGGATGACCGCTTTGGCAGTCGTCGACTTACCGCAGCCCGACTCCCCGACAATGCCGAGCGTCTCCCCTGCCATCACATCGAACGACACATCACTCACGGCCTGCAGCTTCGACCCACGTGGCCCCGGGAACTCGACCACCAGGTTCTCCACTCGAATGAGCGATTCACCCTCGCGAAGCGACTCTTGTCCGATGCCGACCACTAGGCGCTTGCTCCTTCGTTTGCCGCGACGCCGCGGGGGTTGAAGCAGGCAAAGAGATGAGGCGATGCAGCGTCGACGGCGGTGTCACCGACGGCTCGCAGGGCAGGGATCGAGGTGTGGCACTCGTCGGAGGCGTAGTTGCACCGAGGGGCAAATGGGCACGAACGGGGAGCAATAGCAAGGTCAGGAGGGCTTCCGGGAATCGGGTCGAGGCGGGTGCCTCGAGGCATCGACATATCGGGAATGGCCGACTGCAGCGCCTCGGTGTACGGATGCTCGGTATCAGCAAAGACGTCCTCGGTCGCAGCTGACTCCATGACCCGGCCGCCGTACATCACGACGATGTTGTCGGTTCGGTCTCGCACGACGCCAAGGTCGTGGGTGATGAGAATGAGGGCCATGTCGAGGTCGGCTCGAAGCGAATCGAGCAGATCGAGGATGTCGCGCTGCACCGTTACATCGAGAGCCGTGGTTGGCTCGTCGGCAATCAGCAGGGCCGGGTCGTTCGCCAATGCCATGGCGATCACGACGCGCTGGCGCATGCCACCCGACAGTTCGTGGGGATACTGACGCAGTCGGCTCGACGGGTCGGGGATGCGGACGAGGTCGAGCAACTCGATTGCGCGTGCCTTTGCGTCAGCCCGGGACAGTCCGCGATGAAACCGCATGCCTTCCATGAGTTGTTCGCCGATGCGCTTAACCGGGTTCAGCGAGGTCATCGGATTCTGAAAGACCATGGCAACGTCGACGCCATAGAAGTGCTTGCGTCGAGACTTCGGCAGGTTGAAAACGTCTTCCCCGTCGTACACCGCAGTTCCTTCGACCTTGGCTGTTCTCGGCAGCAAGCCCATCAGAGACTTCACCGTGACCGACTTGCCAGAACCCGACTCCCCGACGATGCCGAGGGCTTCGCCCTTACCAACCGCAAAGCTCACGTCGGACACGGCATACACCGGGCCCTTCGGCGTCTTGAAGGTGACGGCGAGGTTGGTCACGTCGAGGAGCGCCATTAGAGGGAGAGCTCCTTCGCGTCGAAGACTTCGCGAATGCGGTCGCCCGCATAGTTGAGGCACAACACGGTGAGGAAGAGCACGCTGATTGGAAACAACGCGACATGCGGAGCTTCGCGAAGTACGCGGGTTGTTCCCGCGGCGGCGATTTGCTTGCCCCAGCTGAGGCCGTCGTCCACCGAGATTCCGAGGAAGGCGAGCGTACCTTCAGCAACGATCGCAATTCCCATGCCCAAGAGCGCGAGGGCCGACATCGGGATCACAACGTTTGGAAGGAGCTCCTTGACGATGATACGACCGTCCGATGCCCCCAGGATTCGAGCCGCTGCGATGAAGTCTCGCTCGGCGAATACGAGTGTTTGAGCTCGGGCCAACCGTCCGACTGGAGCAACCGCAAGGAGGCCGAGGCTGGCCGAGATCCAGAACACGGTGTTGCCCAGAAGCGTGGTGATCAGAATCGCCAGGATGAGCGCCGGGAAGCTGAGCAACGTAACGAAGATGAACGAGACGACCTTGTCGAACATCCCTCGGAAGTACCCCGACACGATGCCGAGCGACCCGCCCACAACAAACCCGATGGTGATGGCGATTAAACCGACGAGTAGTGAAATTCGCGAACCCCAGATTGTCAACGAGAACACGTCACGTCCGTTGCCATCGGCCCCGAACCAGAGACCAGGGCGAGGGCCCTCAAATTTGTCTCCAACCGCGATCTTCGTCGGCTCGTTGAGCGGCAAAACGGGAGCGAGTACTGCGAGCAAGATGACCACCGCCAAGAACGCAACCGACACCCAAAAGCCAAGACCTAGCTGACGGGCAATCGACGGCGGATTCTCAAGAGGAACCTCGTCGGGCGGGGCAACGGTTCGTGGTGACTCGGTATCAGCCATCGAGCTGCACCCGTGGGTCGAGGAAGCCGTAGAGCAAGTCGACAATGAAGTTCACGACAACGAAGATCACCGTGACGACCACGACCACCGCAAGCACGGTTGGGAAATCGTCTCGGATGATCGCTTCGACAACTTCGGCCCCGATCCCCGGGATGCTGAAATAGCGTTCGACGATCAGAGAGCCGCCGATGAGCGCACCGGTCTGAATGCCAAAGACGGTGAGCATCGAGAACATCGACGGCCGCAACGCATGGCGGAACAGGACGCGACGGTTCGACAAGCCCTTCGCCCGAGCCACTGCGATGAAGTCCTCCTGAAGGGTGGAGATGAGGTCGGTTCGCAACAGCCGCTGGTAGGTGGCGATAAGTGGCACGGCAAGAGACAGCGCGGGCAGGAACAGCGACTTGAGTTGGGCCCCAAACGTCGCATCCTCGTAACGGGTCGGGAAAATGTCCCACTTGACGGCGAACAGCCAGAACAGCAGCACCGACAGAGCGAACACCGGAATTCCCAACATCCCGAACGAGACCACGGTGCTTGCTTTGTCGACCGCCCGGTAGGCCCGAGAGGCAGACCAAACAGCCCAAGGGATCGAGACCAGCACCGCCAATATTTGGGCGTACACCATAAGCGTGATCGTGATCGGCAACTTGTTGCTCAGCGTCGTGCTGACCTTCGTACCGTTCTCGAAGCTCCGACCGAAGTCACCGGTGGCCATGTCACCGAGCCAGCGTCCGTAACGAACCGGTAGTGAATCATCGAGGTGGTATTGCGCTCGGGCCTCGGCACGAACCTCAGCGAACTCTTCGCCCGAGTCTTCCGAACAAATCGGCCCGATGATGTTGCACAACGGGTCGCCGAGAAAGTTCATCGAGCCGAACGCGAGCATGGTCACCGCGACCACGACCAGAACCATCTGAGCGAGCCGAGAGGCAATAACGCGTGCGGACATCGATTCCGACCGAACTAGTTGGCGATGAACAACTGCGGTAGGCGAACCACCCCACGAGTCTGACAAGGCAACTCAGCTCCGTCAGGTGCGGTTGCATCGCACAAGCCACCGACGTTCGATGATGCTCCGACTGTCCAGTTGGTGTGGGTGGCCACGATGTACTGGAACGAATCGCGAACGTTCTCCTGAAGTGCCTGCAGCTTTTCGTATCGAACCGCTGGGTCGGTGGTGGCCCGTTGCTCGGCAATAAGAACATCGCGTTCTTCGTTGCAGTTACGAGACCAGTTGATCGACAGCGCACTGATCGTGGCGCAGGCCAGGAAGTTCGTATCGACGTCCGGGTCGCTGAAGCCGTGGTATCGCCACGTTGCGACGTTGTACTGGCCGGTGGCTACCTGAATGATGTGCTGATCATTCGGGATGACGTCAACGGTCGAATTGAAGAATGGTGACCAGGCGTCGACCACAAGTTCTTGCACGCGGGTGAGGGCAGCACTCGGGCCGTCGTGCTGGAACTCGATATCGATCCTTCCATCGGTGCACTGGGCGGGCACGTCAGCGCAGTAGGCCTCGATGAGCGGACCAGCGACCTCTGGGCGGTCGTCAGCTTGCTCGAGCGACGGCACGTTCCACGGGGTGTCGGTCGAGAACAGCGAATCGGCTCCAAGCTCGGCACCCTCGGAGATGAAGTCGAGGTACTGGGCCTTGGGGAATGCCGCTGTTGCCGCTTCACGAACTCGGATGTCGTCGAATGGAGCGATCTGGGCGTTCATGAGCAGCATGAACTCTTCACCCGAGTTGTCCTCGATTCGCTGGATTGCGTCACCTTCGTCGCGGAGTCGCAGGATCGACTCGGCGTCGGTGCCGTGGGTGATGTCGAGGTCGTTGCCGAGGAACTGGTCGGTACGAGTTGCGTCCTGTACGACCGGGAAGAACTCGACCGTGTCGAGGATTCCTGGCTCGCCCCAGTAGTTCGGGTTGCGCTCCATGGTTGTCTTTTGATCCTGCACTCGCTCGGTGATCATGTAGGGGCCAGCACCGATTGGCATCTGGTCGAGCTCAGGCTCATCACCTGCAGCATCGATCCATGCTGGAGAGCCAATCATTCCGAGCTGTTCGGCGAAGTAGAACGGCACGTACGCGTTAGGCCCGTTCGCATTGATGCGGAAGGTGAGATCGTCCACCTTCTCAATTGGGGCCTCGGCGTCGAACGACGGCTTAAAGGGCAGCGAGAGCAACGGGTCGGCAAGGAACGCCTCGAAGGTCTTGACCACAGCGTCGGTGTTGAGCACCTCGCCGTCGCTAAACATCAGGTCGTTACGCAGCTTCACCTCCCACGAAGTGAAGTCGTCGCTCGGAGTCCAGCTCTCGGTCATGTTGTTGTGCCAATTGCCCTCAGTGTCGACCACGACAAGCGTGTCAAACACGGCGGTGGCCATGATGATGGGACCGCGGTTCAGGCCAGTGTTGGTCGGGTTGAGCGACCCGGCCTCGGTCTGCAGGCCAATGCGGATGGTGCCGCCGTCAGCAACCTCGACCGTCTCGTCGTCTGCGGTTACGGCGTCGGAACCATCAGCGGTCTCGTCGGCGCCACCCTCGTCTGATGGTTCGACAGTGTCCTCGGTCGTCGAGGTGTCGTCCGAGCCGGCACTTTCGGTAGCGCCGTCGCCCCCACCACCAGTACATGCCGAGGCAAAAAGTGCAGCGGCCAGCAAGATGGCCAAAAGGCGGCGAAATGACGTCGTAACGGTCACAGGTAGATCCCCTCAAACAATGGCGCGGTGTAACGCCGGTCACATGGTGACTTACTCATTGGTAACAAGCAAGTCAGCCCGCCGGTGTCGCACTGTAGTTGCCCTCGCCCGGGGCAACGTCAACCGGGCGGTGAACTCTGAGGAGCTCCGAGCCTAAGACGAGCGCTTCCGCAGTCGGTTCAGCAACCAGAGCAGCAGGCCAGCGCCAACCGCTTGCGCACCGTATTGCTTGGCGAGGGTCTTCCCCAGGCCAATATCGCCGAGATCGAGGACGTTGTCGTCATCGTCGTTAAACGTCGAACCTGACGCCGTAGAAGGGGCTGCAGTCGGTGTTGTTGCGGTGGGTGTTGTTGCAGTCGGGCTCGACGGTGCTGGCGAAACCGGTGCAGGTGCAGCATGGGCCGCAGCGGGTGCAACAGCTGGGGTTGCGGCGGGCGCAGTCACCGGGGCTGCGGGCGCATCGCCAGGAATTGTCGATTGCGGCACCGGAGGCGGGCTCGGCATGGTCGGTGGCACCGTGGGAGCCGTAGCTGCGGCAGCCACGCCGGTAGCACCAGCCGCAGCACTTGCAGCCGCAATGCCGTCAACGGTTGCCGGCTCGGCGATCTTGGCCTCGAGACAATCGGTGAACTGGCCAATGAGCTTGGTGGAGATGTCCTGCATTACCCCTCGACCAAACTGTGCGACCTTTCCCGACACCTTCAGGTCGGTGTGGATGTCGACCTTGGTCTGGTTTCCGACCGGGGTCATTTGTGCCGTGATGAGCGCTTGAGCATTTCCGGCGCCGCGGGTGTCGCGGCCCTTGCCGTTAATGACCACCTTGCGGGCGACCGGATCGTTCTCGACAAACTCGGCCGACCCTTTGTACTCGGCGGTGACTGGGCCAACTTTGATCTTGATGCCACCGGAGTACACGCCATCGGCATGGTCGGTGAGCTTGGCTCCCGGCAGACATGGCGCGATCTCGGGAATGTCGGTGAGAAGGTCCCACGCCTCATCGATCGGTGCATCAACAGTGAACGAGTTCGTGATCTCCATGTGTCGAAGCTACCGCGACTTCAGATCGTCGGCGATTCCGCAACCGAAGGATCACCGAGCTGAGTGGACCCGTTGAAGTCGACCAGCCCTAGGCGCTGCTGTTGAGGAACGCGGCGATTTCCCAAAGCGATTCCGCTGACTCTGGGAAATCGTCGTAGAATTCAAAGACGTGCCACAGCCCCGGCCACACGTGACAATCGACGTCAACATCGGCCCGCCGCAATTTCCGGGCGAGCCGCAAACACATTGCTTGCAGCATGTCGCGGGTGGCCGTCGTGATGATTGTTGGGGGCAGGCCATCCATCGAGCCAAACAGCGGTGAGATGCGTGGATCATCGAGCGCCATGGCACCCGGATAGACACCGGCCAAGTCGATGGCACGTTGATGAGAGATCGAAGGGTCGGAGTCAACCGCGGGGCCAAAGAGCTCACGATCTGTCCGAAGGTCTACAGCTGGAGAGAGTAGACCAAGCGCATCGGGCCTTCGTATGTCGGTAGCAACAGCGGTTTGCGCGGTGAGCAGCGCAAGGTTTCCTCCAGCGCTCTCACCCGCCAACAGCAACCGACCGTCGACGTGGTTGGCAACGGCGGAATACACCGCGAAGCAATCGTCACCCGCGGCTGGGGCAGGATGCTCGGGTGCCAACCGGTAGCGGGGCGCTATCACCTCAACTCCGCACCAGTCCGCAAGCGCTCCTATGACGGGCATGTCGGTCTCGGGGTCCCCAACAATGAAGGCTCCGCCAAAGATGTAAACCATGGCGCCGTTGGCAGTGCCGCCGTTCGCCGAGCGGATACGCAGGCAGTCCACTCCCCCGACTACGACGTCATCGAGCTCGAGACGGTGTCGCTCTATAGCGCGATCAACTGCATCGGCGAACCCCGCTTTGGCGTCAGCACGGATCTGCTCGATGTCATCGAAGTCGAGCGGCTCGAGCTCGGGCTCATAGCGGTTGCGGTATGCGATGGCTTCGGGGCTAGGCCCAGCGTCGATCGTCACCTCGGCCCTACCTTGCGGTGTAGCCCGCGTCGACGTGCACGATCTCGCCGGTCATGTAGCTCGCCTCGTCGGAGGCGAGGAACACCACAACCCGTGCTATCTCGACCGGCTCGGCCAGACGCTTCATTGGGATTGTGGCGTCGGCCATTGCCTGAAGGTCAGCTTCGCTCGGTGTTGTCTCACGCTGTGACGACAACATCGGCGTGCGCACCTCGCCCGGAGCGACAGCATTGACACGGATGCCTTGCTCGACATGGTCGAGGGCCATTGCCTTGGTCAGCTGATGCACTGCGCCCTTCGAGACGCAGTACGCCGTGGCGCCGGCCGAGCCGACGCCTCCCCAAATCGACCCGAAGTTCACGATGGCTCCACTTCCGGCAGCAGCCATGTGCCCCACCGCGGCGCGGCAAAGGTAGAACATGCCATTGACGTTGACCGACATGACACGGTCCCAGTCGTCATCGCTCGTGCCCAAGGCGTCAGCGCGGTGAATCGTGCCAGCTGCATTGACCAGCACGTCGATCTTTCCATGCTCGGCAACGATGGCGTTGATCGTGGTCGTGCAGAAGTCCGACTCGGCAACACTGCCCTCGTAGGCATGCCCACCGATCGAATCGGCGATGGTGACAACGTTTGGCGACACGTCGATTGCGGCAACGGTGGCTCCACGCTTAGCGAACAGACGAGCCGACGCCTCGCCCATGCCGGATGCGGCTCCGGTGACGGCGACGACCTTCCCTTCAAAGTCACGCATTGTTGTTCTCGACACTTCCGGTCGAGATCCCACGACGACCACCTAGTTCGACGCCAGCCGCTATTGACTCGACACTTCCGGTCGAGATCCCACGACGACCACCTAGTTCGACGCCAGCCGCTATTGACTCGACACTTCCGGTCGAGATCC
>CALHTB010000065.1 GCA_938038785.1 uncultured Acidimicrobiales bacterium
GTGGCGGGGGCAGGATTTGAACCTGCGACCTTCGGGTTATGAGCCCGACGAGCTACCAGACTGCTCCACCCCGCAGGAAAGAGGCTAGCGGTTGCCCTTGGAACTCCAACCTGGGTTGTTTCAAGGGCCGGTTTGGATTCGGTGTCTACACGCAATAGACCTGAACCGTGACCGCCGCCGAGGACCTCGACCTTCCGTCTCGCAAAGCCGCTGCCGCGGCGATGAATCGCCTCTCACACGCACTCGTGCGCCACCGGGCTCGACGCGAAGTATTGGAGGCGATCGCAACCGAGGCGAGCGCACTTGCCGAATCGATCGAGCAGGAACCGACTCGAGAACGCAGCCTCGAGTTTGTCGAGTCCGCGAAGGTACAGAAGGCCCTCGTCGAAGGCGGCAACCCGGCACGTCCCGATGGCGCCTTCCTCGACATGTTCGAAGACTCCCCCGTTTCTGGCTCAGCAAACCCGCTGACGATGGGCTTGAAGATCGCCACCTTCCCCGACCGTGCCGTCGGCCGAGTCACGTTGTCGCCGGGCTGGCAAGGCGCCCCGGGCCGAGCTCACGGAGGTGTAGCCGCCGCGATCGTCGACGAGGTGCTCGGTGCCATGTTGCCCGTCCTCAAGGTGGTGGCGTTCACCGGCGAGCTGAACCTTCGATTCGAAGCACCGTGCCCAATGGGCGTTCCACTCGAATTCACTGCTCGCAAGACTGGCGAAGATGGCCGCAAGATCTACCTCACATGTGAAGGCGTGGGCCCCGAAGGCCTGTTCATCACCGCAACGTCGACGTTTATCACCGTCGACCTTTCGATGTTCGAGGCCATTCCTCCTGGCAGCGCGTAATCGCTACTACTCAACCAGCTAGTTCGGGGGCGCTATTGCGTTGAGGGCGGAAGGTGTGCGGCAAAATCGGTGGCAGGCATCTTTCGCGAACAATAGTGTCGAAATATGCCGACTCTCGCCGAACATCTCGAAGCCGATGCCGTTCCGATGCACGACTTGCACGACAACTACGGCCCCCTGTTACACCTCGTCCGAGCGCTTATTGGCGTCTTTCCCGATTGTGATAGCTATCTAGAGATCTGGCCGCCCGGCTTTCGCACCTACAACCTGTGCGTTCCGAACTTCTTGAACCTTCCCGCTTCGGTCATCGCCGGTGGCGAGCTAAAGGCGCAAATGGGGCTGGCGATGTACGTCGCCAGCCGCACGGCTGATTGCCCATACTGCGCCGCGCACACGGGGTCCTTCGCGCTCCGCCGCGGGTTGTCGAGCCAGGCGGTGTCGGGTGCACATCGCACAGAGGTCGAACAGGCGATCGCAAACCTTGCTGAGGCCATGGCCTCAGAGCCATCCACCTGGGATCGGTCGGTCGTTGACGAGCTCGGCAAGCACCTCAAGGTCGACGACATCGAGTGGATTGCGATGTCGGTAGGAATGATGGGCTTCCTCAACAAGTTCATGGATGCGATCTCGGTTCCGCTCGAGACCGAAGCCATCAACGATGTGGCCGAAATCATCGAACTCGATGGGTGGGACATCGGCAAGGCCGGCTGGCGCAATGGCGATGCAGAGCGGGACCCATCGGTGGTTCCGGTCGATTCGATTGGTTTGTACGCACGAATGGTTCGCCAGGGTCCAAAGGCGACCATGATCGAACGCAGCTGGACCAAGCACCTACCCAAGTCCGCAGCCGATCTGCGTCGCTACCTTCGCGACGAACGCAACGTCGATGTCCCAGTGCTGTCTCGCATGCGCCACAACAAGCCGGTGCGTGGACTCGCGGCGATGATCGATCAGAACCTCGACCCCGCAACCTCGGTGGTCGGTCTCGGCAACAAGGCACTTGCTGGGCTCATCTACGCCTCGATGGTCGACGACGCTGGTTTGCTCGACATCGGCCGCAGTATTGCGGTAGCAAACGGCGCCGATGAGGCAACTATCGACGCTGCTATTGCGGTGGGCGCTGACCCTGCGTTCCTGCTGCGTAGCAACGACGAGCAAGTCAGCGTTGGAGACGAGCACACCCAAGCAGTGGTACGCGTCGCTCACGCCATCTCGCCAAGCCCAGCCGCAATGACCGACGAGCTCGCAGCTTCGAGTGCCGAGATGCTCGACGCCGCCGAGATGATCGAGATCGCAGTGTGGATATCGGTCCTGCAGCTGATTCACCGCGTCAGCCGCTTTCACAGCTGACGCTAAACGCTGACCTACGGTGGTGGCCATGACCGACACCAAGCCCAGCCCAGCCGAAACCTACGCGGCGGTTCGCGGCGAGCTCATCACCGCGCTTCGATCGCTCGACGACGCGACGGTGTCGACCATCGTTCCTGCATGCCCGGCATGGACGGTCAAGGACGTTGTGGCTCACCTCTCAGGTCTCAACGCCGAGCTCCTTGCCGACGTCGACGGATGGCTCGGCTCCGATGAGGCAACCACGCGACAGGTCGGTGACCGAGCATCTTTGAGCCTCGACCAGGTCATCGACGAGTGGCAGTCGATGAGCGCTGAAATCACCGAACGGTTCAACATCAACAACGAACGGGCAACAGCGCTCGTCGCCGACTTGGTCGTTCACGTCTACGACCTCGCCGAAGTCCTCGATCAGCCCACAACGGCTGCAGCTGAGGCGACACCAGAAGCCGCCCACCGATACATCGCACTCCTCCAGGAACGCGCGGCAGCCGAGCTGGGCGTTGCTCTCACCGTCGAGTTGAGTGATGGCACCGCCTGGCCACCATCTGGTGCTGGCTTGGCAATGACAGTTCGAACCTCGCCGTATTCGTTCTTGCGCGGGCTTACCGGACGCAGCTCGCGCGCTGATGTCGAAGCCTTCGACTGGAGTAGCGACCCCACCGAGCTCCTCGACCGGGCGTGGAGCCAGTACGGGCCGTTTCGTTCCTAGCCAGCGAGCTCTAACACGGCATCGAGGTACATGTGCGCAGCGGCCTTGAGCTGGTCGATGGCTACCCATTCATTCGTGGTGTGCGCTTGAGCGAGTGAGCCTGGCCCCCAAATGATTGCGGGAACCCCGAGGTTGGGCGCATCGGTAGAGCCCGTGAACGAGACGGCTTCGGCGCTACTCCCCCAGCTGCGGGCTGCGGCCTGAGCGGCCATGACCACGGGCGAGTCGACCGGCGTGTCGAGCGGCGCAGCATCGACGAGAGGCTCGCCGAGCTCGTAAGTGAAGTCGGGGTCGTTCGCCGCAAGCGCATCGAGCCGGTCCATGATCTCGGCGTGAGCGTCAGCAGACGTCTCACCAGGCACAAGCCGGCGGTCGACGTCGAGCGTGCACCAGTCGGGAACGATCGACACCATGTTTCCGCCGCGGATGACGCCAGCGTTCACCGTTCCAACTCCGCACATTGGATGTGGGTCGCGCATGGCGAGCTCGTCTCGGTACTGACCAAGCGATGCCATCACCCGCATCATCTTCTCGATGGCGTTGATGCCTTCGTGGGCGATGCTCGAATGCACTGCGTGCCCGAAGGTCTTCACCGGTAGCGCAAACTGCCCGAGGTGACTGGTGCAGATGGCCATCTCGGTTGGCTCGCCGACGATTGCGATGTCGGGAAGTGGCGCACCGTCGCCGAACCTGGCCGAACCGAGCATCGCCGCCTCCTCGTCGGCCAGACCGGCGATCATCAACCGGCCAGCGAGCTCGGTGCCGCTGGCCTTCAGCACTTCGGCGACTTCCAGGAAGCATGCGAACGCGCCCTTCATGTCGCAGGCACCTCGACCCGAGACTCGCCCATCAGATACGTCGCCGCTAAACGGGTCGCCCTCGTAGCCGTCGACGCCGACGGTGTCGATGTGCCCGGTGAGCGCGATCACGGGTCCGTCGCCACCACTGCTCGTTCCCCACACGTTTGGTCGGTCCGCCGCTACCTCGTAGGTCTGCGGCGCGTAGCCGAGCTCGTCGAGGTGGGACGCCAGCCACTCGCCGATGGCCGTCTCCCCTTCGCCGGTAGCGAGCTCTGGTTTCTCGAACGGGTTCACGCTCGGAATGCGAATCATCTCCGATGTGCGCTCGACCACACGGTCGATGTCGATCAGCGAATGCAGAGCGTCTCGATCGATGCTCATCCAATCACCGGCATATCTCGAGGAGCACGGCGCGACAGCATCTCGGGGCCGTCGGCTCGGATCACGATGTTCTCTTCGTGCAGCATCATGCGCCCGGGGGCAAAGGTCATGCCCGGTTCAAGCGTGAGCACCATGCCTTCTTCAATCACGGTTTCGTCGGTGGCGGTGTTCGACGGCCACTCGGTGAGCTGCATCCCTAGGCCATGACCAAGGCGGCCAACGTCGTTGCCAAGAGAGCCACCCTCGATCATCACGTCGGCCATGGCCTTCCACAGGTCGGTAGTCGTAACACCGGGGCGAAGCATGTTGAGGCCAGCCTCGGTGGCATCCCACACCACATGGTGTGCCCGCTGGGCGTCGTCGTCAGCATGGCCAAAGGCGTAGTAGCGGTCGAAGTCGCTCGAGTAGCCGTCCCACATGGTTCCGGTGTCGAACATGAGCAGGTCGCCCGCCTCGATCACCCTGTCGCTGGGTTGCTTGATGACATCGGTGAACGAATGGCCGGACGCCCCGACGAGGTACGGCACATCGTCGGCGCCGCGCTGCAGCAGATCGATCTTGAACGCGGTGAACGCCTCGCGTTCGGTCATGCCCATCGACAACAACGAGCCCAAGTTCTCGAACCCGTCGGAGACCAACGAACACACGTGGGCGGTCTTGGCCAGCTCACGGTCGGACTTGACCATGCGCATTGAGCGGACGATGTCGGTGGCGTCGCTGAACGTCACGTCCGGTACGGCGGCTTGCAGCGCGTTCCAGTCGGCGAGCGGCATTCGCAGATGCGTTTCATGGCCCATCGGCACGCCGATGCGAGCGAGGCCGAGCGACGTGATGGTGTCGGCGAGGATCGATACGCCGTCGTCCTCGGGTTGAGGTGCCGACCAGGTACGGATGTCGGAGATCCAGGTCTCATCCATCATCGGGGCCCCGATCGACGGGATGATCGCAATCGGTTCGCCAACAGCAGGCACGATCACGAACCATGGACGGGTGGGGCTTTGCCAGAACGGTGTGTGGAACCCGGTGAAATAGCGAACCTCGGGTTCGGTGCACACGAAGAGCGCATCGAGCTGTAGTTCGGCCAACTTTGTCTGCGCTAACGCGCAGCGTTGTTGGTATTCGTCGTCGGGAAATCCACGGGGTGGGGCCTGCGTCATATCGCAGACAGTACCGGTACTCGCCTCACGGCAACGTTTCGGAGATGCGCTCTGCGTCTTGCAAGGCCCAAGTCGTCGGCGTTGGTTTGTTGGAGTAAGAACTAGCCATGTCGACAGTGGATGGGGCACAGGCCCAAGAGCAGGTTGTTGCCCGCGGCACCTTTGCGTGCCCGATCGAGCGACAAGAGGCGTCCTATGTGGTCAAGCACGTCGTTCTCGACGGTGCCGAGCTCGGCGAGTTTGTGCTGTGCCGGTCGTGCGGCTCCGAGTTTGCGCCGAAGGTGCTCAACGCCGACGAACACGCTCAGGAGACGTCACTACACGAGGCGTTGAGCTTGTTGTTCTCGGCGATGATCATCGCTGACGGTGTCATCAAAGAACCCGAGCTCGTTATGGCGCGCCAACTGCTGGCACGCCACGACATCGACTACGACACAGATGTCCTCAAGACCGACTCGAAGCGTGTGCTTGGCGACTTGGCCGACATTCTCCGAGAAGCCAGTCGACATCTCTCGCTCGCCAACCGACGCCTGCTCCTCGAAGGAGCAACGTTGATCGGCCATGCTGACCGCGAGCTACGAGTCGAAGAACGAGACCTCATCCTCAACGCCGGCCGCCATATGGGGTTCACGCGTTCGGCGATAGCCGAGCTACTCGATGCGGCCGCCACGCGACCTCGCGATGCCTAAGAGGGCTTACGCCGCGAGGCGGGCGGATCGGCCGGCCTGATGGTCGGCGAGTGCCTGTTGGCCGGCCTTGAGGATCGGGCTCATCGTCAACACGAACACCGCCGTGGCAATGCCGAGGTCGCCGCCGAGTATGACGCCAGCGAGCACGATCCACAGCTCGATCGCACGACGGGCCTTGAACTGGTCGACGCCACGATCTTCGGCCGCCTTGCTGAGCAGTTCGATTGCTCCGCCGGTGAGACCAGCGTGGATAACAAGCGCCACTCCGGCAGCGATCGAAACCGTTCCGAGCACGACGAACAACATCTGCACACCCAGAGCTTCAGGGTCACGGATGAGCGGCATCCAGATATCGACCGCAGCGCCGTTGGCGAGCAGATACACAAGCCCGCTGAACCGAGGGCGACGCCCAAGAACTGTGGCGACGAGAAAGAGTGCGCCCGTGAACAGCCAGCTAGCTTGGCCAAGCGTGATGTCGAAACGATCACGAAGCGCGGTGAGCATGACGTCGTACGCGGGCACACCGAGCTGGGAGTGAACGAATAGCGACACGCCAAGACCGATGAGGATCGAACCGGCCATCTGCGACATGGTGCTGCGCGCCGTTGCCCGGGCGCGCGGACCCTTCGCTGCACGCTCGGCCGCGACGATGCCGTGGCGCGAGATACCGGCAAACCATTCGGCCGATTCGCGGACAGCGATCTTCTTGTGTTCAACGGACGTCGACAGACGTTCCATGGTGCTCATGCTTTCTGTAACGGCACGTCGGGCCGGAAATATACCGCTCGCTCGGTGTGCGTCGGTCACATCACGATTGGGGTCGCAACCCCGAAACTGACATCTGGGGTCTGACCCCGGATGTCAGTTCCAGATGTTGGTTAGTCGTCGTACTTTGGACGTTGGCGAAGGCGCTTGCGTTCGCTGTTCTTTCGCTTCTTCTCGACCCGCCGGCGCTGCGAACCTCTGCTCGGTTTCGTGGCTCGACGCTTCTTCACCGGGGTGAGCGCGGTGCGGACACGTCCGGCGAGGCGGGCTTCGGCGATCTCACGATTTCGCAGCTGCGATCGTTCGTCGTCGACAACGACTCGCAGCTCAGGGCCGAAGTGTTCGAGCAACGTCACCTGTTGCTTGAACGTGAGGACTTGGGAGTTCTCGATGTCCCACGTCAGCTCGACCCGAGTGGCCGCCTTGTTTGCGTGTTGGCCACCGGGTCCACCCGATGCCGTGAAGCGCTCGGTGAGCTCCGCGTCGGGAATCGTCAGCGAGTGCTGAACTTCGATGGCCATCGGTCCACTGTAGGTCTGCTCGACTAGCTCGCCAGGGCGAGGCTCGAGCGAACTACGGTCCGCGCCGAGTTCAGCCCGTCGAGAGAGCTCATGAGCTCGGCTCCACGGGCGCCGCGGACGCGGTTGTCTTGGTGGGTTTGCCACGCTGCGAGCAGCTCAGAGATGTCGTTTGGGGTTTGAGGGGTGGTCGTGTTGTTCATAGGTCCAGCATGATGGAGTTCTCCCTGTGTATGGCACTGAAAACGCTGCCGACGACCACCCAGTACAGTGGTTTTCATGGTGATCGATGCAATTGACCGAGAAATACTCCGTCTAGTCCAAACCGATGGTCGAATGACCCAGCGCGAGCTGGGTTCAGAGGTTGGCCTGTCGGCAAACGCGGCTGGCGCTCGGTTGCAGCGGCTCGTCGACAAGGGCGTCATCACACGGTTCGTCGCCAAGATCGATCACGCCGCGCTCGGCCGACCCATGGAGGCGTCGATCGATGTGTGGATCAACGACGACCGCGATCGCACTCCCCTGCTCGAGCTCATGAAGAGCGACGAGCGCGTGGTTGAGTGTTTCCACCTCACGGGTCCGCTCGACTTTCGAGTACGCGCCCGGGTGGCGTCAGCAGAAGACCTGAACGACCTGCTCACCACCATGCGAATCAAGGGCGGCGTCCGTCAGACCGACAGCCGTCTTGTGCTCGAACAGATCGCTACGAACTAGACGAGTGCGTGGCTACGGCCAGATGTCGCCGATGGTCAAACCTTCGGGGAACGGGTCGGTTGGGTCGAGCACATACTCACCCATTCCCGTGACCCACCCTTGCCCGCTGATCTCGGGAACGATCGCCGAGATGTCTCCGCTGGGAGTTTCCAGCGTGACCTCCTCGACTACACGTCCGTTAAAGGTTGTGCCCACAGGACCCTCATGGACGAACGTGTCGCCGACGGCGAGCTCACCCCGGGCGTAGCGCACAGCCATCTGGGCTGAAGTGCCGGTTCCGCATGGACAGCGATCGAGCGCTCCGGTCCAGGTCTCGGGTCGGTCCCAATCAAGCGCACCGGTCGCCACCGTGACCGCGTTGCGGCGGTCAGCGCCGTCGACCATCGCCGCTCCGCTGAGCTGGGAGATGGTGGGGCCAGACAGCGATGGTTCCAGCGGATGTACCACCGGCTTCTGTTCGAGTGTCGCTTGGCGAATCATCTCACTGACCCGAGCGATCTGAGCTCCATTCGACCCATCCAAGCTCACCCCCAACGCATCGGCGTCGGCAATGGCATAGAACATTCCACCCCAAGCAATATCGACCGACACGGTGCCCAACTCAGGCACCTCGATCGGTACATCGAGGTGCAGCGCAAACGACGGCACGTTGGCGAAGTGCACGGCGGTGACCTTGCCCCCTGAGCACTCGGCACGAACACGAATCAGTCCAGCGGGTGCTTCGAGGGTTAGCTCGGTGACCGGTTCGACCATGGGCAAGATGCCCGTCTCCAACAAAGCGGTCACCACACAAATGGTGTTGCTGCCCGACATGGGCGGATATTCGGTCTGCTCCATGATGATGAAGCCCGCATCCGCGTCGGGATGCTCTGACGGGACGATGGCATTACAACACAGCGCCGGGTAGCCGCGAGGCTCCCGAAGCATCAGCAGACGAATGGCGTCGTGGTTCTTCTCGAGCCACTGCATCTTTTCGAGCATGGTGCCCGGCGGCAGTTCGGGCATGCCCGACGTAATCACCCGGCCGGGTTCACCTTCGGCATGTACGTCTACTGCCCCAAGGCGGAGGGCGTCACCGTTCGTAGGGTTGCTGCTCATGACGTTACTGCTTCCGGTTCGTTGCGAAGCCAAACCGTACGTTGCTCGAACGGAATGACGATGCCCTCTTCGTCGAAGGCCTTCTTCATCCGGGCGCGAATCATCCTGGCCACCGCCCACTGCTCGGCCGGGTCGGTCTTGACCGCGGCACGAATCACGATCGCGTTCGGGCCAAAGGCCTGCACACCTTGCACTTGAGGCTCCTCGATGATCGTGGCCGGCTCATGGTCTTCTTCCCACGCCGTATCGAGCACCCGCTTCATCACCGCCATCGCGTGCTCGATGTCGGTGTCGTACGCGACCTCCATGTCGAAGATCGACATCGACCAGATCTGGGAGTAGTTCCCAACCCGTTGCATCACGCCATTGGGCACCGTCCACAGAACGCCACTCACATCACGTATCCGGGTGGTGCGGAAACCAATCTCCTCAACCGTTCCGGTTGCCTCGCCAGTGTCGATCACATCCCCCACGCCGTACTGATCCTCAATGATTACGAAGAACCCGGCCAAGAAATCTCGAACGATCGACTGAGCTCCGAAGCCGATCGCGATGCCAGCAATTCCGGCACTGGCGATCAGCGGCCCCAGCGAGACACCGATCTCTCCCAACACGAGCAGTGAAGCAGTTGTCCAGATGATGATCCCGACGAGGCTTTCCAACATGGCGCCAAGGGTGATTGCTCGCTTCTGCGACCGAGAACGCTGGTCTTCGTCCTGGGCGATGCGGCTCATCGTTCGAAGCACGCGGCTGTCGGCTTCTTCGCTTGCTCGGGGACGAACGGTTCGCTCGGCAACCTCGGCGGCGAACTTACGGACGATCTTGCGCAGTACCCGGCTCACGACCCAGGCGAGTACAACGATGAACACGATCCGAAGCGGACGGTCGAGAAACCAGTCGGCTAGCTCGGCCCACGTCTCGCTATTAGTGCGGCCGAACACCCACTCGCACATGAAGTTTGGGTTGTCACCGCATGCGTTCTCTAGCTGTGCGATTTCTTGAGCCATTGGAACCTCCCACCAACGGCTCCATCTTCACATTGCTAGCTACGCGGAACGTCGATCCACGGCACGTCTTTATCGACCCGCGGCTCGCCGGGAAGGCCCAGCACCTGTTCTCCCAGGATGTTGCGCATGATCTCGGACGTGCCGCCCTCAATGCTGTTGGCTCGCGCCCGCAAGAAGGCATAGCGCGGTCCGCCCTCCATTCCTGACACATCGAGAGTCTCGGGGGCACGGTAGGTGTAGTCGTAGTCGACTTGCCCGGACATACCGAGTAAGTCGATGGCCAGGGCGTACACGTCTTTGTTGAGCTCGGCGAACATCGTCTTGGCCACCGAACCCTCAGGGCCTGGGTTGCCAACTCGACGGTTCTGCGAGCCACGGATGTTGGTGAGTCGCAGCGCTTCGGCCTTCACCCACAGCTTCATCACGGCTTCTTGACGGGCGGGAGTCTTCTCTTCGGTCGGCAACTTGTTCCATACCGCTACCAACTCGCCAATGGCACCCCCGCCTTGCTTGGGGGCACCGCCACCGATGGCTGTGCGCTCGTTCATGAGCGTGGTGAGCGCCGCGCGCCAACCCTCGCCGACGTCGCCAATGCGATGGGCGTCGGGGATACGAACATCGGTGAGGTAGACCTCGTTGAACTCGGCTTCGCCGGTGATCTGGCGAAGCGGAACAACCTCGACACCATCGCTGCGCATGTCGACTGCGAAGTAGGTCATGCCCTTGTGCTTTGGCAGCGACGCGTCTGAGCGGACGACGAGCATGCCAAAGTCAGCGAGGTGCGCCAACGTGTTCCACACCTTCTGGCCGCTGACCACCCACTCGTCACCATCGCGGATTGCTTTGGTGGCAAGACCAGCGAAATCCGAACCGGCTCCTGGCTCAGAGAACAACTGGCACCACTTCTCTTCCCCGGTGTACATCGGGCGAAGGAATCGGTCCTTCACTTCGTCACTGCCGTGAGCTTCGATCGTCGGGCCCGCCAGGAACCGGAAGAACTGCGTTGGGTCCTCGGGCTCCCGTCCCGCTTCAACAACGCGCTTCTCGATATGACGCTGCAGATTCGGCGGCAATCCCAGGCCACCGCGTCCCTTAGGAAAGTGCACGAACCCAAGTCCGGCATCGAACTGATGACCGCGAAATTCCGCGGTCGACATCGAAGACGGATCGTGTTCGGCTAGCAACGCATCGATTGCGGCGTCAACGGTGGCGAGGGCGTCGGTCATGACCCGACCGTACTCAAACCCCAACGGTGCGACCACTCGTACGACTCAGGTACTACTGTTCGTGTTGTTGGAGAGGGCCGACGCGGGCACTTGCAGGAAGACCTCACCATTCATGACCGTCGATGACTCGACCCCCGACGAGACCTCAGTCCCGTCATCCCCGTCGACCATAATCACCCCACCGGCGATTCAGAACGCACCAGGCGCCACGCTAGATCTGCGTTCAAAGGATCAACTTCTTGCATCTCTAAAGGCCGAAGTCCGCATGCTTCGTAGCCGGGTTGATGCCCTCGAGGCAGAACGGCGACGCTTCGCGCAGGCAACCAGCACCGACACGGCGTCATCCTCGTCAACCTCGGCTGCGAATGAACCAACCGCCACCCCGCGGTGGCGTACCAAGAACGGCAAACAAACCGGCTGGCAACCAGCCCGCCGCTAGCGGGTTACGCAGAGTCGGGGTCGTCCTCGAGAACGACTTCTTCTTCAACGGTTGAAGCGACATCATCAAGCAGGCCTTGCAGCTCGGCGAGCGCCTCGTTTTGCAGACGCTGGTATTCGCCAAAGTCAGGCAAGGCTGATTCGGCCTGGCTGAACTTGGCCAAGATGTCGTCAAGACGAGCAGTAACTTCAGGACCAGCCTCGCCCAGGTCGATGATGCCACTTGGCCCCTCGACCTCGCCGGGGTCAACCGGCACAAGGCTGCTGCCCGAGTCAGCGCCGGTGAGAATTCGCGCTTCCTCAAAGGTGATGTCGAAGAGTTCGGACAATGCACCGGCGTAGGTAGGGGCAAAGCCGAGGCGATCTTCCTGGATGACGGCAACGAACTTGACCTGAGGCTCGGTGACCTCGTTTGGCTGTGGCTCGCGCTGCACATAGAACGGTCGAACGTAGACGATGGCGTTTTCGATGAGGAGCGGCACCAGGTTGCCAGCGAGGAACTGGGAACCACCTCGACCAAGCTCGGTGCTCTCCTCGGAGATCTCCGGGTTCGAGTTCAAGATGCCGTCAATCTGAACTGGGCCACGAGCGCTCCGGTTGGTGCCGCTGACATCGTATTCACGAAGCTCGAGCTTGCCGGTGGTATCGATGCGACCCACCAGATACGCCCGAAGCTCGGGTACTGCAGCGGGAACGAAGGTGCGCGACACGAGGAAGCTTGGTTCGTCTTCGTCGGGCAGCTGAGTGACTTGATAGTACGGATCAACCGGACGGTTGGCTGCCGCAACAACCGCAGTGCCAGCAGTGGCGGCCGCGCCAGTCTGCGACACCGCCGATGATGTGTCATCGGGGTTAGCAGCCACGGTCCAACGCAAGTCGCCCGTGAAGAGATCGCCAGCATCGTCGAGCTGGTACAAGCCCCACATGGCGGTTTGCATAACGAAGAGGTCTTGCGGGTACCGCAGGTGTGCAGCAACTTCTTCAGGCATGACCGAGGCGTCGCGGAACAGCCCGGGAAACTCTTGGCTGTATGCGTTGATCAACGGATCGTCAGGGTCGGTCACATAAAAGTCGACGGTGCCGTCATACGCGTCGACCACGGCCTTCACTGAGTTACGGACGTAGTTGAACCGCTTCTTCAACCCCGAACGATTTGGCAGTTGGTTGACGTCGCTGGTTTCGGCGTATGGGAACTGATCGGACGTGGTGTAGGCATCGATCACATAGGAGATACCGCCGTCGACGACGATCGGGTATGGGTTCGAGTCGTATTCGAGGAAGGGAGCAATACGCTGCGCCCGCTCGGTCACATCACGGGCGAATATCACTTCGGTGTCATCGGTGATGATGCCTGAGATGACCGGCTCGATCGCGCCAAACCGGAACGCGAACGCCACCCGCTCGAGCATGCCCGACATGGGGATGCCGCCAGCACCGTCGTATTCGTAGCCTTCGATGAAATCGAACTCGGCCTCGGTGGTTCCGGTTACGGCGTAGCTCGTGATGCCCTCGCCGAAGTAGATCTGTGGGCGGTCGATATCGATCGTCTCACTGAGCCGGTTCTCGAGCGGTACGCCCCCAATCAGGAACTCGGGCTCGCCGTTGACGTTGAACTCATTGGCCGGCGCAAGAACGAGGCCATAGCCATGGGTGCGAATCGCATGACGGACCTGCCACGAAACGCTCGGCTGGTTCGCGATCTCACGAGCAGCAACAACCACCGGGGTGATCTTGTCATCGATGACATACCGGTCGACGTCGACCTTGCGCTGAAAATCGTCGTAGATCTCGAGGTCCTGCTGGTTGCGAGTAAACGAGTCGTCAACAATGCGAGGGTCGAGCAAGCGGACGGTCGAGAACGCTCCACCGTTGTCCAAAATCTGTTCCCGAGTGAGCGGTGCGTCGTCAAAGTCGAAGTCAGCAGCGATGACATCGAGGCCCGAAGCAATACGCGTGGCGTCGATGTTGCGATCGATATACTCTCGCTCGCGAGCGAGCTCGTCAGGTGAGACTTGGAACTGCTGGATCACCGTTGGATAGATGCCGCCAGCGAGCACCGCAATAAGGCCCCACAGGCCAACCGCAACCGTGGGCAACGCCCACCCTCGACGCCAGATGTTTGCAACGAGCAGGCCAACCGAGAACAGCGAGATCAAGAACAGCAGTTGGATGGCTGGCAGGGTGGCGTTGAGGTCGGTGTAGAACGCACCCCGACCAAAGCCTTGGGTCGAGTTGAGCAGCCCAAATCGCTGCAGGTAGTAGTCGGCGGCCTTGAGCGCAGCGAGCACCGCAAGGATCACCGAAACGTGCGCCTTTACCTGCGGGGTCGCGCGACGGTCGATCGTCTGCAGGCGAATGCCGCCGTTGATGTAGTGCCAAATCCCGGTGATGATTCCGATGATGATGAACGCCGCAAAGAACCAATCGACCACAAAGTTCAGGAACGGCAACCTGAACACATAGAACGAAATGTCCTTGTCGAATACCGGGTCGACCTGGCCGAAGTCGACCGGGTTGGTAAACAGCACCCACTCGTTCCATTGAGCTGCCGCGCCGCCACCAGCAACCAGAGCGAAGAAACCAGCGATTGCGAAGCGGATAAGCCCGTTGCGACGCCCAACGGTTTCGTGCCAGCGAATAAGCAGCTCCTCTTCGGGCCCAGGAGGGCGAAGCGCAGGCGCGATGCGATCGGCGATCACCAAGTTGATCCATGCCAAGACGAAGAAGATCGCCACGAAGATCACCGACAAGATGATTTGCGCGCCCAGAATCCCGGTCCATACCGAGGTGCGATCGAGATCATCGAACCACAAGTAGTCGGTGTAGAGCGTCAGCAGTCCTCGAAAGGAAGCGAGGATGGCCAACAGGCCAACCACAACGACCGCGCCGATAACGCGTCGCTTCCCTGACTGGGCAACACCGGAATCCGCAATATCATCGCTAGCCATGAATGGTCCAGGGTATCTGGTGAGTCGACTGGGTTAGCTTCGCGCAGGCGCAGGAAAACTGCGGCACACCGCGTCGGCGGTTTCGCCGACCTGTTGGGTCTTCACTTCGCGATACACGCTCCGCAAGGAAGCCACCGCTGCCTCTTTGTCATCGCCCGCATGCTCGAGCGCCGAGCCGACCCGGCGACGAATGATCGTCACCAGTTCGTCTACCGACTTGCGGGTGCTATCAGAGACGTCAGCTGGGTCGTCGACCTGGCCGAGAACTTCGCTCCAATATGCGGCCGTGTGGGCGTCGGCGCTGCCGAGCAGGCCATCGAGATCCGGAACCACCTCGGCTGCCTTCACCGTCGACATGGCCTTGCTCTGTTCGTCGGCGAGCACACGCTTCAGACGGCGGGCCATCTCCGAAGAGTCAATCTCGGGCTGATCAACCGGCTTCTTCTGTTTCTTCTTCGACTTTTGTGACCCGGCCCTTTTGCTTCCAGACTTCTTCGACGAGGTGCTCTTCTTCGCAGCAGCCTTCTTGGACGACTTCTTCTTTGGCGCTGGCTTCTCGGCAGCAGATCGAAGGCTGGCAAAGATGTCATCGACATCGCCGTCATCTGCACCGTCATCATCGGCAGTGTTTGTCGACGCTGGTGCTGAATCGGTCGACTTCACCGATTCCAGCTTGGTGACCGTGGCTGACTTCTGGCGCGCCTTCTCTTTGGCCTCTACGGCTTGCTTTGAAGGGAGTGCTGGTGATGACTGCACCGCAGACGGAGTTGTCCGTGCCGATGCCTCGCGACCCTTCGCAGGGTGGCTTGCGGTGTCAACTTCGCTTCGAGCGCGGTCGAGTTGCACAACCGACGCCAGGTCGGCGTCCCCCGTTCCCTCGTTCGTCTCAGCGTCGTCAGAGGTGGCTTCGTCCGTGGTGGCGGTCTCGTTGGTAGAACTGTCGGGCGATGGCGCGATATCGGCAGTTGTGCTGCTGGCCTCATCGGTGTCAGTGTCTGCGCTGACCTCGTCAGTGCCTGCGCTGACCTCGTCAGTGTCTGCGCTGACCTCGTCAGTGCCTGCAACGGCGTCGTTTGTTTCCGCGCTGACCTCGTCGTGCTGTGCGATCGGCACCTCGTCGGTCTCATCGACCGCACTCCCGTCCGCGACGACCTCGGCAACTGGCCGTTCTTCTGGTTCCGGTGACGGGGCGCGCTGCACAACGGGAAGTGGGCCCGTGTCCAACAAGCCGGTAAGGCGGGCGGTTTCGATCTCTGCTTCGAGCTCTTCGATGGTCGTGTCTGACACAGTATGTCCGGCGGTTTCGGCCGCGGCGCGGGCCTCGGACATCGAAATCGAGAGCTCCTCGGAGATCTCATCGAGGGCACGACGGACCGTCTCATGGGAGGCAAGCAATCGCTCTCGCCCAGCACGAAGCTGTTCGATCTGACGGCGGGCCGCCGAACGTCGTCGAGCCAGGTCCTCAAGAATCTGACGGCGCGTTAGTTCGGCTTCGCGAATGATCCGAGCGGCATCGGCATCAGCCGACTCCATTTCGGTACTGACGTTACTTCGCGCTTGCTCGGCGTTTGCTTCTGCCGATGCGACAATGGCGGCGGCAGCTTCTTCGGCTTCGGTGCGCTTCTTCACAACAACCGCATCAGCGTTTGCCCGGATGCGCTGTGCTTCGGCGTCAGCTTCGGCCGAACGTCGAGCGAAGGCTTCCTCAGCCGATGCGCGAATGGCGTCAGCCTCTTCCTTCGCCTCGGCCACGCGATCAGCAGCAGCCGCACGAGCCTCAGACAGCACTCGAACCGCGTCAGCCCCAAGGCGCTCGGTCAGCTCCTCGTCGTTGAGAGGGGCGTGGTCGGCGGGCTCGGCTGGCGCAGACGAGTCTGCCGCTTCGAGCTGCGCCTGAAGGGCGGCAATCTCGTCGGCGAGGGTGTCTCGCTCGTCGCGCAAACCCGCAACGGTTGCCGCAGCCTGTTGAAGGTGCTTTTTGACCGCGTCAGGGTCGAGTCCGCGCCGTTTGGTCTCAAACGTCGCGCCTGTGATGTTGTCGGGTGTCAAATACCCATGTGAGTCACTCATCACCCATAAGGGTAGGTGCCGCATCCACCGCGATCGGTGACCCGCAGGCGTGGCGTTGCCACCCCTGGTGCCTAGAGCTCGTCGGAGGTCGGCAAGTCGGTGGCGTTACCACCAAACTCGCCAATGATTTCGAGCGCTTCGGCCAAGGTGGCTACTCCTTCGACCCGCAGATCTTCCACCGCTTGGCTGGCTTCTTCGAAGTTCGCTTCGGGCACGATAAAGACCGCTGCGTCATCGTCCTTGGCGGCGAAGGCCTTTTGATGCACACCGCCGATGGGGCCGACGTTGCCAAGCCGGTCGATGGTTCCGGTGACCACAATGTCGGCGCCGCCGGTGAGATCGCCCTCGGTCAGCACATCGAGCACGGTAAGGGTGAAGGCCAAGCCAGCCGACGGGCCACCAATGTCGTCGGTGGTGAAGCTCACATCGATCGGCAGTTGCGCATCACGGAACTGCGTGGCCACATTGGACAGTCCGGCACGGTCGAGCACCCGCACACCCAACGTCACGTCGACCACTACCGATTCTTCGGCACCGGTCGGGCTATCTCGGAGCACCTCCACCGTGATGACCTCGTCAGCACGTCGCTGCTGCAGCAACGGCACGAGGTCGTCGAACGACGACACCGGCGATCCGTCCAAGCTGACAATGCGGTCGCCAACTTCGAGGAGGTCAGAAACGGCTCCGCCTTCGACGATCTGTGCGATGTAGGCACCGCCTCGATCGCCAGCGGGGTCCTCGCCTGCACCAACGCCAAGAAACCCGGAGGTGTCTCTCGTAAGTTCGACCTCAACGGTCCTGAGTTCCTCGCCTGGCCGGCCTGCGACCAGTTCGATCGAGGTGTCGATTTGAGTTCCGAGGTAGTTGTACAAGTCGTCGAACTCGGTGACGGGGAAGCCGTCGACTGAGGTGATCACATCGTTGCGAGCGAGTTGTCCGTCGAGCGGACCATCGGGCATCACATCGATTACGACCACGCCCGCGGGCTCGGCAGTTTCGAAACCGAGATGGCCAAGAGCCGCCGCAATCGCCGAGTTCTGCGAGCTCAACATGAGCTGGGCGTTCTCTTCGCGCTGCTCGTCGAAGGTTCGCCCACGCAGCAGAACGTCCTCGTGGAAGATCTGGTCGCCGTCGCGCAACGAGGACACAACCCACCGAAACGGCGACAAACGACGTTGGGTGACGGTCACAAAGCTCACTTCGCCCGGGCTCGTGTAGGAATCTGAACCTTCGACGGCAATGAACTCTTCGGTTTCGAAGGTTCGGCCGGGCTCGAGTGCCAAATAGGGCAAACGATAGGTAAACGCCAGGACGCCAGCAGCAAGCCCAGCGAGTATCGAGACCGTGATGACGATCGACATCGCGGAGGGCTTGTACTTCTTGCCCTCGTCGCTGTTCTGTTCAGCGTCGACTATTGTTGACGTTGATTCGCCTGGCTCGGTCACCACGCAACTCTCCTATGCATAGGTGACTTTGGTCGAGCCCAGCCAGGGGTCGTCACGTCACGATCCCAGACGAGGACATTCGGTTCACATGACAAGCATTGCACCACACGAAGAAAACCCACCTTCATCCCGACAACTTCCCGTCGAGCCGCAACCCAATGAAGGATTGCTAAAGAAGCTTGGTGTCGGCTTCCAGGTCCCTGCACAGGCCGAATACGGAGCAGACGCCTATCCATCGATCCTTCGCCGACTGACCTCAGCGTTCTCGCTGATCGCTGTCGTCGTATTTGTTGGGATCGCAATCGCTGGGCTAATAGGTGCGTTCATCCTGGTTGGAGCGTTCCTGCTCGAGCAAGCGATCAGCTCGTAACACTCACCGTCGAGCTATCGGCCAAACAGGCCGCGACGTGGGGGAACTGCGTCGGACTCGGTTTCAATCGACTCAACTTCGGGCAATTCCGAGACGGTGGATTCCTCAACTGACTCTGTGCTTTTCATTGCGCCAGTGAACAGGCCGCTACGTGAGTCGGAGTCTTTGGCGTCTGCGGATTCTTCGACTGCGTCGGCCGTGTCAGCTCCAGCTGCTTGCTCGGCGGCCGCAGCCTTCTTCTCAGCGATCTTTTGTTCGACGATGCTGGGCGCTGACGGCTCGGCGTCGACGGTCTCGGAGGTCTCAGCGGCTGCTGGTTCTTCTGCTGCCGGAGCGGATTCGGCTACTGGAGCCGCTGCCGATGCGGTCGCCGCAGCGGCCGTTGATGCAGCTGAAGTGACTTCAACCCGGTAGTACGGCTTGAAGTCGTAGGTGATCTCCTCGGTCTTGAAAATTCGAGGGCGCTCGACTGCATCAACGTTGCGCAAGCGCTCGGCTGTCACAACAGCCAGATCGAGATCTGCACATTCCTCAACACCGGACGAGCCATCCTCGCGCTGATACACCACTATGTACGACATGTCTTGCTCCATGACTGCTTGCGTTCGTCTACCGGTTCTTTCGGCGCGACGCCCCCAGAATTAAGGGAGAACTAGGCCAAATGGACCCCACCCGTACTGACATCATCCTTGCCGAACAAGCCGGCAATGTCGACGCCCTTCTTCGCTCACTCGAGGCCGAGTCAGCTTCGATCCGGGCATTGGCCTTGGGATCGCTCAGCAAAATTGATGCGTTGACGTCGGATCACCGCCACGCCGCACTGTCCGATGGTGATCGCAATGTGCGGGTTCGAGCAGTCGAAGTGTCGATCGATGACGTCAGCATTGACCTTGTTTCGCTGCTCGAAGACGACGACGACGTGGTCGTCGAAACCGCAGCGTGGGCACTGGGCGAGCGCGAGTCCGCCAGCCCCGACGTCATCACCGCACTCGACCGCGTTGGCCGGAACCACGAGGTGTCGATTTGCCGAGAGGCGGCCATTGCGGCACTTGGGGCGATCGGGTCGGTCGATGGCCTACCAACGATTCTTGCCGGGCTCGACGACCGAGCTCCGGTCCGCAGGCGTGCTGTACTTGCGTTGGCTCCATTCGACAGCCCCGAAGTTCATGCAGCCCTCGTACGAGCTCTCGACGACCGAGATCGCCAAGTCCGCCAAGCAGCCGAGGATCTGCTGTAACGCAAATCACCCCAACGAACTCGTTCTGCGCGCCAAACGTGTAAGACTTAGAAATTCACACCATCGAGCGGCGAAAGGGCACCCGCGGTGGCACAACCCACAATCCCTGGGTACTCCATCGAAGATCGTCTCGGAAGTGGCGGTTTCGCCACGGTGTATCTGGCCACCCATGACGAAACGGGTGACAACGTCGCTATCAAGGTGCTGCACGATCACACCAATAACCCCACTGATCTGCGCCGGTTTGAACGCGAACAAACCACCATGCTCGCCCTCAACGGGCACCCCAACATCGTGGGCATTCTCGACTCGGGCACCACCGACAACGAACGCCACTACTCGGTGCTCGAGTACGTGGGCGGCGGGTCGGTGCGCGATCGCATCAGCGACGGCGGCGCATTGCACTGGGCCAACGTGGTTGAAATCGGCGTGCAGATCTGCGCTGCGCTCGACATTGCCCATCGCAGCGGCGTGCTGCATCGCGACGTCAAGCCGGCCAACATTCTGCTCGAAGACAACATCGCGAAGCTCGGCGACTTTGGAATTGCCCGCCTTATTGGCCAAAGCCAGGTAACCGCGGCGCAGTCGATCATCGGCACGCTCGCGTACACCCCGCCCGAGGTCTTCCACAACAAACCGTTCGACGGGCGCGGCGACATCTACCAACTGGGTGTGTCTCTGTATGAGATGTTGCTCGGCCGAGCACCGTTTACTTCTGCTGCAGCCGACAACAAGGCAACCATCATTCGCCGCATCCTCGATCACCCCGCTCCCCCGCTGGCACAGTTCGACGTGCCTCAGCCTCTGTCCGATCTCCTCGACGAGGTGTTGGCCAAGGATCCTGCGGACAGGCCGCAGACGGCCGAGTCATTCGGGCGTCGCCTCAACGAGGTAGAGAGTGCGCTTGGTCGGACGCCCACCTCGATCAGTAAGGAAACCCAGCTGATCGCGATGGAGACCCAAACGCTTGGCGAGGCAAACAGCGTCGATCACGCCGACCTGTGGCCGCGCCCCAGCGAAGAGGTCGACCTGGCCGAGCAAAGCCCTTTTACCCCAGAACCTTCTGGCGAGATCTCGATCGCGCCTGACCCGGAGCCTGCTTCGGCTCAGCCCGTCGACGAACCTGCCACCGTGAGCGTCGCCCCCGGACCTGTTGTCGATGCGCCACCTGAGGTACCCGAGGTCGTCCCGCCCTTCGACGCCAACATCACCGTGGCCGAACCGCGCCAGTCCAACGCCACTACGGTGTTGAAGGGTGGCGCACCGATGTCGCTGGGAACGCCCGGCCCGGCACCAGCACATTTTGATTCAGCACCGCCCAAACGCCGAACTTCATCGGTATCGGCGCCACCGGTTCCAAACAAGCCCCGCCGCTGGCCATGGGCGTTGCTCGTGCTTGGGCTCATCGCTGCTGGCGCCGCTGGTGTAGTTGTCGCCCAGCTCACCAACAACTCTGGCGACAGCGCAACAGTTGAGGTTGGAGACGTCGAGCCTGACGAGGACGACGAGACGCCCGCACGCGTCCCCCAGTTAGTCCGTCTCGACGACCCGGCGTTTCTGGAACCCGATACCGACCACGGGGTGATCTTCGATGTGGTCAGCAACAACTTCGGGCTAACCATGGTTGGCAGTGCCGGCGATGGCGAGTCAGCCGGGGCGCAGCGGCCGATGGTGTGGACCCTTGACGACACAGAGATCAAATTGCAGCGCGAGTTTGATCGAGGCGGCCGAATTTGGTCCATAGGCGTCATTCCAAGCCGGGACTTCCTTGCCGTGGGCGACACCGCTGATGGTGCGGGCCCAACCGATGGCATTGCACTCATTGGAGATCGAGCAGCGACGCTTTCTTCAGCTGACGATGACTCGTTCACTGGCTCTGAAGCCGATGCGCTCTTCGTCTCGGTGGCTGACCCAACGACATCAGGCTTCCTCGTCGGCGGGCAGCGGACCTCTAGCGGCGCGGCCATCATGGGGTTGTGGGACGTCGCACGACCAAGCGCAGGCGCCGATCCCGAGTGGACTGCCCGGCCAATCGGCACCGGCTGGCCCGGTGCGGTCAACGACATCGCCGCCACCGCCGACGTTGCTGTAGCCGTTGGCACCGAAGAAGTCGACGGTCAAGATCTTGGCGTCATCCTCATCCGGCGAGACGACGGCAACTGGTCAAGCCTGATCAGACCACTACCAGACACGATCTTCCATGGCGTCGCTATCGCCGGCGACCGAATCATCACCGTCGGCGAAACCGGTGACGACCCAAGCCGACGCACCCCAATCGCAATCGTGTCAAACACCGCCGGTGAACAACCGTGGCTTCACCAGCTTCCCCTTCGTGACGAAGCTGGCGTCGATATCGGCATCGCGCGTGATGTCTCCGAGGTTTCCGACGGACGGGTCGTCGTGGTTGGTGACACCGTGAACCCCGATGATGACAACGGCCGTATCGGCGCCGTTTGGGAACTACTTCCCAACGACAACTTCCAGAACGATCAGTGGACCACCCGTGCCAGCGCCGACCTACCCAACGATTCGTTCACCGAGCTACGAGCCATCGCCGAGCACGCGAACACGGTGTACTTGTTTGGTCGCACTGAAATTGATGGACGCCGGCCAGCTGGAGCATGGACGCTCGACCTCGACGGCTAAAACCTCGACGCCTAAAACCTCGACGCTTACGCCCACGCCTTTCGACCGAGCAGGCCCATGAGGCGCACCACCGCCGTTGAGTCATCCGGTGGAGCAATAGGTGCTGCGAACACCTGCGACTCGCGAAGCTGATCCATCATTGGATAGAGAAAGTCGAGAGCGGCTTCAGCGAGGGCTTCGGGAATCTCAGCCTCGACTCCGATAGCCGTTGCGAGGTCCCATGCGTGGCCAAGCTGGTCGACCATACGGAAGCGAGCCACCACAGCGCCCGGACGTTCGCCAATTGGGTGCTGCACCGTTTGCTCCATCGCCCCAGGGGTGCGCAGAGATTCGATTGCGGCGAGTGCAGTGCCACGCCAGGTTGCCACGGGGTTCGGCCCCAGAATCGACGTATCGATGGTCATGGTGCCGGGAAGCGGGTCGCCGTTAAAGAGCAATGGTACGGCAGCATCGCCGAGTACGACGTGGCTGATGAGTGCTTGGACATCCCAGCCTTCACATGGTGTCTCAAGCTCGAGGTGCTCGTCGTCAACCTGCATAAGCACGCGGCCGAAGATAGCCATTGACGCTACGGCGTCTTCGGCCGGGTCGGCTCCGAGCTCGGGAAGCTCGGCTGGTTCGTTCATGACCACGAATTCTTATCCTCAGTGCCTATTCCCATTCGCCTCACTCGCCTATTCCCATTCGATCGTGCCCGGAGGCTTCGACGTAATGTCGTAGGCCACTCGGTTGACGCCGCCAACCTCGTTGATGATGCGGCTCGACATGGTGTCGAGCAGCTCAAAGGGCAGGCGGGCCCAGTCGGCTGTCATTGCGTCTTCAGATGTCACTGCACGAATGATGATGGCGTCGGCATAGGTTCGCTCGTCGCCCATCACACCAACCGAGTTCACCCCGGGAAGGACGGCGAAGGCTTGCCAAATCTCTCGTTCGAGTCCGGCCTTGCGGATCTCCTCGCGAACAATCCAGTCAGCTTCTTGAAGAATCGCCACCTTGTCTGGGGTGACCTCGCCGATGATGCGAACACCAAGGCCGGGGCCGGGGAACGGCTGACGCCAAACGATCTCGTCGGGAAGGCCAAGCTCGGTGCCGACCGCACGGACCTCGTCTTTGAACAGGGCACGAAGTGGCTCGACCAATTCGAACTCGATGTCGTCGGGCAGGCCGCCAACATTGTGGTGGCTCTTGATCTTTGCCGCGTCGCTTGTGCCCGACTCGATGACGTCGGGATACAGCGTGCCTTGCACGAGGAACTGCGCTCCCACCACCTCGGCCTTGGCGGCTTCGAAGACGCGGATGAATTGTTCGCCAATCGTCTTGCGCTTTGTCTCGGGGTCGGTGACCCCGGTGAGATGCTCGAAGAACCGATCAGCGGCACTCACGTGGATGAGTTCGATCTTTTGATGACGCTCGAACGTCTCGACGATCTGGTCGCTTTCGCCCTTTCGCATAAGCCCGGTGTCGACGTACACGCAGGTGAGCCTGTCGCCGACGGCCTTGTGCACAAGTGCTGCTGCGACGGCCGAGTCGACGCCGCCCGACAGTGCACAGATGACTCGACCTTCGTCGCCTACCTGCTGCTGGATGAGTTCGACCTGGGTGTCGATGACGCTGGCCATCGTCCAGCTCTGTTCGGCCTTGCAGCCATCAGCGAGGAAGCGTTCGATGACGTGCTGGCCATGTTCGGTGTGCACTACTTCTGGGTGATACTGCACGCCGTACAGGCCGCGGTCAACATTCTCGAACGCCGCGACTGGGGCGTCCGGAGTGGAAGCGGTGACCTGGAAGCTGTCGGGCATATCGGTGATGGCGTCGAAGTGGCTCATCCACACGGTCTGTGTTTCCGGCGTGCCGTCGAGCATCACGCCCGACTCGGTGTTAACGGCCAATTCGGTTCGCCCATACTCGCCACGCTCGTTGCGGCCAACCGTGCCATCACATTGATGGGCAATGAGCTGAGCGCCGTAACAAATGCCCAGAACCGGAATGCCCAGGTCGTAGACGTCGGGGTCGATCATCGGGGCGCCGTCGACGTGCACCGACTTCGGTCCGCCAGAGAAGATGATGCCGGTGGGGGCCTTCTCTTCGATCTCGGCGGCGGTGATCGTGTGGGGCACGATCTCGGAGTAGACGTGGGCTTCGCGCACGCGCCGGGCGATCAACTGGGCGTATTGCGCGCCGAAATCGACGACCAGAACAGACTCATCTGCGGGGTCGGGAGTGGTCATGACTGTCGCACCAACACTTCTGCTTTCTGAAAGTCCTTCAAGTCGGTGTAACCGCACATGGCCATCGATTGACGAAGGCCACCAGCGAGGTTCAGCGCACCGTCATCAGCATGGGAAGGACCGTGGATGATCTCGGCAAGGCTGCCTCGTGGAGCAACGGCAACGCGCCCACCTTGAGGAACGGTTGGGTGCACGCTCTGCACGCCCCAGTGCCATCCTTTGCCCGGCGCCTCGGTGGCTGCAGCCAGTGGTGCGCCGAGCATGACGGCGTCGGCACCGCACACGACGGCCTTAGCGACGTCGCCGCCGGTCGACATCGATCCGTCAGCAATGATGTGGGTGTACACGCCGGTTTCGTCGAGGTGGCGCATCCGAGCTGCACGGGCGTCGGCCAGCGCGGTGGCCTGCGGGCCGCCAATGCCAAGCACGCTGTGCAGGGTTGACGCCCGACCAGTGCCCACACCAACCAGAATACCGGCAGCGCCAGTACGCATCAGGTGAAGCGCCGCGGAGTAGCTAGCGCAGTCGCCGACGATGACGGGAACTTCCAGCCGACGGATGAAGGTCTTCAGATTGAGCGGTTCGCTTTGCGTCGTCGACACATGCTCGGCGGAAATCACCGGCTGTTGAATAACGAGAAGCCCGAGCTCGGCCTTGAGGATCGTGTCGATGTGCTCGGTAGCCAGTTGCGGGCTGATGGCAGCGCAGCTAACGACCTCGGCGTCATTGATCTCGCCAATGCGCTGCACGATGAGGTCGGGATCGATGGGAGCTTCGTAGAGCTGTTGCATTCGACGTGTCGCCGCATCGTCGTCGAGAGTCCCGATCTCGGCGAGCACTTCGTCGGCGTTCTCATAGCGAGTCCACAAGCCTTCGAGGTTCAACGAACCCAGGCCGCCCTGGCGGCCAATCTCGATAGCGGTTGCGGGGCTGACGACCGAGTCCATCGCCGACGCCATAAATGGCACGTCAAAGCGATACGCATCGATCTCCCACGTGAGGTCGATGTCTTCGGGGTCCCGGGTGCGCCTCGACGGCACGATGGAAATGTCGTCGAACCCGTAGGCCCGACGGCCCGACTTGCCCATGCCAATATCGATGTCAGCCACACCCTGCTCCGTTGAGGAAACGACCAATCTACCAACGTCAGCGAGCAGCGAAAGCGGAAACGACGATTAGTCCGAATGACTCACAAACCGCGACCTCGGGCCGACTAGCTAAAGGTGTCTATTTCCGAGCAATACAACGGCGAGACCGCAGTCGATCAGCGGTCTGCATCATCGTTTCGAGATCCGAACTCTCACGTCATCGTCGACGGAGCGGTGACGCGTGTTTTTGAGCCTCGAGCTGCGGCGCTAGCGCAAGAGTTTCTTGCGTCTTCGGCATGCAAGCGACTGGTGGAGCGCGGTGACCTCGAGGAACCACTGACATCGAGTACCGACAGCACCGGGCGACTCACACTTACCCATACCGAGATCCCCGAGTGGAACTATCCGTGGGAATGGACTTGGTCGATGCTTCGGGATGCTGCGCTGCTACATATCGAGATGCTGCAGCTCATTGCCGAAGATGGTTGGACGATGTCCGATGCCACGTCGTTCAATGTCGTATTCACCAACGGTCGGCCCGTCTTTATCGATCATGGATCGTTCGTTCGCCGGGGGGACAACGAACCCTGGTGGGCCTACACCCAATTCTGCGAGCACTTTCTCTATCCGCTGATGGTCTCAGCCCATACCGGCGCTCAGCTCGCACCACAATTGCGAGGTGGTTTCGGCCAAGTCTCGCTCAACGACGCCTACGGCTTGCTCAAGACGCACATCATCAAACGTGGTGTGGCCAAGTACGTGATCTTGCCGTATCAGGCAGCAAACCGGTCCGACATGAGCGTTGACCAGGTCAGCGAGTCGACCGCGGCGATGAGCACCGACATTTATCGGAACATCCTCGCCGCAATGCACAAGTGCCTGACAAAGCTCGAGGCACCAGGCGGCGTGTCGACTTGGAGCGGCTACGCCGATCGTTCGCACTACACCGACAGCGCACTCGCCGAAAAGGGTGACTATGTGGAGAAGGTCGTCGCGGACACGAAGCCGAACGTCGTGCTCGACATGGGAGCCAACGACGGGCACTTCTCGGCAATAGCGGCCAAGCATGCCGACCGAGTTGTTGCCGCCGATGGGGACCCCCTCGTGGTCGACCGTCTGTACGTCTCGAACAAAACGAAGAACATTCTCCCCCTCGTGCAGGACGCGACGAACCCATCACCATCGATGGGTTGGCGCTCGGCCGAACGCACAGGCTTCTTCGAACGGATCCAGCCGGACTTGGTGCTTTCCCTTGCGGTGTTCCACCACGTCGTGTTCACCGGGAACGTTCCCGTCTCCCAGCTCGGTGTGTGGATGTCAGAAGTGGGATCAGACTTTCTTGTCGAGTTCGTTCACCGCGAAGACGAGAAGGTGCAGCATCTCCTTCAACGCAAAACCAACCCCGAGACGTTCGACTACAGCCTCGACAGCTTCCTTTCAGCCACCGCCCCGTACTTCACACTGATCGAGAAGCAGACCCTTTCGAGCGGCACCCGTTCGATGCTTCACCTTGGCCGGCTCGGCAGGCTCCGAACCACATAGGCAGCATCGATGTTTGAGGCTCCCACCGCATCACCGATCAAGAAGATTGTCAGCGGTCTTCGGAACACGTTTGGGCATGAGCCCGTCGAAGGAACGCGACTTACAAGCCCGCTCCTTGCGGGCGCGCTCACGTCGCTTCCGCTGGCGATTCTCGTTGCCACCAACTATGGCGAGATCGCACAACTTCGCCCGATCCTGACCATTGGCCTTGTGGCATCACTCACCGCGGCAACGACGACGGCGCTCCTGGCGACACGTGTGGCGCCGCACGTTGCGGGCATCACTTGCGGCGTCCTTGGCTATGGATTCTTCTCGATGTCGTGGGCAACGGCCACGAACACGGTGCTTCTCGTTCTGGGCTGGCTTGTACTTGGCCTCTTTGCCTCGTGGATATTCGTTTGGCTCAGTGACCACTCCGCACGCATCTTGGCGGTCGCAACTGCGGCGGCCATCATCGCGGTAACGGGTCTCACACTCTCGGGTCCTCTAGGGGCAAACTCGGACCTCGAAGCCGATCCGGGCGAGTCTCTCGCCTTCGTCGGTGAGCTCACACGCAAGCCGAACGTCTACATGTTCGTTCTCGACGCCTTCTCTCATCCCCGAGTTATTGAGCAAGAGATGGGGCAAGAGAATGTCGACTTCGGGCCGCATCTCGCTCGTCTCGAAGACCTGGGCTTTGCGCTCGAGCCGAATGCTCGATCCAACTACGCCGAGACCCGACTCTCCGTGCCATCGCTACTAAACGCCGAGTACCCCCTCGTCGAGACCGACGAGGCGCCCGACTTTTCCGTCCGCGTTTCTGGTGCAGACGCTCTGCGCGGTCACAACAAGACGGTCACGTTCTTCGCCGAAGCCGGCTACGAATACTGGCACTCCGGATCGGGGATCTGGGGTGAAGGCAACTGCGACACCTCGGTAGCCGACCGCTGCATTGGTGACGAGGAAATCAACTATGAAACATTCGAGGCCATTTGGTCGAACACGCCTATCCGGGAGATCGTTACTCCCAAACTCAATGGCGCACAGGACCCCAAGAAGGTGGTCTCGTTAGTCAACGAGGTTCGCAGCGAAGCAACCGGACCGATATTCGTCTACTCCCATCTTATGCTGCCTCATCAGCCATATCGTTTCGACAGCGACTGCGGACCGATCGAGTCAGAGTCCACGCTGTCGAGTGGTAGCGACCCGAAGTTTCGCGCGGAGTACGTGGGGCAGGCGTTGTGCACGGCCACCATGCTGGGCGAAGCAATGGAAGAACTGATCGCTGCTGATCCAGACGCACTGATACTTCTCCAAGGTGACCATGGGGCATCGTTCACATTGACCGACGATCCAACATGGCACGACGAAACGTTCAGCGAACGCATTGACATCTTTCGCATGACCAGGCTTCCCGATGACTGTCGATACGACGACGTTGCCGCGCAATCGTTGATCAACACCCTGCCGATGCTGCAAGCGTGTCTGAGCCAGACGCCACCTACGTTCATCGAACCTCGCATCTTTGTCACGAACTACTTCAATGAAGTCTTTTACGAGTCGCCTCATCCAGACGATCGCACTGCCGAATAGATCAGAAGGCCCATGGCGAAACCACCGAATTTGGTCGAATTACAAATAGAACCCTGGTGCCTCGAAAGAGTGCGCCTCGAAAGGACGTCATCATGCTCGCATATATCGATGCAGGAACCGCAGCCGCAATCGCCGCTGTCGCAACCGGTGGCTTGGCTGGCGCCAAGGTCGCTGCACAGTCGTTTGTTTCTTCATTCAAGAAGAAAAAGCCTGCAGGCGCGGCAAAGGCCACAGAGGCCGTCACCGACGAAATCGAAGAGCTCGACGTCGAAGCTGCCATCAGCTAACACGCCCAAGTTCGACAACCTGATCCGCAGAGGGTTCGCCCGCTGTGGATCTTTGTCGCGTAGTGGCCCGTCTACGAGGGGCGCTCGGTAATCACATGAGTCACACAACTGCGAGGGAAGAGCGAGGAGATCTTGCTTCGCCGATCGGCGCCATTTTCACGCGATTGGGCAGACTCTTCCGCGCCGACGCCATCAAGCACACGCTGATCCCAAGCGTCATGTTGGGTGTGTCGCTCTCGATCACGCCCACGGCATTACTGCTATTCAACAACGCCGATGCGGTCGCGCAGTCCACGCCGTTCTACAGCGCAATAGCAATCACCGCCGTCATTGCTGCCACGACAGTTCTTGTTCTCAGCCGCCGGATTGCGCCACATGTCGCTGGCGGCCTGGTCGCCGCACTCGGGTATGGCTTCTACTCGCTGACGTGGGTTCCCGGTTCGAACCAACTCCCCTCCCTGACCTTCTTCTGGCTCCTTAGCTCCCTGCCCGCTGCCGTGGTAGTGATCTGGCTGTTGAGCAATTCTCGAGTGATCGTGTCGCTGGCGGGGGCTGCATCAACTGCGCTCGCAGCATTTCTTGTTATCGCGCCCCTTGCCTCGGCTAGTGGACAGACCTCTGGCAGCACCGCCGCGGAGATCCCCGAAGCGATCGCTCTATCAGACCAACCTGTCCGAACGCCAAATGTCTATCTGTTCGTTCTCGACGGATTCGCTAACCCTCGGGTGACATCGGAACAATTCGCTGACCATGACATCGAGTTCAACCTCGGTGATGCACCTGGCAAGCTCGACCAACTCGGCCTAAAAATCGACCGCGACGCGACAAGCAACTACGGCCAAACCATCTTGTCCATGCCCTCGATGCTGAATGCGACCTATCACCACACTCCTGACGACGCGCTGCAAGTTGCGGAGATCTGGGGAAGCGGGAAGCCAGCAATTCGAGGTGACAATTTCCTCGTCGATTCGCTGCGTTCGATCGGCTACGAATATTGGTTCGCCAGCTCTGGCGCGTGGGACCCCAGCCGCTGCGATCCGCGCATTGCCGATATCTGTCTCGGGGCCGACGCCGGAAATGCCGAAGCCAAGAAGGCAGTGTGGTGGCACACGCCGCTGCGTTGGCAACTCGGTATCACCGACTTTCGTCGACTGCCCGAACCCCAAACTGTGGTCGATAGCGTGCTCGATACACGCGCGGCCAGGGCCTCCGATGCACCGTATGTCCTCGTGTCGCACATCATTGGCCCGCACCAGCCATACCGGTACGAAGCGGACTGTTCATTCCGGGACAACGCCGCTCCTGGCACCACGCTCGAAGACGGACACCAGCCTGAGTTCCGACCGTTGTACGCCAACCAGGCTCGCTGCATCGCCCAAATTCTCGCCTCGGCCATGGACGATCTACTCGAAGCCGACCCAAATGCGCTCATTGTTGTGCAGGCCGACCATGGCTCCGAGTTCGAAGCAACAGCCCAAATCGGGGCGTCGTGGACCGAACAGTCAGCACGAGAGAGGTTGGGAGTCTTTCGGGCGACGAAGCTCCCAGACGAATGCCGAAGCGACGACCCTCGTGCTCAGTCTGTGATCAACACCACGCCGGTGATTCTGGCATGTATCCAGGGCACAACCCCCGAGTTGATTGAACCTCGACACTTCTTCACCGACATGTCGTTGGTGACCAACGACATTGTTGAATCGACGCTGGAGCTTCCGAGCTAGCAGCGCTACTCCGTGCTTTTCTCCTAGGCCAGCGCTGCTAGCAGGCTGTACACGCCGTCGATATGACGCTGCTCGGTGCGAACCGCTCCGATTGCGAGGCGCAGCACCGTCTGGTCGTTGAGCTTGGTGTGGGTGATGTAGGCCTCGCCGCCGTTGTTGATGGCGTCGCGGATTCGCTCATTGTCGGCATCACCGCCGGTATGGCGGAAGGTGACGAGCGACAGTGTTGTTGGCGCGACGATCTCGAACTGCGGGTGCGCTTCGATGCGGGCGTGAAAGTCTTTTGCCATCTCGACATGGCTTCTTACGAAGTTCGCCAAGCCTTCTGCGCCATGGGTTCGGATGACAAACCAGAGCTTGAGCGCCCGAAAGCGGCGGCCCAGCGGGATCTGCCAATCGCGGTAATCGACGACGTCACCCGCATCTGACGCGGCATTGCGCAGATACTCGGGCAACACGCTGAGAGCGGCGATCATCGGTTGGCGGTCAGCGACGTAGAACATCGAGCAATCGAAGTTGGTGAGCAGCCATTTGTGCGGGTTGAAGGTGTAGCTATCAGCTCGCTCGAGGCCGGCGTTCACGAACCGAAATTCGGGTGCGACCGCGGCCGACCCGGCGAAGGCGCCGTCGACGTGCAGCCAGGCGACAAACTCTTTGCATACATCAGCAATGGCATCGACCGGGTCAAAGGCCGTCGAGGAGGTTGTTCCCGAGGTGGCCTGCACGAAGAACGGCCGGCGCCCTTCAGAAATATCGTCGATCATCGCCTGGCGGAGAGCCGCGGGGTCCATGGCGTGGGTTTCGTCGCTCGGAATTGCCCGGATCTGACTCTCCATTAGGCCGGCGATTCGGCATCCCTTGATCATCGACGAGTGGGCGTGTTCGGAGCTGTACGCCACGAGCTCTTCCCAGCGGTACTGGCCAGCGGTTCGCTCCCGGGCCGCGAGAATTGCGACCAGGGCTCCCGATGATGCGGAGTCTTGGATCACCCCGCCACCCGCACCCGACGAGAGGAACCGGTCGGGAAGACCGCAAAGGTCGATCATCCAATCCATCATGAGCGTTTCGAGCTCGGTGCATGCGGGCGATGTGGCCCACAACATTCCCTGCACGCCAAGCCCGGCAGACATCAACTCGCCAAGCACCGACGGCGGAGACGCGTTGGCCGGGAAGTAGGCGAAGAAGTTTGGAGACTGCCAGTGGGTGATGCCTGGGACGATGAACTCGTCGACATCGGCCATGATGTCGGACCAGGCTTCACCGCTCTGCGGTGGTGCGGCCGGGAGCGACGCCCGCACGTCACCGGGCTCGACCTGGCTAAGTACGGGCAACGTCTCGACCCGCTCCCAGTAGTCAGCAATCCAGTCGATCATCTCATGTCCGGCCCGACGAAACTCGTCGTTGGACATCGGCGGTTGATAACTCATCGGAGGAGATTGCCACATCCAACCCCACCAACCACCACGCACCAAAGATTTGTACATAGTTTCAGACCTATACGGTCAGTTTCTGTGTACAAATCTCTCATCCGGGATTTATACATAGTTTCAGACCTATACGGTCAGTTTCTGTGTACAAATCTTTCGGTGACTTCGAGCAGGTTGTGGAGCATGAGGGCGGTTGCTCCCCAGACCGTGTCACCGACGAGGTCGAAGAAGTGCATCAGACGCCACTCGCCGTTGTAGAACCACTCTTCAGCTCGGTATACGCCAGGTGTCATGAGCTCGGTGAGCGGCACGTGCAAGATGAGCTCGACTTCATCGGGTGACGCGGTGAGCTTCGGCCGCCCAGCAAGTGCAGCCACAATTGGCTGGACCAACGAGAAGCTTGCGCCGGTAACGAACCGATCGATCTCACCGATCTGCCGGGGCAACTTCGGGTCGAGGGCCACCTCCTCTTCAGCTTCGCGGAGCGCGGTGTGCCACATCGACTCGTCGGTTTCGTCGTGCGCACCGCCGGGAAAGGCGATCTCGCCCGCGTGTTTGCGCATATGTTGCGGTCGTCGGGTGAGGATCGTTGTTGGTCCGTGCTCGCCATCGTAAATGGCGACGAGAACAGCTGATCGCCGACCGGGAGTTTTCGGGCGCTCAACCGCGGGACCGCGGAAGAGCTCCGATGGCTCGTAGGCGACTACCGCCTGCTCGATTGTTGCGAGCGTGAATGGCTCGGGAATCACCCAGGGTCGGGCCTCGCACTCGCGCCAATCGACCGGGTGCGGAATTACTTGGGGGCCGCCCCTCGGGGCGTCGGCCTCGGTCAAGCGGCGAGCTTGGTCAACAGTTCAACCAAGCCGTTGTCGCGCATAACGCCAAGCACGATCTCGGGTCGGGTGTTGCCACGTTCCCAGCCATCCCACGATTCGAGCATGGCTGTGACCGCCTCGGACTCGTTCTCGGCGAGCACCTCGGGCAAGAAGCCGGTCTTTAAGTAGGACATAGTGCGGCCGGGCATTTCGGTCTCACCCAACCAGTCGTTGAACTGGTTGAGGAGCTTGGCCGGGGACGGTGTTGGACGTTCTTCCACGTTTGGAGGCTATCGACGTCTACGCCAGCTCGCGGACGGTGAGTTCGGCCATTGCTTCGCGCAGAGCCTTTACCGCCGGACCAACTGGAAACTCGCGCTCACCAACGACGGTCACCGAGATGGCATCTCGAAGGGTGGACAGCGCAAAGAACTCCAACGCGAAGTCCAAGCGGTCGAGGCCAACCTCGACTTCGCGAAACACCAGCCCAGCCTCGGCAGCCGCGTCGAGAGCAACCTGACGAGTGATCGAGTCGAGGATGCCGAGCGACATTGCTGGGGTTTCGTAGATGGTTCGCCCGTCCTCTTCGACGGTCCAACCAATAGTGAAGGTAGGACCTTCGAGAATGCGACCCGACCGCCCGATGAGCAAGGCGTCACCAAAGCCGTTGACCTTGGCGGTTCGGATAGCGCCGAAGTTGTTGGCATAGGACAATGTCTTGGCCTGCAGCAGTTCCCACCGTTCGCCGTCGGAGTGCCAGGGTGCTACCAAGGGAAGCAGCGTGAGATCGGCCGGCTGCGGGTTGGCCTGCTCAGACGTGACAACAACGCGGGTTGTACCCACGAACGGGTCGTCGCCGGCCGAGACCAGCACTCGGATAACGCAGTCGTCATGGAACGTGGCTGCGTGTTCGCACCATGACGTCAGCGCGGCGACGTCAGGTAGTTCAATGCCGAGCATGCCTGCGCTGCGTTCGAGCCGGTCGAGGTGAGGCTGCATGCGGAAGCACTTGCCAGAGAGCCCGCGAATTACTTCGAATACTCCATAGCCCCTGATGAAACCCATGTCGGACACGGGGATGGAAGCCGTTGCCGGGTCGTGCAGTTCGCCATCGATACGGACAGATGTGAATGCGTTCACTGTCGGTTTCCTATCACGGTCGAGGCCGACCCCTGTTTTTCATGTAGCTGCCTTCCATGTGCAGACCGTCCCCGGTGAGTGACAGCTTCGGCCCTCGCTTTGGGGCCGACCCGGCTGATTTTGCCAGACGCAGCACCCGCCACCGGTGTCCGGCGTACGGTTCTAGCAGCTCGAGCATTCGGGCATCATCGCCACGCTCCTCGCCAGCCAAATGCCATGCCACCGTGTTTGGCAAGTGGTAGTCGCCAACGGGAACAGCATCAGCGTCGCCGAGCGCACTGGCGGTCACCATCGCGGAAGTCCACGGGCCGATGCCTCGGATCCGTTCGAGCCGCGCCTGCACCTGTTGTGGGGTTCGTTGTTCGAGCCCGTCAAGCCGACTCATCTCACGGGCGCACCGGAGCAAGATCTCGGCGCGCTTGCGCTCAACGCCGAGCGGATGAAAGTCGGCATACCCAAGCTCGGCGGTTCGCTCGGGCGAGGGCAGCACCCATCCACCCCACGGACCAGGGCCCTTATCACCGTGATATCGAGAGAGAAGACGGCGAGCCTTTACGGCGTTGGCCACCTGCACCTTTTGGCCGAACACCCCTCCGACAAGTGAGTCCCACAGGCGGTCGGTGCGACCCAAGAGAAACGGCCGGGCACGCCACCTGTCGGCTAATGGGCCCTTCGGAGGTGTGAACGTGGAGATGTCATCGTCGGCACCCAACAGCTTCGGTGCTTGGTTGAGCATCCAATCGGCTCCGGGCCCCCACGCTTCGGCCTCGACGGTCGTGTCACCGGTGCGCACAAGCTGCAACGCCCCCGGACCATCGGGGGTGCGCGTGTTCCATCGGGTCTCGCCCGGGCCGACGAGCACCGGGTCTTTGCTTCCGCGCACGGTGAGGGCCAGTTCGAGCCACTGCGGGATGTCGATGGTGCGCCTCATCACGTGCGATGGTACTAAGGAGTTACGGCCGGCCTCTCGCCAGGCCTGCAAGGGGGAAATCCAGATGGTCACCGTTTCGCCGCTCGAAGGCACCGGAGCTGAAGTAACCGGCGTCGACATCGCCAACCTGTCCGAAGACGAACTCGCCATCGTGAAGCAGGCCTTCGCCAACCACGGCGTCATCTTCTTCCGCGACCAGAACCTCAGCGAAGATGCCCACATTGCGTTCGCTCGGAAGTTCTCGACCATCAACCTGAACCGGTTCTTTGCTCGCCATCCCGACTACCCCGAGATTGCGCTCGTGGTGAAAGAGCCAACCGACGACTTCAACATTGGCGGCGCGTGGCACGCCGACCACAGTTATGACGCCGAGCCCGCACTCGGGTCGATCTTGGTGGCGCGTCAACTTCCTCCAACCGGTGGAGACACGCTGTTCGCCTCGATGAACGCCGCCTATGAGGCGCTACCCACCCAATTGCGCGACCTCGTCGACACACACTCGGCGCTGCACTCGGGCAAACACATCTTTGCCAGGGACGGCGCCTACGAGCGGATCCCCGATTTCAAGGGCCGTATCGGCAACGCCGAAGCGGGTGACGAGCTTGTCGACACCGTGCACCCAATGGTCATCAAGCACCCACTGTCGGGAAAGCCGTGCCTGTTCGTGAACCCGGGATTTACCATCGGTATCGACGGTATGGACGACGAAGAGGCCAAGCTCATGCTCTTGGCGCTGTACGAACATGCTGGTCAACCACAGTTCACCTGTCGCTTCACCTGGGAGCCAGGATCGGTGGCGTTCTGGGACAACCGTGCGGTCTGGCACCTGGCCGAGAACGACTACGCCGGACACCGCCGGGTTATGCACCGCATCACGGTCGACGGATGCTCGCTCGAGGGGATGAACTCAACGATCGCGAGCCGTTCGGCAACCGTATGAGAAACTGAGTTGGTGAAGTCGAAGACTCGTGTCCGCCTCGAACGAGCGGTAATGAGCGCGCAAGATCAGTGGCACGAGGCTCCCTGGTTCGTGATCTTGATCATTCTGATCACGGCCTTCGTGGGCCCCGGCCTCGTCTATGCAGGATGGCGAGCGCTATCAAACTTCTTGTTCTGACCAGCAGCGTTCGTTCAGCTCGCTGGCTAGGCAAGGTCCAAGAGTTGCTTCGCCAGCTGAGGTTGGGACATCAGCACGCGGGTGCGCCCGTCGTTCGCGACGCATAGCGCGGCCCGACCGTTGACGCGATCGAGAAGCGCAGTTGCAGCCCACAGTGTGTTCGAGCCTTGCATGCCGTGGGTGACGCCCATCGTCGCACCATCGGCCCATCCCATCGACATCGACCGACCTTTGCCGTTCGCATCGGGATCGGCAAGCAAATGCTCGATCGTCTCGGGCGACACAAGTGGGGCGCCGTTGTTGAGGAAGACCCGTAGCACCTTCGCCCAATCGGGAACCGACAGATGAAGCCGTCCAGCCGGGGTGAGCAGCGACGGATTGTCTGCGAACTTCGAATCGCCCGGGATCGCCGGTCGACCGCGGCCCGCAGTGATTCCCGGGAGACTCAAGCGCGAGTGATGTCCTCGAATGAGCGGAGGTGGACCAATGCCCGCGCTCGTGATTCCAAGCGGGTCGAGAATTTCAGTCCGCAGGACATCTTCGAACAACGCTTCAGCCAGTCGGTCGATGGCTGCACCCGCCACCATGTATCCAAGGTTCGAGTAGACGAACTCCCCGTGCTTTTTCGGGGGATCGCTTAAGGTGCGCTCGGTTGCGGCGCTGCGTTCGTCCACCGCCGATAACGAAGTGCTGTGAGAGTCACTCATCTCAGCCCCGGTCGGATTTGCCCGGACCCCGGCCCGACAGCGCAGAAGTTCATCGATGGTCGAGTCCATCCAGCCGGGGTGGAGCCCCGTGAGATCGTCAAAGAACGACGCAATCGGAACACCCCATTGCGCTCGGCCCGACTCGACCAGCCGCGCATACAGCAATGCGGAGAGCGACTTGCCACATGAGCCAATGTGCCACGCGTCGTCGACCGTTGCGGGGGTGTCGTCGTCTCGCGACCGCATACCGACAACATCGATGGCTTCGAGCTCGTCAGCGTTGGTGACTGCCCCGATCACGGCGGGTACGCCGACCTTGTCCCGATACCGACTGAGCTCGTCCTTAACCGCCGTTGCGTTCATGCCATACCCAACGCTCACCCGAGCACCGCATTCCCGAGAAAATCTGTGGTCCCCCAGCCGAACCCTTCCCGGCCACGGACCACAGAATGCCGGCTGAAGATCTGTGGTCCGCTAGCCGGACCCTTCCCGGCCACGGACCACAGATTCAGAGCAAAAACGCAAACAGCCCGGGCGCAGGGCCCGGGCTGTTCGGTAGTTCTTCGAGAAGAACGATGAAGGCTTCGCC